>JAGCEZ010000027.1 GCA_017650365.1 Fibrobacterales bacterium | reverse complement strand
TGGAACAGCGTGTCCTCGTCCACGAACGGTTCGATCTCGTTCTTCCACTCCTTCAGCCACCGTTCGACGAGATAGCCCGACATCGGGCCCTTCGCGAGCCGCTTCAGCGCCGCCTTCCACTCGTCGGGATAGAGCGTCCGCAACGCCTTGAAGTACGGATCGCACCCGGCGTGCCAAAGCCGCCGGCCTTCGATCGGCAGAAGCGTGTCGCAGGAGACGGTTGTGTCGTTCCACTCGGGCGCCGTCAGCCACGGGTTCACGAGGAACGTCGAATTGTGGTCCCAGGGGATCAACGTGAAGCGGTTTTCCGGCCAGGACTGGCGCCAGTAGAAGTTGTGCGGAACGCAATCCTCCAGCACAGCGGCGTCTCCGTGGCAGTAGAACGTCCGGTAGCCGTCGACGTTGTCGGAGACGACGTCCACCGCGAGGTAGTTCAGCGCCTGTTCGGGATCGGCGTGGCGCTCGAAGAGCTCTCTGTTTCCGGTCGCGGCCGCTTCGCGCAGCGCCTTCGCGAACTCTTCGACGCCGGCCTGGCCGAGAAGCGTTCCTTGCTTGATTTGCGCGGTCCAGTCCCGGTGGACTTCCCGGGGCCAGATCTCCTTCCAGAGATTGTCCGCGCCGGCAGCGCTTCCCCATCGGTCCTCCAGGAACGCCTCGTCGATCTGCTCTACCATCGCATAGAGCCCGAAAGGTTCGCCGTTGACGGAGAGCGCGGCGTGCGCGGCGCGCGACGTCTCGACCCCCATCTCGCGGAAGAGTCGGTAGGTCAGCCTCTCCCGCAGCATGGAGTCGTCGTTCAGCGGCCAATGGAGATTGATCTTGCGCATGCCGTCGACGCGCGTCCTGCCGCGATATCCGTCGAATTCGATTTTCAGCGACGCCCTGGGGCAGGGCGCCTTGCCCGCCTTGAAACACTGGTGCAGGGAGTTGGATCCCTTGTACCGCACGCCGACCTTGCCGATCTCCACGCCGTCGATCGCCAGCGTCGCGGGGACGCACTCCTCCTTCAGCGCGTTCTCGCTCACGTTCAGCCACGCCCAGTCCGCCTCCTTCACGGAGAGCTCGAACCGCGGAACGCGCCCCTCGTCGAAGAGGCCGACCTCGAACGCCTCGCCGCGCTCCCTTTCGGGCGTCTCGGAGGGGTCGAACAGGGAGCACCCGGCCAGGAGAAGGACAGCTGCTGCGATGGCCGCGAACGGCGTGGCGGGGCGCGGGAACATGGACCAAATCTAGAATCCGCCTCCCGCCGACCCCGCGAAAACGGGCCGTTTCGGGCGGTCCGCGATTTGCTCAAAGGGTGTTCAAACGGTTTTCGGAGGAAAAATCCGCCGCGGAGCCTAGATTTTTTCCCATGGCGCTGCCCATCGACATCTTCGAGTACTTCGACTACCGCCTCTTCCTGCGGGACTACTACGACGCCCGCAAGGCCGACGAGCGCAACTTCTCCTACCGCTGGTTCGCGCAGCGCGCCGGCTTCAACTCCTCCGGCCTCTACAGCAGCATCGTCCGGGGGAAGGTCAACCTGACCGACAACACCATTCCGAAGTTCGCCGCGGCGATGAAGCTCGAGCCGAACGAAGAGGCCTACTTCCGGCTGATGGTCGACTTCACGCACGCCACCACGCCCGAGGGCCGGCAGGAGATCTTCGACCGGATGTTCCCGCTGATGCCCGAGCGGATCCGCCGCGCGCACCTCGGCCAGCGCGAATACTACTCCGACTGGCGCTACGCAGCCGTCCACCACGCGCTCTCCGTGCTCGAGGTCCGCGACGACTACGCCGAGCTCGCGCGCTTCTTCGACCCGCCGATGTCCATCGCCGAGGCGCGCCGCGCCGTGGAGCTGCTGGAGAGCATAGGCCTGGCCAAGCGCGCCCCGACGGGAATCTGGGAGAGCACCACCAAGACGCTGATGGGCGGCGCGGAGATCGGCGTCGACCTCGTCCGGAACTACCAGGCCTCGCTGATCGACGAGGGGAAGCGCGCCCTGCGCGAGATCCCCAAGGAGAAGCGCCAGATCTCCACGACCACTTTTTCCGTCTCGCCCGAGGGAAAACAACGTATTTTGAAGAAGCTGGCGGACGTCCAGCGCGAGATCTTCGAGATCGTGAAGTCCGATTCCGGGGAGAACGCGGTCTGCCAGCTGAACATCCAGTTTTTCCCGCTCACCAGGGAGAAGGAACGGTGAAGAAAGGCCTCGTCGTCCACGCGCTCGCCGCCGCGACGCTCGCGCTCTGCGCGGGGTGTTCCGACGAAGTGGCGGGCACCGCCTCCGGCACGGAGAACACGGTGACGGTGGCTCTGGCCTCCGGCGTGCGGACCACGGCCGCGTCCAGGCTCGCGGAAGTCCGCTTCTGGGAGGCCGGTTCGCTGCCCGAGGAGATCTCCGGCGCGACGCGGACGCCCGTCGCGGCGAAGGAGGAGGGCGGGCGCTTCTCCGCGAAGCTCGCCGCGGACAAGCGCTGGAACGCCGAACTCGTCGGCGCCGACTCCTCGTGGCGCCTCTGGATTCCGGGAATCGCTGTTCCCGAAGGCGACCTCTCGCTCGCCGCGGGCCCGCTGCAGAAGAGCGCGACGCTCAAGGGGAAGCTCGAAGGCGCGCTCGGGGACGAAGCGCGCGTCGGCATCGCGGGCAGCGGACTCTGGGCGCGCGTCTCCTCCGACGGCAGCTTCTCGCTGAAGAACGTCGTCGGCGCGAAGATGCCGCTCGTCGCGATGCGCCGGAACGCGGACTCGTGGAGCGCGACGAAGATCGAAGACTGGACCTCCGCCTCCGGCGAAGCGGAGCTGCCCGGAACGGTCGCGCTCCCCGCCCCGCTCCCCGAAACCTCCGTCAGCGCCTGGGACTGCGCCGACGGCGACGCCGCGTTCTCCTCCTCCGCCGAAGCGCTCCCGGCGCCCTCGGGCGACCTCTACCGCACGCTCGTCCCCGGAAACGGCTCGACCGCCCTCGTCCTCCTCGACCTCTGCCACAGGACCGCGACCGAACTCGCGCGCGTCGCCTCCTCCGAAGACCTCCTCCTCTTCGCCGACGGCGGAAGCGACTGGATCTACGCGCCCGAGACCGACACGCTCTGGGAAGTCGCGCGCGAAGACGGGCAGGTCGTTCCGCACCCCGGCTCCTACGCCGACCAGGTCGGCATCCGCTCCGCCTCCTCCGACGGCGGGCTCTTCGCCTCCTACCTCTACCGGCCCGAGGCGAACGTCCTCTCGCTCTACTCCAGCGCGGAAGACTTCGTGCGGGACTCGCCCGCGCGGTCGATCGAACTCGGAACCGAGGAGAACGCCTTCGTGCAGCTCTCGGGCGAACGGGTCGTCGCCGTCGGCGCCTCCGGCGCCGTCTCGGCCTACGCGCTCGAAGACGGGTCGCTCCTCGACTCCTGGACACTCTCCGGCGCGGGCGAAGTCCGCGGCGCGGCGCTCATGCCCAACGGCCGCGTCGCGACGGTCTCCGGAGAGGAGCGCGCCCCCGAACTCCGCGTCTGGGAAGAGACGACCGGCGAACCCGTCGCGGCGATCCCCGGCCTCCCCGCCGGCGCCTACGGGCTCACGCACTAGATTTTCCGCGTCAGATCTCGATGCCCGTGTCGCGGTCGGTCTTGTTTCCGAGCGCGGCTTCGAGCGCCGCTTCGGTTCCCAGGATCACAGCCCGCTCCTTTGCGCGCGTGATCCCCGTGTAGACCATCTCCCGCGACAGCAGCGGATTCCCCTCGTCGTCGGGAAGAACGACCAGCACGTTTCCGAATTCCGACCCCTGCGCCTTGTGGACCGTGACCGCGTAGGCCGGTTCGTGTTCCGGCAGCAGGGCGACCGGACAGGCGACGACCTTCTCCCCTCTCGGGAAAAGCGCGTACATCATGCCATCGTGCAACACGGTCGCTCCGATGTCGCCGTTGTAGAGTTCGCGCTCCTTCGAGTTCCGCGTGATCAGGACGGGCACGCCGGGTTTGTCGAAAAGATTGTCGGTTTTCCGCCGTCCGTGGATTTTCCGCGAGAAGAAGTCGTTCACGCCGGCCACACCGAACGGGCCGTTGCGCAGCACGGTGATCACGCGTGAGCGGTCCAGGCATTCGAAAAGCGCCTTCGCCGCCGGCGTCATTGTTCCGTCGTCGAGGCATGCATCGGGCGCGATCCCTTTTGCCGGGTCGCCCGCGATTCCTTTTGCCCGTGTGGCGAGTTCGCCCAACGTTCCGAAGCACATCGCCCATTGCTCTAGGGCCTTATGGCAGCTTTGCGCCGACATCTTGCCGAAGACGAGGCGGAAACAGCAGTTCTTCGTCGTGTCTTTGCGAAGCGTCGAGGTCCAGTCCGATTCGGTTTCGATTCCCAGTGCGGGAGCGGCGCCCTTCAACGCATCCGAATCGCCGGCGTTGATTGCCTCGGACGCTTTCTTGAGCCCGCCTTTGAACCGGTGCGAATCCTCCAGGTGGACCGCCCAGCCGTCGCGCTCTCCATCCTTCGTCGCGAGATCGCCAAGGACAGCGCCCTCGTCGACGGACGGCAGCTGGTGGCTGTCGCCGAGGAGCACCAAACGGCAGTCGTCGCGCAACGCCTCCAACAGGGCGCGCATCAGATGCAGGTCCACCATGGACGATTCGTCCACCACGACGAGCCTGTGCGGCAACTGGTCGTATTTCGTGTGTTTCCAATGCGGCGCACGACCGCCGAGCAGACTGTGGATTGTGACGCCTTTCAACGATCCGATGGACGCGAGAACCGCCGGATCCTCGTCCTTCGCGTTGGCGAGTTCCTTTCGAAGCGCCTCGGTCATGCGCTGGCCGGCTCGCCCGGTCGGCGCGACCAACCCGATTTCGTCGGGACGGAGATTGCCCGGGCGAAGCAGCGCGCGGAGAATCGCGCAGACAATCGTGGTTTTCCCCGTTCCCGGCCCGCCGGTGATCACGGCGAAGTGGCGCGACGTCGCCGTCAGCACCGCGTTCTTCTGGAACTCGTCCAGCGTCTTGTCGGTGAACGCGATGGATTTTTCGACGTCCGGGCATTCCTCCGGAAGCGACTTCTTGACCCGTTCCCGAATCAGCGCCGAAACGCACTTGACGGCCTCGAGGTTGCGCGCAAAGAACCAGCCTTTGCCTTTTTCCAGGACGACGATCTCTTCCGGAAGGCCCGGCGCGGCGGCTCGCGCTTTTTCCCAAAGACCCGACTCGCCGAATTCATTGAAAATCCGCTCTCCATTCTTCTCGCTCAGGAAGGCGTCGCCTTTCCGCTGGGCGACGAACATCGCCGCGAGAAACAGGTGGACGGCGGCGTCTTCGCATTTCCCGCGTTCGGCAATGTCGCGCGACAGCTGGATTTCGGACAAGGAAAGATCGCCGTTCTCAAGGCGTTTGGCCAGGAACACCCGAACCGCCTCGGTGTTTTCGTCCGAACCGGAGGGAACGCCAAACAGCTTCAGCTGACGGAGAAAAACATCCTCTTTCATTTTCTTTCCTCCGTTTTCGCCGCCGGACGAGGACCGGGAAGCGCATTCCCGAGATCGGCCGTGAACTTGCCTTCCCAGTCGTCTTTCAGCGGCTGCAGATAGACGCCGCATCGGCCTTCTTTCGCGCCGCCGCGCACGAACAGGTAGGCGACGCCGTTCGGACGTCCTTCGCCAAGCCACCGGCGGACGACAAGGGAATAGATTTCGTACTGGAGGTGGTACCCGCAGGCCTCCATCGCGTCCTCCACGGCTTTGTTGCCGTAGTCCTTGAGCGTGTTCGTCTTCCAGTCCAGGACGTAGACCGGTCCGTCCTTGCCTTCAGGACGGACCAGGAGGTCGATCGCGCCGTTGAAGGCGCCGGCGCCCCGCTCTCCGCCGACCAGTTCGCGTTCGCTCGCGGCGAAAGCCATTTCCGCACGTCGGTTCTCCCTCGCGATGTCCTTCAGGGAGAATTGTTTCGATTCACCGAACTGGAGCTTCACGTTCAGCGCGTTCCAGACCATGCGGACCAGCATCCGCTCCGTGGTGTCCACGATCGCGCCGCCATCGTCCTTGTGCACGCGGTTTTCCATGGAGTGCAGGCGCATCTTGGCGCGGATCAATTTCACGAACGCAGACGCGTTCTCTTCGCCGGCATCGGATTCCAACTTCTCCAAATCCGCTTTCCCGACGCTTCCGAAATCGGGGGCTTCCAAGGAGCCGTCGTTGACGCAGAGCGCTTCCATGATTTCGTGGAACACGCTGCCTGCGCTCGTCCCGCCGGGGAACAGGTTCGGCCCAGCGGACTTCGATTCCTCCTCGGTTTCGCCCTGCTCTTCGTCGAATTCGTTTTCTGCCGTTCCGGCGAACCACATCGCGCCGATGTTCGCGTCGCTCTTGTGAAGCGAGGTGAAGGAATCCCAGCGCATGCGATTCTGCCGCAGCGCCTTGCCCGGGAAATTCTCCAGCTTTTCGGGGGCGTGCCCGTCCTGCTCGGCTTCGGAAGCGGACGGAACTGCAGCGGATTCCACGGCCGACGGCACCGCCACCGTGATCGTGTGCTTCGTCGCTTCGGCCGCATCGCCGAACAAGGCGCAGATGCCGTTTGCAAGGAACCCGCCGCGCAACGCGGACCCTTTGCTTCCAACGCCCCATAGAGGCGCCGACGGCTTGTCCGTTTTGGATTTTGTCGTTGTCTTGCCATCCGGTTCGGGATTCACCGGTTTTTGCTCCATGGCGCGGCCGGACCACGGAAGGTAGAGTTTCTGCTTGGCGCGCGTAATCGCGACATAGAGCAGGCGCCGCATTTCCTGCTGGTTTTCCCGCTTCTCCTCCTCGGTCGCGTCATTGCGGTCGTTCGGCGAGGAGAATCCGTATGCGACGAACACGACTGGGAATTCCAGCCCCTTCGACGCATGCATCGTCATGATCTGCACGCGGTTGGCGTCGCTCTCCTTGCGTCGCAACGAGCCGCCTTCGCCGGCGCGGCTGTCGTCGCGTCTCCAGCAGCGCAGCAGTTCCGCGAACTCCGCGGCCGTCGTCGCCGTTGTTCCGATTTCCGCGAGGAGCTTGTCGAAGATCTGCCGGATGGCCGCCCACCGCCTGTCGTATTCGAAGTCGCCGGCTTTGGGCTGCGCCAGAGCGCTCGCTGAAAGGATGTTCTCGAACAATCCGTTCCAGTCCCTCTTCGCCGCCAGCAACTGCCACGTTTCGACGGTTTCGACGAATGCCTTCGGCTTCTGGGCAATCGTCGCTTCGAGCTTTTCCGGAGGAACGCGGAAAAACGGCGTCAACAGCAGCGCGGCGAGATTTCCGTCGCGCCACGGCTCGCCCAGGAAATCGAGCAGAGCCAACACCGATTCCGCCTCCGCGGAGTCGTAGATGCCCGCCTCCTTGTAGTGCCCGTAGGGGATGCCATGCCGTCCGAGAACTTTTTTGGCCACATCGGCGTCGGCGTTTTTTCTCACCAGGATGCAGAAATCGCCGTACCTCATCCGGTTGCGGATCTCTTCGGTCTCCTTGTCCTTGACCGGCATGGCGGAATCCAATGACCTCAGCCGCTTGATTTCGTTCGCGGCGTTTTCCAGAAAGATCGGCAAACACCGCGCATTGTCTCCCAAGCCGTTCTGGCTGTTCGGTCGGATATCGCCGTCCAAAGATTCCAGCAACGTCACGGCATCCCGCCCCGTGTGGTCATTTTCTTCGAATCCCGCGAACTCTTGGTTCCCTTCCGGAAATTTGACGCGCGTGTACTCGATTGTCCCGCCTTCTCCGTTTTTCGTCTGCACGGTCATGCCGTCGAACCAGCCTGATCTGTCGCCGAACAAGGCGTTGAACGCATCCACCATTTTTTCCGTGGAACGCCAGGTCGTGTCGAGCGTCTTCCGGTACTCGCCTGGATTGTCTTTTTCGATTGTCCCGCGCGCCGTCAGATAGGTGGCGATGTCTGCGCCGCGGAACGAATAGATGGCCTGTTTGGGGTCCCCCACGACCAGAAGAAACCCGGGCTTGCGATTGCCGTCCGCGTTGTTGACCTTGTGGGAGAAAATCGAGCGGAAGATTTCCCATTGTCGATTGTCGGTGTCCTGGAACTCGTCCACCAGAGCGATGCGGTGCTTCTTGCGGATGGCTTCAAGCAAGGCGCTCTTGCCTCCGTTCCGTTCCGCGTCCGCTTCCCGACGCACGACTTCGCTCGCGTCGAGGACCATGTCGTCGAACGTCATGACGGACGATTCCGCCTTCATCCGTTCGTATTCGGCGTTCGCCAGTTCCGTCAAGCCCAGGAGCAGTCCTTGTCGACAATGTTGAACGGCGTTGTCCAAAGCATCGACGACGCACTTCCATCCTTCGACATGATCCGACAGGATTCCGCCGTATTTCGACGCCATTCGCGTGTCCAACGAGAAAGTCTTTCCAGCATGATCCGCGGTCCACTTCTCCCATTCGAACAAAGCCGCGTCATCTTTCGCCAAGAGCCCCGGCAAACATCTGCGAAGACTTTCGTAGCTGCATGCGAAATTCGCTTTGTAGCTCCACCGCCCTTCGACAGATTCGCAAAACCTGCCCACCTTTGCCGCCAAGTCTTCTTTTGAGGCAACTCCGGCATTTTGAAGCGTCTCCACGACGGTTTCGCGAATTCCGTCCATCGCTTGAATCGGCTTTTCTTCCGTCGTCTTGCGAAGGCGCTTTTTCATCTTCTCCACGACGGCGTCGATCAATTCCTCCGTCGTCTTGAAGTTTCCGGCCCGCATCCAGTCCGAATAGGCGCCGCCGAACCGTTCCCGGAATTTGTCGCCTTCGAGAGCCTTTCGGACCGCATCGCGGATCAACTCCTCTTCGGACGCGACGACATCCACTCGCATCGGCTTCCGGATTTCGAAAGCGTATTCGGCGAGGAGATCCCTGCAGAAGGAGTGGATCGTGCAGATGGCGGCTTCGCCGAATCTCGACAGCGACTCGCCTGCATCCCCCAAAGTCTTCCGGATTCGATTCTTCAACTCGCCCGCGGCCTTCTCCGTGTATGTGACCAACAGGATTTCGGGAACCTCGTAGCCTTTCTTGACCAGCTTGCGGACAATCTGTTCCAAGGCATACGTCTTGCCCGTGCCGGCGGAAGCCTCGATGATGACGTCATGGTCGAACGTCAACTGGTCCCATACGGCCTTTTCGTTGGCCGTCTGCGCCTTGGTTTCCGGCGGTAGCGATTCGAATTCAGCCATTGCCGCCCTCCACGTTTTCGAAATCGGTTTCCGGCGCTCTGGCGCTCTTCTCGCCTTGAACGAACCACTTCCAGATGTCGCGCAGTCGTTCAAACCGCGGTCCTGTTTCGCCCGTTTTCCAATTGTCAATCACTTTTTCGACCACCAGAGAATTGTCGAACGCGTCCTTCTTTTTCTTGCCGAAGCGGCCTTCGTCCTCGTCTGCCGACAGCATCTTCAGATCGATTGCCTGATCACCGGCTTTCTCCGCCGCCTTGCGGTACTTCTTGCACGTGACATCAGAGAGACCGCCCGCCAAATGGGAGAGATACGCATTCGCGATCGCATTAAGCCGAGCCGCGCACTCCGAAGGCTTGATTCTCCAAACCCATTCGCAGGATTTTCCTCCGTCCATGTCGATGACGGCGATCTGGATGGTCTGCTCCTCGTCTCCGATTTTGCCGCTCGCGCATTGCTCCGCCAGGCGCGTCCAGCAGCCGATCAAGGGCTCGATGACGCCGTCGGACGGGAGATTTCCCAGACCGAGCCTCCGCGTCACGACCACGGCCTGTTCCGTCGGCCATTCCGTCCAGTTGTCGACCTTCGCGACGAACAGACGATTGCTCTCGCTCGAACGGTATCGCGCGCGAAGAACGTGCTTTTTCTCCCACTCATCCAGCGAACACGCCGCCAATCCGTATCGATCGGCCAAATCCTTTGCCGTGTCTTCCGGCAGATTTTCCACAAGCCGATTCAGTGCGAACTCGCCCAGATATCCGGTCGGCACGCATCCTGCGCGTTGCAATTCCCGCAAATCCTTCGCGCCCCTTTCGCGGAACAGTTCCTTGACGTTCGGCGTTTCCGCGCCGGGCTTCTGGATTTCGATTCCATAGGCGAACAGGTCTTCCTGCACACCCCACGTCATCGGGCCATCCGGCAGGTCCACCGGAGAATTTTTGGCGATGGCGATATCCCTGTACCCGGAGACGGAGACCCCGAGCAGGCCTTTCATCACACCGCGCGTCGGGTTCTTGACGAATTCGGCCAACTCCTTCGACGTGAACTCCGCTTTCCACTCGCTCTCAGGGGAATTCGGTTCGGCGGCGAACGGATTTTCATCCTGCGCGGTCTGCTCGCGAAGTGCTTTCAACTTGCGGAGCGTTTTCTCATCCTTCTCCTTCTGTTTGCCGAGAGCGTCCAGTTTGCGAAGCGCTTCCATCTTCCGCGCGATTTCGCGCGCGACCGCGGAATAGCTCGGCAAAATTCCCGCATCGGGGTCGTCGTGCTTCCAGACAATCCGTTCGACGGGAACGGTCTTGTCAGGACGCTTGCTCGCGCCGTCCATTTCGCCGCGTTCCAGAAGCGGATAGCCCTTGAACTCCGCGAACGGCACCGGCTTCCCGTCGGCGTCCGCGGAAAGCACGTGTTCGCCGACGAACTTCTCCAGTTCGAGCACGGGGCCGCAGGGGAAGAGTTCCGCGTCTTTCTCGATGTCGAGATTCGGATAGCTGAGCACCAGCCGGTCGCGCACCGACATCAGCGTCTCCAGGAACACGTAGCGGTTCATGTTGGGCGCGGAGATGTCGGTCAGGCCGCGATCCATGCCGGGGAGACCGCGGACGTCGAGCGTCGTTCCGCTTTCGCGTCCGGGGAAACCTCCTTCACCGAGACCGAGCACGTAGATCTGCCTGAACGGAACGGGGCGCATCGGCATCATCCCGGCAATCGTCACGCCATGCGTGAGATAGCCGCCCTTGCGGCAGGGCAGACCGCCGACGAAGTGTTCCACGGCCGCGGCGGCGATTTCGACGTTCCAGCTCCCTTGGAGGTCGGCGAGAGAACGCAAGACCTTTTTCACCTCGTTCTGGACGTGCGTTTCGAGCGGATCGCCGTCCGGCGGCGCAAGGAACGCGTCGGCCAGGAAAGCCAGCCGGGACGCCCAGTTTTCCCTCTTTTCGGATTCCGGCCCAACGCACGGCAACCGTTTTGTTCCATCATTCCCGAGTGCGGCGACGAGCTCGCGGTGCAAAAGTTCGGCGAGCGCGGAAAAACGCATCGCCGACTCGCCGCCGCCGGGTACAAGAGGCATTTCCTCGTTCGGCGAACCGGGCATCTTCAGCGAATCGGCCACGCGCGCCAGCCGTAGCCGTTCGAGCGCCCACTTCCAGTTGAAGAAATCATCGTCGTCCTTCTTGTCGAATCCGTCGAACGCGTGCAGTTCGTCGCCGGTCAAATCCAGCCATTCGAGGAAATGCCCGTGGTCGAACCGCTGTTTGCTCTGGACGCAGACATTGCCCAGCAGTCCGAACAGCGTCTGCCGCGAAAATCCGCGTCGTCCCAGTTCCATCAGCGCGAGGAAGCCGGCGAGATAGGAGCTCTCTTCGGACGCCGTCGTGTCGATGAGCCCGTAGGGAACCTCGCCCCGCGCGTCGAAGACGGATTCGATGACCGGACGGTAGGTCGCCATGTCAGGAACCAGCACCGCGATGTCGGAGAACAGGCAGTCCGGCCAAGGGCGTTTCCCGGAGCCTTCGGGTTTCCAAACGCTGCCGACGATGGAGTTGTAGACCATCTCCACTTCGCGGCGAATGCCCGGCGTCCCGACGATCTGGAGCGAGGCGTCCTGAGGTTTTCGTTCCAAATCGGATGTCCGATGGCGTATCGACTCCTGCACCCGCCCGAGCACCGTGTTCGGAGCGGGACGTTTCTCGTCTTCGACGGGCTCCATTTCGAAGCCGTCGGTTTCCGAACAGTCTTGGAGCAACGCGACCGTTGCACGACCCGCCGCACCGAAACCACACAGCAGTTCGTTCTCGGGACCGGAGTTCCATTTCTTCATCCAGTCGTCCGCGCTCTTCCGCGTCCAATCGGATTTGTTCTTCCTGTCAGATTCGATGTCTCCCCAATACTCCAGGCAGGGGTTGTTGTGGTAGAAGAACACCTTGCGCTTTCGGGCAAGCCAGAGGACGATCTTCGCCTGCAGAGGAGAGAGCGTGGAGTGGCCGAAGAGGTAGATCTCGTCGCCGTCGGCCGGTTCGCGTCCTTTCACCATCTCGTAGATCTGGCGCATCGACTTCTTTTCGCTCGCGTCGCCGAAACGACCGTCCTTCGCCCAGAGCCTTTTCGCCAGAACGGCTTCGCCCGCCTCAGAACTTCCTTTCTCCGGCTTATTCCCCTTGTCCGCGATGCTGCCGTCGTTGAGCCAGCGCTCGACGACGTCCGGACGGTGGATTTCGTAGTCGTCCAGCAACCCGGCCAGCTTGTCGGAAAGCTGCCAGAGCATCCTCGCCTGCCGCTGGTCCAGCGCGTCCGTCGGTTTCGCGTCGCCGAACACGTATTCGCGGAACGGCTTCAGCGCCTCCTCGTCCTCCTTCCGCGGGTTCAGCAAGTTGTCGGCGATGGCGACCGCATACGCCCGGTCGGGAAGAAGTTCGACCTTTCCCGGCAGGCTCGCTTTCATCTGCTCGACCAGGAAGCCGCGAAGCATCGGATAGTCCACGCCGGCGCAGAACTCCGGCACTTTCGAAAAGACCTCTATTCTCAGGTATTTCCCGACATTGGGATTGGGCGTGACGATTTTGGGGAAGATGAAGGGGTCTGCCTGCTTCCGGTTTCCCAGATCTGCCTTCAGCCTGGCTGCGAGATCTTCGATTCGGTCGCTGTAATATACGTGGAACGGCATCGGCGTCTCCCTGGTGGCGTTTCCCCAATATACCGCTTTTGCCGTGACATTTTTCCGATTCCTCTCGTTTTGGTTTATTTTTCTCAAAGGAACCGCGGGGACGCCCCGCACAACAGAGGACCAGCGAATGAAGACCGTTCTCCGCTCCCCCCGGGCCCTGCTCGGGATCTCCGCCCTGGCCGCCGCGTGCGCGCTCTTCGCCTGCGCCGGCAACGCCCCCAAGGAATCCGCGCAGCAGGACGCCTCCGCCGCCCCGGCCGCCGACGCCCCGAAGACGGAGGTCAAGGCCGCGCTGCCCGACAAGCCGCTGCAGATCGACGCCTACGACTACGCCTCCGACGACCTGATCGCCGCGCAGTGGAAGCCGATGAACGCCGACAGCCGCGCCCCGCGCATGGGGAACGACGCCGAACAGCAGGTGGCCGTCTTCGACGCAAACTTCACCACGCTCTCCGACTGGCGTCTCTACTGGGACCGCGCCGTGCAGCTGAACCTCTCCGGCTACGACCGCCTGGTCTTCGAGGCCCGCGTGGAGGACCCCGAGGCCCTTTCGGGCGTGATGATGTACCTGGAGTCGGGCGACGGCTGGTACGCCCTCCCCACCTTCGGCCTGACGAACGCCTGGAAGAGCGTGGAGATCTGGCTCGAACGCGCCACCACCGAGGGCGTGCCGCTCGGGCTCGACCAGGTGAAGAACATCCGCTTCTGCCTGCTGCCCGGCGCCAAGAAGGACTCGCGCGTCTTCGTCCGCGACCTCCGCGCCATCGCGGGCCTGGGCCTGGACGACATCGGCCGCTTCTCGTCCTACAAGGACTACGCCTCCGCCGTGGCCGACCTCGAGGCGAAGGCCAAGGGCCACGTCAACGAGGCCGACGCGCTGGACCGCATCGACCGCGCGAAGAAGATCCACGACGAGGTCGCCGCGATGCCCGACGTCCGCGCGCCCGAGGCGCAGGAGAGGATCCCCGTCGCCAAGCGCTACATGACCGAGGCCTACGCGCTGCTGCAGGAGACGAAGAACCCCGAATGGCGCGGCATCTGGTGCCACTACGGCAACGGCCCGCTGAAGATCGGCGAAGGCCACAAGCCCTGGCGCAGCGCGCTGAAGGAGCTGGCCGCCGACGGCTACACCGCCATCCTCCCCAACGTCCTCTGGAGCGGCGTCGCCTACTATCCCTCCAAGCTCGTCCCGCCGTCGGCCTACGTCGACGCGGAAGGCGACCAGATGAAGGCGATCCTCGCCGCGGCGAAGGAGAACAACATGGAGGTGCACGCCTGGAAGGTGATGTTCCAGTTCGCGGAAGGGTGGATGTCGCCCAGCGACTCGCCCGACAAGTTCCGCGCGGAAGGGCGCATGCAGATCACCGCCACCGGCGACACCACCACCTGGCTCACCCCCGCGCTCGACGAGAACGTGGAGTTCGAGATCCAGGCGATCGAGGAGCTGATCTCCAACTACGACGTGCAGGGGATCCACCTCGACTACATCCGCTTCGGCGGCCAGAACGTCGACTTCTCCGCGCCGATGCGGAAGAAGTTCGAGGAACGGATCGGCAAGCCCGTCGAAAAGTGGCCCGAGGACGTCGTCTCCGGCGCGCTTAAGGACGAGTACAACAAGTTCCGCTGCGACCTGATCACCAACGTCATGCGCACGGTCTACAAGCGCGTGAAGGCGATCAAGCCCGACATCGTGGTGAGCGCCGCGGTCTTCGGCAAGCCCGACTTCGCGCGCGACAACGTCTTCCAGGACTGGGAGGCGTGGGCGAAGGAGGGGATCGTGGACGCGGTCTTCCCGATGTCCTACACCTCCGACGTGGAGGACTTCCGCGGGCAGATCCGCCAGCACAAGCTCGCGCTGGAGGGGACGAACACCAAGCTCTACGTGGGCATCGGCCCGGTGCTCTCCTCCTGGCAGACGCTCGACCTCGACGTGCAGGCCGACGAAATCCGCGCCACGCGCGAGCTCGGCGCCGACGGCTTCGCGATGTTCGAGGCGCAGGAATACTACATGAAGAAGGACCTCCCCTTCCTCGCGGCCGGCATGGCCCGCAAGGACGACGGGAACCGGATCCGCCTGCCCGAGACCGAGAACCTCGTGGCGATGGGCAAGCCCACCGTCGGCACGCCCGGCGTCCTCCTGCCGCAGAAGAAGGTCCTGACGATCGCCGACTTCGAGTCCTCCTGGGACAAGAACAACGTCGGCGGCGGCGTCTTCCACTACCTCGACGCCTCGCGCGTGGGCACGAAGATCGGCGACAACCCCTGGACGACCCACTCCGGCGCGCCCGCCGAGCTCGGCAAGCACGGCGTCGTGATCGACGGCCACATGGGGATCTCCAACCCGCCGCGCCACGCCTGGACCGCCTTCTGCACCAACCTCGCGCCCGACTGGAGCCCGGTGGACATCCGCCCCTACCGCGCCGTCCGCTTCTGGGCGAAGGGCGAGGGGACGAAGTTCAACCTGGCCGTCCGCCGCAAGGTGGTGAGCGACTACGCGAACTTCAAGGCGATCTTCACGGTTCCGGCCGAGTGGACGCAGATCGAGATTCCCTTCGACAAGTTCGGCCAGCCCGCCTGGGGCAAGCAGGAGGAGAAGTCCTTCATGGACGTCACCGACATCTGCTTCGCGCCCGAGATGCAGGAGGGCAAGGACTTCCGGATGGAACTCGACAACATCGAGTTCGTGGAGTAGCGCCTCCGGGCGCCTCCTCCCTCGCGCAAAAAAGGCCCCTCGCCGAGGGGCCTTTCCTTTTTCCCGTCCGCGAGACGTCCGGGCCATGCGATTTCCGCGCACGCGAAAAGGCCCCCGCGGACGGGGGCCTTCCGTTCCGGAACCTCGCGGCTCCTAGTACTTGATCACGCGGACCTTGAGGACGTCGCCGGCGGCTTCGATGCTCTTGACGAGGCCGTCGTCGATTTCGCAGGCGAGGTCGACGAGGTTGTAGCCGATCTTGCCGTTGGATTCGTTCTTGAAGGACTGGATGTTCACGCCGGCGTCGCCGAGGATCTTGGTGACGGCCGCGATCATGTTCGGGACGTCGCGGTTGACGATCACCAGGCGGGTCTTGGTGCCGGCGGCGGGCATCGCGGCGATGGCGGGGAAGTTGACCGAGTTGCGGACGACGCCGTGCTCGAGGTAGAGCTTCAGCTGCTCGACGGCCATCGTGGCGCAGTTCTCCTCGGCTTCGGCGGTGGAGGCGCCCAGGTGCGGGAAGTTGATGCACTTGGGGCACTTCAGCGTGGTCTGCGAGGCGAAGTCGGTGACGTAGGCGCGGAGCTTGCCGGCGTCGAGGGCCGCGACCGTGGCCGCTTCGTCGACGATGCCGCCGCGGGAGAAGTTGCAGAGGATCGCGCCGTCGCGCATCGCGGCGATCATGTCGGCGTTGATCAGGTTCTTGGTGTTGGGGGTGAGCGGCACGTGCATGCTGACGGCGTCGGCGGTGCGCATCACCTCTTCGAGGTTGCTGGTGATCCGGACGGCGGGGTGCAGGGCGTGCATGTTGCCGATCGAGGGATAGGGTTCGTAGGCGATGACGGACATGCCGCGGGCGACGCCGCCGTTGGCGACCAGGACGCCGATCTTGCCGAGGCCGATCACGCCGAGGGTGCGGCCGCGGAGCTCGACGCCCGCGAACTGGCCCTTGCCCTTTTCGACGGCCGCGGAGATCTCCTTGTCGTCGGTCATGCCTTCGAGGCTCTTGATCCAGGCGTTGCCCGCGATGATGTTGCGGGCGGCGGCGCCCATCGCGTCGAAGACGAGTTCGGCGACGGCGTTGGCGTTGGCGCCGGGGGTGTTGAAGACGCAGACGCCCTTTTCGGAGGCCTTGTCGATGGTGATGTTGTTCACGCCGGCGCCGGCGCGGGCCACGGCCAGCGCGGTGGGGAAGAGGTCGGTGTCGACCTGGGCGCTGCGGACGAGGATGGCGTCGGGGGCGTCGTTCGCGTCGGAGATCTGGTAGTCGGATCCGAACAGGGAGAGGCCCTGCGCCGAAATCTTGTTCATGGTGCGGATGCCGAAGGGCTTTGCGCGAGAAGTCATTGGATGTCTCCGACGATGTGTTGTCCGTCCCGGGCGCCATTGTCCGGAACGGGTTCCAATCTAGCAAATCCCGCCCCGAGCCCCTCCCGGGGGAGGGGCGTTCCCGCTCCAAATCCTAAAGGGGGCCTAGGCCGGGTCCTTCCAGCGGCCGTGCGCCTTGATGAGATCGACCAGGGCCTCGACGGCCTGGTCCGAGGGGATCCCCTTCTTCACGCACTCCCTCTTGACGTAGAGGTCGATCTTGCCCGGGGCTCCGCCCACGTAGCCGAAGTCGGCGTCGGCCATCTCGCCCGGGCCGTTGACGATGCACCCCATGATCCCGATCGCCACGTCGGCGAGGTGCGACGTGCGGGCCTTGATCTTCTCGGTCACGGAGACGAGGTCGTAGAGCGTGCGCCCGCAGCTGGGGCAGCTGATGTACTCCGTCCGGGTGCGGCGACGCCCGGAGGCCTGCAGGAGGTCGAAGCCCAGCTTGGCCGACGCCGCGGCGTCGCCCGCGGCGTCCACGCAGACCAGGTCGCCGATCCCGTCGACGAGGAGCGAGCCGATCCGGGCGCCGCCGGACATCCTGCCCGCGTCCCCCGCGGGGAGCTTCGCCCGGAGGACGAGGGGGTCTTCGCGCCCGGCGGCCCTCAGCGCCGCGGCGAGCCAGCGCGTCCCGACGGTTTCGGAACCGTCGGGGCCGCACCAGGACCAGAGGAGGGGAGCCGCGGCGCGCGAGGCGAGCCCGAGGGCTGTCTCGAACTCCGCGGGCGACGAGACGCGGATCTCGACGGGCCCGTCGCCCGCGAGGGCCGCCTCGAGTCCGGGCTCGGCGGCGCCGAACGTCGGGAAGTCGCGCCCGGAGACGAGTTCGGCGCCGGATTCCGCCGCGCCGGCGAGGGAGCCGTCGACGGCCACGCGCAGGGGCTCGTTCCCGCCGACGGCGAAGGGTCCGCACTCCACGCGCGAGGCGGCGCGGCGGGAGAAGCGGAAGGGGTCGTGCGCGGGGGCGGGCAGAGGCTTCGGGAATTCCACGCCGCCCTGGTTCCGGACGTCGGCCAGGCGGACCAGTTCCGCGGCCACGGGGATCTCCGCCACGGGGGGCTCGGTCAGCGAGACGCGGACCGTGTCGCCCAGGCCGTCGAGGAGCAGGGCCCCGATCCCGACGGAGCTCTTCAGGCGCCCGTCCTCGCCCTCGCCCGCCTCGGTCACGCCCACGTGGAGCGGGTAGGGGCGGAACTCGGAGTCGAGCCGCGCGGCCAGCATGCGGTAGGCCTCCACCACGACCTTCGGGTTGGAGGACTTCATCGAGAAGACGACGTCGTGGAAGTCGTGCGCCTCGCACACGCGCAGGTACTCCAGCGCGGACTCCACCATCCCCTCGACGGTGTCGCCGTATTTCCAGACCATGCGCTGCGAGAGCGAGCCGTGGTTGGTTCCGATGCGGATCGCGACACCGCGTTCCTTCGCCATCTCGACGAGGGCGCCGAACGACTCCTCGACGCGCGCCACCGCCTCGGCCCACGAGACGTCGTCCCAGGTCGCGGTGCTCTGGATCCCGCGGTCCACGAAGTTGCCGGGGTTGATGCGCACCTTGTCCACCCATTTCACCGCCTCGTAGGCGGCGCGGGGCTGGAAGTGGATGTCGGCGGAGATCGCGACGTCGCAGCCCGCGGCGCGCACCTTGGCCACGACGTCCTTGAGCGCGGCGGCGCTCGCCTCGGTGGGGGCGGTGATGCGGACCAGGCGGCAGCCGGCCTTCGCGAGGGCGAGGGTCTCCGCGACGGTCGCGTCCACGTCCCGGGCGTTGGTCGTCGTCATCGACTGGACGAGGACCGGGGCGTCGCCGCCGATCGTCACCCCGCCGAACGTCACGGGAACGGTCTTGCGGCGCCGGGGGGCGTAGAGGGTCTCTGCGGAGATCGGGGATGCGGACATGGGGTACCTCGCCTGTTGCCCCAAAACTACCAATCTCCCGGGGGCGCGGAATCGGACGGCCGCTCCGCTTTCTACCTTTCTCCCCGATGAACAGGCTCTCCGACAAGGCCATCGGCTACATCGCCATCGGGCTCGTGCTGCTGCTGTGCGCGTTCGTCGGCTGGAAGATGTACCTCGAGGACAGCCGGGGCGTCCAGACCGTCGTCGTCCGCTTCCCCGACCTCGGGTCGCTCCAGCCCCAGGACGCCGTCGTGGAGCGCGGCGTGCGCGTCGGCTTCGTCCGCGAGACGAGGCTGCGCGGGCGCGAGGCCGAGGTGGAGATCGACTTCGGGAACCCCGTCCGCTACTGCGAGGGGACGCGCTTCATCAACTCGAACTACAGCCTGATGGGGCAGCGCTACATCGTCATCATGCCCGTGCACCGCGGGAAGGAGCTCGACCTCTCCCTGCCGCAGCCCGGGGAGTACGAGCCGGGGATCGCCGAGGCGATGCACCTGGTGAAGGACGCGGTGGACCTGCTCGACTCGCTCACGCTGGCCGCCCGCCTCATCGCCGGCGGGGACTCCGCGCACAAGCCCTTCGCCGAACGGTTCGACGGCCTGGTGGACGCCGTGGAGGGCGCGGTCGCCGCCGTGGACGACGCGGTCCGAACGAAGGGTCCGCAGGTCGCGGACGCGCTGGCGCAGGTCGGGGACCTGGCGGAGGGGGCGACGGCGCAGGCGGAGGCCGTCCAGGCCGCGCTCGACACCTCGCTCGTCCAGGCGCGGCAGGCGCTGCTGGCGCTCTCCGAAGCGGCGCAGGCGGTCCGGAACGCCGTCGCGGGCGCGGACGAGGGGCTCGACTCGCTCTCGAAGACCGAGGCCTGGGTCCGGCTGGCCGAAAGCCGCGACCTGATCGACACCCTCTCCGCGATCAACGGCAAGCTCAAGCGCGTGGTCGACGCCTTCAACGGCTCGCTCGAGGACGGGACCAACGTCGGCGCCTGGAAGCTGATGAAGAAGACCAACTGGAACGTCCTGGGCGCCACGGCCCGCGAAAAACGGGCGAAACGGGAGAAAGAGGCCGGGAAAACGGCCGAAGAGTAGACGGGCCGAGGACCGGAACGGGGCCTTTCCCCCTCCCCTTGCACAAACGCCCGCCCCTTGTCTATATTTGTCTCCGCCTGATGCCCTATAGCTCAGTTGGTAGAGCACGCGGCTGTTAACCGCGTTGTCCCTGGTTCGAGCCCAGGTGGGGCAGCTCCGAAAGACCCGTCCGAGCGGACGGGTTTTTTGCTTTTCCGGCTTCCCGATTTAGATTTGAGAAGAGGGAACCGGGGAAACCGCCTTCGACGGAGGTCCGAGATGCCGGAAAACGCGCGCGCAGCCAATTCGACGCCGTCCGCGGACGTCCGCCGGGATTCCGCGCCCTCCCGCCTGCTCGAACGGGCGCGGATCCTCTGCCAGGACCACTTCTTCGCCACGGGCGCCGCCGCCTGGGCCGTGGTCTTCGCGGTCAACCGCCTGGCCGTCCTGGTCATGGACCGCGGGCGCGTGGGCGACTTCCACCGCGAGGAGTGGGTCTTCTTCGCGATGCTGCTCCCGATCTGCCTGGCCGGCGCCGCCCTCCTCTCGGGCGGGCTGAAGCGCCGGGAGCTCCGCGCCCGGCTCCGCCTGGAGAGCGCCCAGAAGCGCAACGACCAGTTCCGCAGGGCGAGCACCATCGGCTTCGCCCGCGTCACCGCCGCGCGCGACGCCAGCACCGCGCTCCACCTGCGCCGCATCGGCCGGATGGCCGAGACGATCGCGCGCGCCCTCTCGCACAGCCAGAAGTACCGCAGCTACGTCACCGAGCAGTACATCGCCGACCTCTCCATCGCCGCGGCGCTGCACGACGTGGGGCGCGTGGGGATCACCGACGACATCCTCCGCAAGACCGGGAGCCTGACCGCCTCCGAGTTCGAGTCGATGAAGATGCACGTCATCGTCGGCGGCGACCTGATCGCCGAGCTCCAGCGCTCGCTCCCCTTCCGCAGCTACTACGAGCTGGCGCGCGAAATCGCCTACCACCACCACCAGCGCTGGGACGGCACGGGCTATCCGAACGTGCTGCAGAACGGGAACAAGACCTCGTTCTTCGTCCAGAACGGCGTGGGCGCCCCGCTCGCGGGCGAGAAGATCCCGCTCTCCGCGCGCATCGTCGCCGTGGCCGACGTCTACGACGCGCTGGTCAGCAAGCGCCCCTACAAGGACCCGATTCCCCACGAAGAGGCCGTGCGCACCATCCTGGCCGAGCGCGGCACGCACTTCGACCCCGACGTCGTGGACGCCTTCGACTCGGTGAAGGAGGAGATGAGGCGCATCGTCCGGGAAATCGCCAACTGATGAAGATCCTCTTTTTCGGCACGCCCGAGTTCTCCGCCGGCTTCCTGCGCTTCCTCGTCCGCGAGACGGAGCACGAGGTGCTCGGCGCGGTCACGCAGCCCGACCGCCCCGCCGGGCGCGGACGGCACCTGCAGGCGCCGCCCGTCAAGCAGGCCGCGCTCGAGCTCGGACTGCCCGTCCTCCAGCCCGAGGACCTGAAGTCGCCGGAGTTCGAGGCGGAGCTCCGCGCGGTCGGCGCGGACCTCTTCGTCGTCATCGCCTTCTCGATCCTCCCGAAGAACGTGCTGGCCGTGCCGCGCTTCGGAAGCCTGAACCTCCACGGCTCGCTCCTCCCGCGCTACCGCGGCGCCGCGCCCGTGCAGTGGGCCGTCGCGAACGGGGAGACGGTCTCGGGCGTCACGCTCTTCCGGCTCGACCCCAGGATGGACCACGGCCCGGTGGTGCGCCGCGTGGAGCTCCCGATCGGCGAGGACGAGACGGCCGTCGAGCTGTTCGACCGGATGCTCGAGGCGGGGCGCCCGGCGCTGGCCGAGGCGATCTCCGCGCTGGAACGCGGCGAGCCCCCGCTGGAACAGGACCACTCCCAGGCGACGAAGGCGCCCAAGCTCAAGAAGGAGGACGGGCTGCTCGACTGGAACCGCCCCGCGCGCGAAATCCACAACCTCGTGCGCGGACTGCAGCCCTGGCCCGGCGCCTGGACGGCGTTCGACGGGAAGACCCTCCGCGTCCGGGCGACGAAGCTCTCCGACGGCGGGCCGGAAGACGGGGCCGAACCCGGGACCCTGCGCGGAACCGAGGGCGGGAAGCGCCTCTGGGCGAAATGCGGCGACCGCTGGATCGAACTGCTGCGGCTCCAGCCGCAGGACAAGCGCGAGATGCTCGCGAAGGAATTCTGGTGCGGACTGAGGACCAAGGAGAACCTGAAGCTCGGCTGAAGCCGCGCGACGTGGTCGGGGCGGACGCGCGCGAACTCGCGCTCGACGCGCTGCTGGCCTGGAAGCGCGGCGAAGGATTCGTCGCCGAAACGCACCGCCGCCTCGCGGCGGAACGCCCGGACGTCGGACCGAGCGACCGCGCGCTCGCGCTGGAAATCGCGCTCGGGACGCTGCGCCACGTCCGGCTCCTGCAGTTCAACCTCGACAGGTTCGTTTCGCGCGATCCCGACGAGCGGACGCTCGTCCTGCTGCTCGAGGCGCTCTACCAGCTCTGGTGGATGGACCGCGTCCCCGCGCACGCCGTCGTGGACGCCTCGGTGGAGGTCGCGCGCCGCGGCGGGAACGAGCACGTGGCCGGCTTCGTCAACGCCGTGCTGCGCAAGGCCTCGGCCCGCAAGCTCGAAGTCCCGGCGCACGGCGGCCTGGGCAACCTCGCGATCCGCTACTCGCACCCCGGCTGGCTGGTGCAGAAGTGGAACGGGCAGCTCGGGTTCAAGCCGATGGCCCTCCGCCTGAAGGCCGACAACGCGCAGCCGACGCACTGGGTGCGCCTGCGCGGGACGCCCGAGGAGCGCGAGGCCGCGAAGGCGGAGCTCCCGCTCGACCTGTCGGAGGAGCGGTTCGGGCTCTACTGGCCCGCGAAGGGCCCCCTGCGCGACGTCCTGAAGCACCCGCTGTTCGAACGCGGCTTCGCGGCCGTGCAGGACCCGGCGGCCTGGCTTCTGGTCAGGATGCTGCACCTCTCCCCGGGCGACCGCCTGCTCGACCTCTGCGCGGCCCCGGGCGGGAAGAGCGCGCTGATCCTGGACGAATGCCCGGGCGTGGAGGTCGTCGCCGCGGACCTCGACTTCGCGCGGCTCCGGAGCGCGAGGAACTTCGTCCTGCATGACGGACGGAAACTTCCCCTGGTCGTCGGCGACGGGCTGAATCCCCCGTTCCGCAAGGGCGCCTTCACGCACCTGCTGCTCGACGCGCCCTGCTCCAACCTCGGCGTGGCGCGGCGCAGGCCCGAAGCGCTCTGGAAGGCCTCGCCCGCGTCGATCGCCCGCACCGCGGACCTCCAGAAGCGCCTTCTCGAAAGCGCCTCCGCGCTGATGGGGGAAAACGGCGTGATCCTCTACTCCACCTGCTCGCCCGAGCCGGAGGAGACCTACGACGTGGTCGACGCGTTCCTCTCCGCGCACCCAGAGTGGGAGCTGGAGGGTCCGCGCGACTGGATCCCGCACCGCTACGTCCACCACCGCTGCCTCTGCATCGTCCCCGCGCCCGGCTCGCTCGACGGCTTCTTCGCGGCGCGGCTCGTCCGCAGGTCGCCTCTGCCCTGACGATGCTCCGCCGGATTCCGCTCGCCGCGATCCTCCTCGCCCTGCTGTGCGCGGGCGCCGCGGCGCGTCCCTCGGACTCCGGCGGCGGACAGCTGGGCCACGGTTCCGTCGGCGCGGACGGCGGCGTCGCGATTCCGCTCGGGAACCTCTCGGACGACTTCGAGCCCGGACCGGTCGCCACGATTTTCGTACGGATGAAATACTGGGAGGGGATCGACTTCGTCCTGCTGGCGGGATACCAGCGCGACCGGATCTCCGGAAGCGACCTCTTCCTGCACCACGCGACGGGAAGCGCGGGCCTGCTCTTCCCGCTTCCGTTCCCGGACGGGAGGAACCCCGCGCGGCTGGGCGGCGGGATCGCCTTCTTCTTCGTCCGCGCCTCCGAGCCGGTCGGGGGCCTGCTGCTCGACGACAACGAATCCGACTTCGGCCACTGGTTCCGGCTGGAGACTCCGGCGCTGCGCTGGCGGACGATGGGCTTCCGCCTCTACGCCCAGCAGCAGACCGCCTGGACGCTGAAGAAGGCGAGCCATTTCGCGGCGTTCGGCGCGAGCGCGGAGGCGGCGCTGTGGTGAAGGATCTCCGCCGCTGCGCGCTTCCCGCGCTCCTCTCCGCCTTCTGCGCCTTCGCGGCGGAAGGGAACGGGGGCGCGCCGGGCGCCGCTCCCGTCCCGGACGACTTCTTCCGCGCGGAGACGCCCTGGTCCGCCCGGCGCGCCGCGGGCCTCGGGGCGTTCGGCTTCGCCAGCGCCTCGGACTGGATCGAACGCCCCGCGGGCGCGCTCCTGCCCTGGTCCGCGACACTGGACTTCGCGCCGCTCGGCCCGGTTCCCTCGCTCCTCGGCGAGCGGCGCGAGCTCTTCGCGCCCGGTCCGCGCGACTCGCTCTCCGGCGTCCTCGTCGGGAACGAAGTCGGCGACCAGCTCTGGCAGGAGGTCTCGAGTCCGGCCCGCATCGAGAACCGCACGCCGACCACGCAGGCCTTCGGCGCGATTCCGTTCGGAAACGCGCTGCTCTGGGGCGACCTTCGGCAGGTGGACCACTGGTCCGCGAAATACGCGCAGGCGCGCAAGGCCCGCGTGGTCGAGGCGAACCGCTGGGGCGAAACCTACGAGGACCTCCACTCCTGGTTCGGCGAGAACTACCCGGACTTCAGCTACTTCGGCGGCGGCCTGCGCTGGGAAGGCCCGCAACTGCGCGCCGGCGTCCAGGGACGCAGCGCCTGGTGGTGGCCGCTCTCGCCCGGAACGCGCCGCGAGATCCCGCTCCTCGTCGACGCCCTCTCCGGCTCCGCGGAGTTCGCGGGCTGGTCCGCGGACGCGCGCTTCTTCCGCGGCGAGATCTTCGCGCTCGACACGGCGATCGACGGCGAGAACTTCGAAATCGCGGAGTTCGCCGTCGCGCGGCGCCTGGGCCCCGTCCGCCCGTGGATCCGCTTCCGGAACACGCGCGCGTCGGAGGAGTTCCCGCTGCGGCCCGCGGACGAAAACGTCCTGCTCGCCGGGCTCGACCACGAAATCGGACTTCTCCCCGGCTTCGTCTTCTCCGGTTCGCACTGGGTCGGGAACGGGTTCTGGGGCGCCTCCGACACGCTGGCCTTCGCGCAGCGGATCGGCGGGCACCGCCTCTCCGAAGCGCTCTTCCTGCGGCTCTCCAACGTCCGCTCCCCGCTCGAACGGTGGCGCGAATTCGCGACCGGCGACCGGAGCGACACCCTCGCCGACCTCGCGCACGTCTCCACGTGGCAGCACTACGGCCTGCGCCTCGCCTGGGACTCCGCGCCGCTCGGCCCCTTCCGCGTCTCGCTCTCCGCGACGCCCTGGGCGGGCGTCGACCTCCCCGCGTTCCGGAGCGAAAGCTGGACCTGGAGCGAGCGGCGCTGGATCCGCACGGGCCGCGAAGCCACGGCGGAAGGCGCGCTCTGGGGAATGCAGGACAGGCTCGTCGTCGACTTCTCGCTCTGCCCGTGCAGGCTCTGGCAGTTCGAGGCGCTGCGCGAAGACGCGCTCGCCGGACCGTGGGGGAAGATGGAACTCGTCCCCGCGGAATGGCGTCTCGCGCTGCGCCACTCCTGGAAGTTCCCCTCGGACCTCGAAATCCGCGCCGCGCTGCTCTGGACGTCGGGCGCGACGATCCGCCAGCGCTCGCCCGAAGAGTGGCGCGAACCGGACCGCGCGGAGCTCAACGCCGAAATCCGCCAGAGCTTCTTCGACGGCCGCGTCCGGCTCTGGCTCTCGCTCCTGAACCCGCTCTCCGACGACGAACCGCTCGTGCCCGACGGCCCCGAAGACCGCTTCCGCGCCGTCGCCGGCGTGGCGGTGAAGATCTAGGGAGCGGCGACCGGGAGCGCCCTACTTCCGCGAATACTCGTCGCGTTCCATCCGCTCCGCGAGGCGCATCCAGCGCTGCGCGCTGTTCTCGAGCAGCCAGTAGTGCTTGAGGTAGGCGCCGACCATCGTGAACATCAGGACCAGCAGCGCGGAGATCGGCCCCGTGGGCTCGTTCAGCCAGATCGCGAAGACGATGAAGGCGACGATGATCATCCCGAACGTGACGACCAGGTGGATCCCCCGCTCGTGCCGCAGGTCGGCCAGCCGCGCCAGATGGACGTCGCGCCACGTCTCCCACAGCTCGCCGCCCGCGATCCGCTCGTCGACCCACTTCTCGTGCCGGTCGATGAAACCCTTCATCCCCGACGAAAGATCCGGATCCTTCATCGCCTCCTCCTAGGACGCCTTTCCGACGGCCGCGTCGATTTCGGCGAGCTCCGCGTCCGTCAGGCGCGGGCGCACCAGCGCGGCGAGGTTCTGGTCCAGCTGTTCCAGCGACCGCGCGCCGACGAGGATCGAGCTCACCCACTTGTGCGAGAGGATCCAGTTCAGCGCGAGCTGCGCCAGCGGCTCCCCGCGGCGGTCGGCGATCTTCTTGAGGGCGCGCACGCGGACGCGGTCCTCGTCGGTCACCCACTCCTTCTTGAGGAAGCCGTCAGGACGGGCGCAGCGCGACCCTTCCGGAATCCCGTCCAGGTACTTCCCGGTGAGAATCCCCTGCGCCAGCGGCGAGAAGACGGTGCAGCCCACCCCTTCGCGCTCCAGCACGGGCGCGAGGTCCGTCTCGACGCGGCGGTTCAGCAGGTTGTACGGCACCTGGTTCACCAGGAGCGGCACGCCCAGTCCGCGCATGATCTCGACCGCGCGCGCGGTCTGCTCGCCGTCGTACGAGGAGATGCCGGCGTAGAGCGCCTTGCCCTGCTTCACGGCGGTCGCCAGCGCGCCGAGCGATTCCTCCATCGGCGTGTCGGGGTCGGGGCGGTGGTGGTAGAAGACGTCCACGTACTCCAGCCCCATCCGCTTGAGCGACTGGTCGAGGCTGGCCAGCAGGTACTTGCGCGAGCCCAGGTCGCCGTAGGGCCCGGGCCACATGTCCCAGCCCGCCTTGGTCGAAATGAAGAGCTCGTCGCGGAACGGCTTGAGGTCGGTCTTCAGCGCGCGCCCGAAGGTCAGCTCGGCCGAGCCGTAGGGCGGACCGTAGTTGTTGGCCAGGTCGAAGTGGCAGATCCCCCGGTCGAAGGCGCCGAGGATGATCTCGCGGGCGGTCTCGGGATCGTCCACGCCTCCGAAGTTGTGCCAGAGGCCCAGGCTGATTTCGGGAAGGAGGACCCCGCTCCGCCCGCAGCGGCGGAAGGGGATCTTTTCGTATCGGTCGGTCGCGGGTTCGTAGCTCATGCCTCCAATCTATTCTCGGATCGGGCCCCGCGGCCGGAAAAAGCGGCGAAAAGCCGGATTCGGCCAATTTTCTACCTTTGGAAACAGAATCCGGCGGTCGCCGGAAAACCCGGACGGAGCGAACCATGAGCGGCAACGACCTGCGTTTCAAGGCCATCGAAGAGATCACCCGCGGCCGGAACGTCGAAATCCAGCCTCCGCGCCCCGTTTCCGAGATCTACGGCGAAAACGTCTTCACGCTCCCCAAGATGAAGGAGCAGCTCCCCAAGGAGATCTACCTCTCCCTGAAGGACACCATCGAGACGGGGGCCCTGCTCGACCCCAACGCGGCGGCCGTCGTGGCCAACGCCATGAAGGACTGGGCGATCGGCCGCGGCGCGACCCACTACGCGCATGTCTTCTATCCGCTCACCGGCGCCACCGCCGAAAAGCACGACTCCTTCTTCTGCCCCGACAAGAAGGGCGGCGTCATCGCGAAGTTCTCCGGCAAGGAGCTCACGCAGAGCGAGCCCGACGCATCCAGCTTCCCCAACGGCGGCCTGCGCTCCACGTTCGAGGCGCGCGGCTACACCGCCTGGGACTGCTCCAGCCCGGCCTACATCAAGGAGACCGCCAACGGCAACACGCTGTGCATCCCCACGGCGTTCGTCTCGTGGACCGGCGAGGCGCTCGACAAGAAGACGCCCGTCCTCCGCTCCACCGCCGCGCTCGACCGCGCCGCGCGCCGCGTGCTGAAGCTCTTCGGCCACAAGGAGATCGCCCCCATCGCCAGCAGCTGCGGCGCCGAACAGGAGTACTTCCTCGTCGACCGCGGCTTCTACCTCGCGCGCCCCGACCTGATGCTCGCCGGGCGCACGCTCTTCGGCGCGCCCCCCGCCAAGGGCCAGCAGTTCGACGACCACTACTTCGGCGCGATCCCCGCGCGCGTCCAGGTCTTCATGCAGGAGGTGGAGCAGCGCCTCTTCAAGCTCGGCGTGCCGATCAAGACCCGCCACAACGAGGTCGCGCCCGGCCAGTTCGAGCTCGCGCCGATGCACGAGACCTCCAACGTCGCCACCGACCACCAGCAGCTGGTGATGACCATCCTCAAGGAGGTCGCGCGCAAGCACGGCTTCGCCTGCCTGCTGCACGAAAAGCCCTTCGCGGGCGTCAACGGCTCGGGCAAGCACGTCAACTGGTCCATCGGCAACGCCACGCAGGGCAACCTCCTCGACCCGGGCGACACGCCGCACGCCAACGCGCAGTTCCTCGTCTTCTGCGCGGCCGTGATCCGCGGCGTGCACCTCTACGGCAAGGTGCTCCGCGCCATGGTCGCCACCGCGGGCAACGACCACCGCCTCGGCGCGAACGAGGCGCCTCCCGCCGTCATGTCCGTCTTCCTAGGCGACCAGCTGGCGGACGTCTTCGACCAGATCCGCAGGGGCGGCGCCACCGGCTCCAAGAAGGCGACCAAGCTCGACATCGGCGTGGACTCGCTCCCCGTGCTCCCGCGCGACGCCGGCGACCGCAACCGCACCAGCCCGTTCGCCTTCACCGGCAGCCGGTTCGAGTTCCGCGCCGTGGGCTCCGCGCAGTCCGTGGCCAGCCCGATCACCGCGCTCAACACCATCATGGCCGACTCGCTCGACTTCGTCGCCGACCGCCTCGAAGCGGAGCTGAAGTCCGGCAAGCGCGACCTCAACGCCGCCATCCAGAAGGTCATCGCCGGGATCCTCGAGAAGCACGGCGACATCGTCTTCAACGGCGACGGCTACTCCAAGGCGTGGCTCGACGATGCCGCCCGGCGGAAGCTCCCCAACCTCCCCACCTGCGTGGAGGCGCTGCCCGCGCTCTGCGACCGCGACGTGGCGGAGCTCTACGCGCGCCACCGCGTGCTCTCCAAGGTGGAGCTCGAAAGCCGCTTCGAGATCTACGGCGAACAGTACGTCAAGACGATCGACGTCGAGGCCAAGCTCTGCGTGCAGATGTACAAGGGCTCCATCTACCCCGCGGCCGTCCGCTGGGCGGGAGAGCTCTCGGGCGAACTCGCGCGCGCCGAACTCGCCGGCGCCAAAATGGACAAGAGCCCGGTGAAGAAGCTCGCGAAGCTGGTTTCGGAATCGCAGAAGATCGTCGCGAAGATCGAAGAGGCCCTCGCGAAGCCCGCGGAGAAGGACCTGCGCAAGGCCCTGGCCTCGCGCCGCGCGCTCCTGCTCTCCATGAACAGGCTCCGCGACGCCGTGGACCGGATGGAACGCGAGATCCCCGACGACGTCTGGCCGCTTCCCTCCTACCAGGAGATGCTCTTCGTCAAGTAGGCGGAGAGGATCGGACGGAAAAGGCGGCCCGGCGGCCGCCTTTTCGCTTTCGGCGCGCGCGGCGCCTCCCTATCTCGCGCCGCCGCTCCAGACGCGGCCGTCGGCGCCCTTCCAGCGCACGAGCAGCGCGCCTTCGGCGCCTCCGATCTCCCCGCGCGAGATCCGGTGCGTCCCTTCGGAGAGGTCGCGGCGCAGCAGCGCGCGGCCGGAGGCGTCGCGGATTTCGAGGCGCCCGGCGGAAGGCGCGGAGACCAGCAGCGAACGGTCGCCGAGCGCCGTCGCGCGGAACGCGCCGGCGGGACTCGCGCGCTTCGCGACCGAGACGAGGTCGTCGCGCATTTCCGGTTCGGAGAGCGAGAGCAGTTCGCCGGCCGGAACGACCATCCCCTTGCCGTTCGAGAAGACGACGTTGCGGTCCGCGTCCGTGGGGTTCCACGCCACGTAGCGGCGCGCGCCGTTCTTCGCGAAGACGATCGCCGTGGGGTCCGTGGCCTGCAGCGTCGTGTCGAGCGTGCCGAACGCGTCCAGCGAAAGCAGCCAGGCCAGCGTCTTGGTCTTCGTCTCGCCCTGCTCCACGTCGTAGGAGCCGTTCTCCGTCCACTCCTGCAGCGCCGTGGACGGTTCGAAGAAGGCGCGGTACTGCCAGATGACGTCGCGCCAGACCGTCTCCTTGCCGCCGTTGCGCGACACGAGGTTCTGGTAGTTGCGGCGGCAGTAGTCCGGACGCCGCCCGAGCGAGAGCGAGTGCCAGTGCACCGGCAGGAAGATGATGCCCTGGATCATCTCCGGCTCGCCGCTGAACCACGTGGCGTAGTCGCTCTTCCCGCCCCAGATCAGGCTCGTGCTGGTCAGCTCCAAGTCCGCGGGAAAGACGGCGTCGTCCATGTCGAACCAGTACTGCTCGGCGGCCATCCGCTCGGTGTGGAAAAGGTACGCTCCGAGATCTCGCATCTTGGCGTCGCCCGTCGCCGCGCCCCAGAGGAAGACGCCCGCGTCGAAGTTCAGCCCTTCGCTCACCGACTCCTGGTTGTTGCCGTCGCCGAAGTTCGCGTGGCCCGAGGCCCAGCTGTGGCCGACGTAGGGGTCGAAGTTGCGCAGGTGCGGGAAGAGCGCGTCGGAGGCGTCGGGGTTGTTCGCGTCGCGGATCAGCAGCTCCACCATCGGCTTCCAGCGCAGCCCCCACTCCTTGTCGAACTGCGCCACGACCGCGGCGGCCTGGATGAAATAGCCGTAGTGGAAGTGGTGGTCGTTGATCTGGTCGTTGCTGTTGAACGACGCCGGCACGCCGACGAGCTGGTGCCAGACGGGGTCGTAGGCGAAGTAGGCGCCGTCCGAATCGCCGGAATAGGTGAACCAGTCCTCAAGGTTCTCCTTCAGCCAGCCGAGGATCCCGTTCGCGATCGCGTCCTTGCCGAGGTCGTGCGCCAGGCGCACCAGCGCCGCCAGCTTGCCCAGCTCCTTGCCATGGTAGTAGGTGTCGTAGGCGGTGAAGTGCGTTCCGGAATAGGCGGCGTAGTCGGCCTCGAGCTGCGCCGTCAGCCGCGCCCGCGCGGTCTCGTCCAGCGCGGCCACGGGGAAGCTCGGGACGATGCCGTCGAACTTGCCCTTGGTCGTGAAGGCGTTCGCGAAGAGCAGCTTCAGCTCACCGCGCGGCGAAACGAAGGCGTTGTCGCGCAGCGCGCGGTTCCCGTCGAGCAGCAGGTACTGGTGGCGGAGCAGCGTCTGCGGCACTTCGCCCTGCGAGGGCTCCAGTTCCTCGGTGATCAGCGAATAGGTCGCCGCGACGGTCGCATTCTCCAGGCTCCACGCGACCCGCGAGCCGGTCACGAAGCGGAACGCGGAGGCCTTGAACCGATCCAGCGTCGCCGTCTCGCCGTCGGGGAGGATCGCGACGGAGAAGTAGTCCTTGCCCGGGGCGTTCAGCGCGATCGTCGAGCCGTTCACGGTCCACGACGCGCCCGTCGGCGCGAAGAGCCCGTAGTTGAACGCGCCGACGCGGATCCCCAGAACGTTGTTGTCGGTGCGCCAGACGACAGGATCGCTCGTCGCGGTCACGGTCGGCGTTCCGCCGGAGAAGCGGCAGTAGACGAACGGCAGTCCGTGGCCGATCGTCGCGTCGAGCCTCTTCCCGTCGCGTTCGAAGCGCAGCTTCGTCGTCCAGTCGCCGGCGTCGGCCAGCTTGACGTCCTGCGCGCTCATCCCCGACATGCCGACGGTCAGCTGCTTGCCCTGGCCCCAGATGTAGCCCGTGGCGTGCGTGCCGATGCCCGTCTCGTAGCCCAGGGAGAGCCCGGCCTCGTCCGTCTTGAAGAGGAGCGGATAGGCGAACATCGCGAAGGAGAACTTCGTCGCGGGGTCGGTGGAAAAGACAGCCGAGCTCGACCAGTCGTTCGTGTTCGGGTGTCCGACGAAGTCGGACGTCACGCGCGGCGAGGTCGCGGGACCGGAAGCGGCCGACGGCAGCCCGTCGCGGTAGGAGCCGGGTCCGAGCGTCGTCGCGGAAGCGAGCGCGGTCGCGGCCAGAAGGGAGAAAAGAAACGTCGTCGTTCCGGAAACGGTTTTCATCGTGCCTCCAAGAGCTTGATTCATCCCGAAACGACCGTGGACACGGGCCGACTCGGCCCCGGACGCACCCATACTAGCATTTGCCGCGCGGGAATCCGCGGCGCGGAATAGGCAAGAAAGGGGGTTCTCCGCGATTTCGCGCGGGAATCGCCCTTCGGAAAACAAATTTGTACGGACGAAAAGAGGCGCGGTCCGCGCTTCGCTACGCCTTCAGGCCCATTTGCCGCGCCTTTTCGAGCAGCCTGGGCGCGTTCTTCGCGGCGCCCCGGGCGTCGAGGCCGACTCCGCGGAGCACGCCCTTCAACTTGACCTTCTCGTGGCACGCGACCCACCCTTCGAGCGTCTTGACCGCGCCGTCGACCGCCTTGGGGTCGTCGTCGGCCGCGCTGGCGATCAGATAGGTCTCGCGCATGGCGTTGTCCGTTCCGTAGAGCGAGTTCGCGCGGTCGATCATCGTCTTCATCTGCCCCGAGACCGCGTAGTAGTAGATCGGCGTCGCCCAGACGATCACGTCCGACTTGGCCATCTCCGCCACGATCGCGTTCGCGTCGTCCTCCAGGACGCAATGCCCGAGCTTGTGGCAGCTCTGGCACCCGGTGCAGAAGGCGATCTTCCTGCCGCGCAGCGAGATCTTCTTCACCTTGTGGCCGGCCTCCTTCGCGCCCGCGGCGAAGGCGTCGGCGAGCGTTTCGGAATTCCCCCGCGCGCGGGGGCTGGTGCTGATGACGAGAATGCGTTTCATGGCGACGCTCCCTGGAAAAAGGAAGGCTCCCCTGCGCGCGAGCGGAGGGGAGCCTTGAAGGGGATTCCGGAGGCTACCTACTCTCCCGGAGCCGGAGCTCCAGTACCATCGGCGTGGGCGGGCTTGACTGCCGTGTTCGGGATGGGAACGGGTATG
>JAGCEZ010000026.1 GCA_017650365.1 Fibrobacterales bacterium | reverse complement strand
GGGTTCGCGCTGCGCCGCGAGGAGCGCTGGGAACTGCGCGCCGGGGGCTCGCTCCTCTCGCTTCCCGGAAGGGACGGCCCGGAGTGGAGCGAGCGGACGGGAGAGGCGCTCGGCGCGGCGCGGTGGCGCGGCTGGAGCCTCGGCGCGGGCGGGCGGTGGTGCGACCGGCGCGCGGAGGACGGGCGCGGGAAGGTCCTTTTCGCGGAGACGGAGTTCTCGCCCGGCGCGCTTCTGGCGGTCGCGTTCGGCGCCCCGGACGAAGAGGACGGCGATTCCGGAGGAGGCGCCGGAACGGGGACGCGCGGGAAGAAGGCGGGGCGCCGGCCCGTCCGCCCGCGCGGCGAGTTCTCCGCGTCCGCGCTCCTCCCGCCGGACGAATCGCCGGAATGGCGGCTCTCGCTGACGGCGCGGACCGGGTTCTGGAAGAGCCGCCTGGAGCTCCTGGGCTCCGACCGGCTCGGCGTCCTGCTCCACGTCGCGGAGACGTTCGACCTCCGGGAGCGGATCGCGCTGGAACTGGAGGCGGAGGGACCGCCCGCGCGGCTGGGGCTTCTCCTCCTCGTCCGGTTCGGGAGGTTCGGCGGGCTGGGCGTCGGGACCGAGAGCGGGAACGCGCTCCGCGCGCCGCCCGTCGAAGCGCTCTGGCGGCTCCGGCCCTGATTCCCGGGCGGCGCGGCGGTTTCGCGCATCTTCCTATCTTTGCGCCCAAATGAACCGCTTCGCCAAACGAAATTCCCGCGACTCCGAGCCCCGCGAACCCCGGCGCGAACGCCCCGTCCGGCGCGGCGCGCCCAGGATCGAAAAGCGGAACGTCATGCACCCCCGCGACCGCGCGGAGCTCCTGCGCAAGGAGGGGGTCGTCGTCACCGCGCCCGTGCCCGCGCACCGCAGGTTCGCGGCTCCGGCCGGAACCGCCGAGGAGAAGGCGGCCTGGTACAGGAACGCCTGGGCCGAGGCGAAGCTCCCGCGCGGGGCCTTCTCCGCGCTCGTCTCCGTCGAGGATCCGCTCGACGGCGGCTACGGGGAGTCCTACTCCACCGCTCAGGACCACTTCGGGAAATACGTCCTCAAGGCGATCAGCAGGGACTACGAGAAGAGCGGCGAGCTGGAGCTCTCCCCCCGCCACCGCGAGCTCTACCGCGCGCTGCAGGAGCATCTGCGCCGTCCGCACCTCGCCGCGCTGCGCGCCGCGCTGGTCGCCGTCCACGTCCGCTCCGTCGGGGAGAGGTTCCTCCTGATCCTCCAGCTGCACCGCGCCAGCGCCGCCATCGTCTCGGAGACGAAGAAGTTCGCGGAGTGGGCCGGGCGCGAGCTCGAAAGCGTCGTCGGCGTCCACTCCCTGCTCCTCCGCCAGACCGTCCCCGCCGCGCTGGGGAACGTCCCGCCGAACGCGGAGCTGCGCGAGCTCTCCGGCCCGAACCGGATCGAGATCCCCTTCGGCGACTGGCCCGTCCCGCTGCTCCTCCACCCGCTCGAAGGCGCGCGCCCGCACCGGACGCTCTGGCCCGAAATGGCGAAGGAGTGCTGCCGGCTTCTGCAGCTGCGCAAGGGCGACGCCGTGGCCGACCTCTGCTCGGGCTCGGGCGTCTTCGCGCTGGAGGCGGCCCGGAAGGGGGTTCCGGTCGTCGCGCTCGACCGCAAGGCCGGCGTCCGCGAGGCCCTGCGCCTCAACGCCGCGCGCCTGAAAGTCCAGCCGCCCGCGTTCGTGCAGTCCGAACTGAACTCGAACGCCCTCGCGCGGATCCTCGAACGGCTCGAAGGGCACCGCAAGGTCGTCCTCGACCTCCCCGGCATGCAGACCCCGCCCGGCGTTCCGCAGATCTGCGAGGCGATGTCGGTGGACAAGGTCGCCCGGATCTACGGAAACCTCCACCAGCTGGCCGAGGAGCTCCACCGCTGGCGCGCCCACGGCTACATGCTCCACAAGGCCCGCGCCTACGACACGCGTCCCGGCGGCCCCGGCCTGGAGATCCTCGCCCTGTTCCGCCGCGACAACGACGGACTGCTGGGCGGAAAGCCGGCCGCGAAGAGGCCTTTCGCCCGGAACGCGCGCGGCGCGGCTCCCGGAAGACCCCGTCCGGAACGCCCCGGACGCCCCGCCCGGAGCGGGAACGCGGAGCCAGGCGCGGGAACGGTGCGTTTCCGCCAGGAATAGCCTCCATAACTCCCGATTTTTCAAGGGGTTGCGCAAAAAATCGCTTGTTGGCGGGCGCCGAATAAGCTATTATAGGCGATATGAAGCGTTCGACTACTCTTTGCGCGGCTCTTCTGCTGAGCGCCCTGACGGCGGTCGCCTACATCGTCCAGGACGGCGACACCCTGTGGGACATCAGCGACGAGCATCTGCAGGATCCGTTCCGCTGGCCCGACATCTGGGAGGTGAACCCCCACATCGTCAACCCGCACCTGATCTACCCGGGCGACTCGATCCGCCTGCCCGGCGAGAAGGAACGGGCCGTGGACAGCCTCGGCGCGCTCGGTTCGCGCCCCTACGAGGCCGACTCGAACACCGCGAAGCTGGTCAAGCCCTCCAAGGGGCCCTCGAACGCCGGCGACGACTTCAACAACCGGCTCGGCAAGCTGCGCGACGGCAAGGAGAAGCCGGCCGCGAAGAGCTCCGACAAGTTCTACATCGGCGGCGCCGGCGACACGATTCCGCGCCACCTGAACCGCTACCTGCAGTCCACCGCGCCCCGCCTCGTCGTTCCGTACAACACGAAGCGCACGTTCAAGAAGGAGTGGTTCTTCGACTTCGAGGACACCCCCCGCGGCCTTTCGCTCAAGAGCGGCGACCTCGCCGTGCTCGACGCCGGGTCGAAGGAGGGCGTGAAGGTCGGCGACCTGCTCGAGATCTTCCGCATGACCGACGAGACCGTCTCGGTCCCGCACGGCGACTCCGCCAGGGTCTTCGCGCCCTACCAGATCGCGGCCCACGCCGAAGTGCTCTACGCCGCCGACCACAAGTCGCGCATCAGGATCCTCGCCTCCTACCAGGGCATCGACCCGGTGAAGTGCCGCGCGAAGCCCGCGGAGATGCCCGCGTTCCTCCAGGTGAAGAGCTTCACGGCGGTCCCCTCGGCCAAGCGCAAGGACATGGCGGAGATCGTCCACGTCTACAAGGAAGGGCTGGTGACCCGCAACTACGGCTGGATCTCGATCGGCCGCGGAGCCGACCGCGGGTTCGTCCCCGGGAACGCCGTCGCCATCTGGGAGAGCGGCTACGAAAAGACCAAGGGGCTGCCGCCCCGCCTCCTCGGCACGGGGATGGTGGTCTACGCCGACTCCAACTCCGCCACGGTCCTCGTCCGGAACATGACCCTCGCGTCGCGCATGCCCCAGCTCAAGGACAAGGTCTCCGTGACTTGGCGCGCGAACTCCGTTCCGGCCTCCTCCAGGCCCTAGCCCGGCCGGCGCCGCGGGGCGCCGATTTGTAGTTTCGGAACGTGGAGAACCGCAAGCGACATCAGAGCGGACGGACGCACCGGTTCGTGCGGGTCGCCGTCCCGATCCTGACCGCGTCCACGCTCATCCTCGGCCTGGTCAGCGCCCGGACCACCTATCTGCACGCCATCGACGGCGAACGCCGGATGCAGCAGGAGATCGAGGAGCGCCACGAGGAGCAGGCCGAGCTGGTCCGCTCCTGGAGCGCGGAGATGGCCGAGCGGACGCTGCGCTACGGCGAGCAGCTCGGCGCGATGCTGCCCATGGCCGGGGACAGGCAGGGCCTCTGGCCCACGACCCGGCTTCCCTCGCAGTCCAGCCTTCCCGGCCTCCAGGGCGCGGTCCTCTTCCGGAACTGGAGGAGGATCCACCCCGCGCTCCCCGCCGCGCCGCTTCCGCAGGCGAAGACGGTGGAGTTCGAGCTGGCGCAGCTCCTGCGGCGCGAACGCGAGCTCGCGCGCGGCTCCGCGTCCGACGCCCTCCTCGCGGCGCACCACGACGAGGCGATGCGCCTGCTCTTCCACCCGGTCTTCTCGCCCGGACCGGGCGCCGCCGCGCGCTTCGCGCTCCAGGAGCGCGGGATCTTCGAAGGAAGGCGCGGCGAGGCCGCCGCGCGGATCCTGGAGCAGGACTCCCTCCTGCGGATCCAGGCGGGCCACGCGCTCGTCGCGAACCTCCTCGCGCGCGACGTCGCGGACCTGATCGGCGAGCGGCTGCGCGACCCGAAGCGGACCTTCGCCGTCCTGCCGGAGCACGTGCTCCTGATCGCCGAGCGCGGGCAGACGCAGATCGTCGCGGTCTTCGACCGCGGGCCCTTCTTCGACGCGTTCCTCGGGAACCTCGAGCCGCGGCGCGCCGCCTGGCGCAACGCCCGGATGTCGCTGCGCGCGGGCGATTCGTGGATCCTGCGCTCCGGCGGCGCCGCCGAGGGGCGGTCCGCGCTGGAGACCGTCTTCGAGCCCGGGACCGCGCCCGTCTCGATGCTGCTCACCCACATGCCCTCCGCGAAGGCGCTGCGGGCCGACGCGCGGCGCGTGGCCGTCGTCCAGTGCTGCCTGCTCTTCTGCGCGCTCCTCACGCTCTTCGTCGCCCTCTTCGCGGTGCTGCGCTCGATCCGCAGCGACAGCCGCCTGCTGCTGATGAAGTCGAACTTCCTCAACGCCGTCTCGCACGAGCTCAAGACGCCGCTCACCTCGATCCGGATGTTCGCCGACACGCTCGTCTCGGGGCGCGCCAAGTCGCCGGAGAAGGCGCTCGAATACGCGCAGCGCATCCAGCGCGAGAGCATCCGCCTGGAGCAGCTGGTGGAGGCGGTGCTCTGCTACAACCGCCTGGAGCGCGGCATCGCCGGCGGCGAGATGGAGGAGCTCGACCTCGCCGAGCGGTGCAAAGAGGCGGTGGAGCGCCTGCTCCCCATCGCCGTCGGGAAGAACGTCTCGCTCAACTACTCCTCGACGGGCGGGGTGAAGATCTTCGGCGACCGGCGCTCGATCGACAGCCTCGTCGGGAACCTGGTCGACAACGCGATCAAGTACACGCTCCCGGGCGGCTCGGTGGAGGTCTCCGCGGAGACGCGCGCGGGCTCGCCGACGTTCGTGGTCTCGGACACCGGGATCGGAATCCCCGCGGAGGAGCAGGGGAAGATATTCGACGCCTTCTACCGCGTGGGCGACGAGATGACGCGGAGCGCGGCGGGCAGCGGGCTCGGGCTCGCGATCGTCAAGGAGAGCGTGGAGCTGCACAAGGCCCACCTTTCGCTGCACAGCGTCCCGGGCAGGGGCACGGTTTTCACCATCGTCTTCAGGAGTGCGGAAAATGGCTAAGGTTCTGATCGTCGACGACGAAGAGAGCATCCTCGTCGGGCTGAAGGACAACTTCGAGCTCGAGGGCTACGACGTCGAGGTCGCGCGCGACGGCGAGGAGGCGCTGGCCAAGGTGGACGAGTTCGGGCCCGACCTCGTGCTGCTCGACCTGATGCTCCCGAAGAAGAACGGGTTCGAGATCTGCCGCAGCGTCCGGCGCTCGCGGCCCGGCACCTACGTGATCATCCTCACCGCGAAGACCGACGAGTCGAGCAAGGTCGCGGGCCTGGAGATCGGCGCGGACGACTACGTCACCAAGCCCTTCTCGATCCTGGAGCTGCTGGCCCGCGCGAAGTCCGCGCTGCGCCGCCAGGCCGAGGCCCGCGCGCAGGCGCCCGAGGAGGTCTTCCGCCGCGGCGACGTCTTCCTGGACTTCAAGCGCTACGTCGCGAAGAAGGGCGACGAGGAGCTGCAGCTGAGCTCGCGCGAGTTCCAGATCATGAAGTACTTCGTCTCGCGCAGGGGCGAGGTGGTGCTGCGCGAGGACCTGCTCGAGAACGTCTGGCGCTGCGACCCGGACGCGTTCCCCACCACGCGCACGGTGGACAACCACATCGTGAAGCTGCGCCAGAAGCTGGAGGACAACCCCTCCGAGCCGAAGCTCATCCTCTCCATCCGCGGCGCGGGGTACAAGCTCGATGCCTAGCCCGAAGGGAACCGCGCTCCGCGCCGCCGCGCTCGCCGCGTGGCTGGCGCTTTCGGCGCCGGCGTCGCCGGCGCCGGGGAGCGCGGAGTCGCTTCTCCGGCTCTCGGAGGCGCGCGTCCTCCTCCGCTCCTC
>JAGCEZ010000025.1 GCA_017650365.1 Fibrobacterales bacterium | reverse complement strand
GGACGGTCATGCCGAGGTCCTTGAACGAGCCGGAGTGCGAGTTGCCGCAGAGCTTGACGCGGAGTTCCTTCAGCCCGAGCTCCTTCGCGAGCGGGGCGGCGTCGAAGAGCTGGGTCCACCCTTCGCCCAGCGAGACGATGTTCCTCTCCTCGATCCCGGGGAGGACGAGCTCCTTCTTGCCCCAGATGCCGGAGTCCCACGGCGAATGGACCGAGCCCTTGCGTTCGGCGAAGAGCTTCTTCCACTCTTCGGGCGAACGGAGCGCGCGGAGGGCGTCGTAGTCGTGCACGACCTCGAGCAGGCTGCCGTCGACGGCGGAGCGGTAGACCACCTGGTCGAGGGGGTAGGTGTCGGTGCCGTTGATGTTGCGGAAACAGGCGCTCAGGCTCATTTGGTCGCTCCGAAAAGTTGTCCGGAATGGTCGGCCAAAGATAGCATTTCTAATTTCTACATTGGTTCCGTTTCCAAGCCCGCCACCGGAGGTCGCGCGCATGTCCCCTAGAGTCCATTTCGGCCGGAGGCTCCTCCGGATCGCCGGAATCGCGCTCCTTCCCGCGCTGCTCTGCAGCTGCCTCTTCTCCGGAAGCGGCGACGTCGTCGCATCGAAGGTCTCCGGAGACCTCTCCGACTCCCTGGAGGTCTCGGTCTTCGCGGTCGAGGGGACCGGCGCGGACGGACTGATCTCCCGCGTCAAGGACACCGTCGTCCTCCACTCGGTGCTCGACTTCTCCTGGACGAGCTACACGAGCCCCTACCGCAACTACTGGCTGCGCGACATGGCGATCGGGACGGACGGCGACGCGGAGCACGTCGCCTACCTCCTCTTCGACGTCACCGACACGGTCCGCCTCTCCTCCAAGAAGACGGGCCCGCTCTTCATGGGCCTCGACGACCCCGACTCGCTGCAGCTCTCGCTGGAGCTTCCGCTCGACACGGCGCTGATCTCCGCGATCCACAAGGACACGACCCTCAAGACCGGCGCGACCCGGAAGTTCGGGCTTTCGTGGCGCCTGGTCGGACGCGCGATTCCGAAGGCCGCCGACAGCCTGCGCCGCCGCGACTCGGTCTTCGTCCGCGAACTCGGCGAGGCGGAGTTCCCCGCGCCGGTCGAGGCGGAGGGCAAGACCGTCCGCGACGCGAAGAAGCGCCTCGCCTGGAGGATCCCGCTCCCCAGGGAGGTTTCGGAATCCGTGCTCGCCAAGGCCGACGAGAAGTACCGCTTCCTCGTGCTGCGCGTGGAGTCCGCCGACGCGCCGACCCGCGTGGTTTCGCCCTACATGGACACGAGCAAGGCGGAGTGGGCGCCCCGCCTGAACGTCGGCGACTGGGCCGTCCGCTTCCCGAACCGCAGCGCGGGCCGCGTCCTGGGCGACGACCCGACCTCGCTCCTGCTGCGCGCCGGCGTCTCGGAGTCGCTGGTCGTCGCGCTCCCGGTCGAGAGCATGCTCGACTCCGTCCCGCGTTCCGAGTTCGAATCGCTGCGCGCGTACGTGGTCCGCGCCCGCCTGCAGCTGGTCGCCTCCCCGACGGTTTCGCTCGAAGGGGACTGGGGCGCGGTCCCGCTGACCGCCTGGACGACGCTCGAACCCGGCGCCGCCGAAAAGCGCTACAGCTTCGAGGAGCTCCAGACCGGCGACTTCGCCGACAGCACGGCCTTCCCCGGCAACTGGCTCCACGCCGGCTCGAACTCCGACACGACGAGCGTCGAGATCACGGAGGCGGTCCGCCGCGCCCTCCGGGCCGGAAGCGCCGGCGACGTCCACGTGGCCCTCTGCCTCGGCCGCCGCATCGTCGATCCCAGTACGAACTACCTCGGCTCCAACCAGCTGCGCGGCGTCTCGCTCGACCGCGTGGACTTCGGCGACCCCTCCGCGCTCAAGTGGCGGATCGAGGTCCACGTCGTCCGTCCGGTGGAAGGGGGCGACCGATGAAAAAGGCCCTCGCCCTCCTTCTCCTCTCCGGAGCCCTCTTCTCCCTCTTCGCCGCCTCCGCGACCGAAGCCGTCGGTCCGGGGCAGGCCCGCGAACCCTGGGACGGCGTCCGCGGCGGCATGGCCGGCGCCGGCGAGGCGCTCGTGGACCGCATGACCGCCTCCCCGGTCGCGGCAGCCCGCGGCGCGTTCAACGACAAGACCGCCTTCCTCCTGAGCGCCTCTTACGAAGAGGCCGCCGCGGAACGGCACGGCGCGCGCGAAGCCCTGGACGGGTTCGACCTCGGGCTCGTCGGCTTCTCGGTCCCGGTCGGGTTCCTCGGCCACGTCGGCCTCTTCTACTGGCCGCGCAGCACGCGGAACCTCGACTTCGAGGAGGGCGGAAGCTCCTGGTCCGTCAAGGGCGGAATCCAGGAACTCACGGCCGCGTGGAGTTTCCGCGTTCCGTGGGTTCCGCGCCTGGCCCTCGGCCTCGCCTGGCGGCAGGACCTGGGCGCCGAGACGATGGAGATGGAGATTCCTCTCGACCCGACGGCAGAAGACCCGGTCGACGCCTCCTCCTCGCTCGACTACACGCACAAGATCCGCACCTCCGGCGGCCGCCCCGGCGCGAGCCTCTTCTGGATGGGCCGCCTGCTGAGCCTCTCCGCCTGGTGGAGCTCCTCCTACGAGGTGAAGCGCAAGCTGGAGCGCACCGCGATCGTCCAGGAGAACCTCGGCGTCTTCGGCTACAGCGCGCCGATGTTCTCCAGCGACCGTCCGAAGGAGGTCAAGTCCTCGTCGGAATCGTGGAACCAGAAGATGCCCTGGAGCGCGGGCGCGGCCCTCTCGCTGCGCCTCACGCGCACGCAGTCGCTCAACCTCGACTTCCACCAGGACTCCTGGGGGACCGTCTCCGGCGGCTGGATCGAGCCCGCGACGCCCTACTCCGCGCGGACCTCGACCGAGCTGGAGACCGCGCGCCGCTTCTCGCTGGGCTGGAGCTACGAGGGCTCCGGCCGGACCTACGAGTCGTTCTGGCGCCAGAGCCGCTACCGCGCCGGCGTGCGCTGGGCGGATCTCGCGGCTCCCGGGACGCAGGAGATCGCCGGCGCGTTCGGCTGCGGGTTCCCGCTCGGCCGCCGCGGCGCGCTCGTGGACCTGGCGTTCGAAGGCGGCCTCCGCTACGGCGACGACTCCCCGGACGAGACCTTCCTCGGAATCCGCTTCGGGATGACGGGCGTCGGCAACTGGGGCCAGAAGTCCCGCCGGCGCTGAGCGCCGTCGGCCGATGGAAAAACGCCCCGGCCCGCGGCCGGGGCTTCGTCGTTCAGAGGAAGATCTGCTCGGTCTCGAGCTCGACGCCGAAACGTTCGCGCACGCGGCGGATCACCTCGTCCGCGAGGCGCCGGACGTCGCGCGCGGTGGCGTGCCCGAGGTTGACGGCGAAGTTCGCGTGCTTCTCGGAGATCGCCGCGTCGCCGACGCGGAACCCCTTCAGGCCCGCCGCCTCGACCAGGCGCCCGGCGAAGTCGCCCTGCGGCCGCTTGAAGAGGGAACCGGCGTTCGGGAGCTCGAGCGGCTGCTTTTCGCGCCGCAGGGCGAGATGGCGCTCCATCTCGGCCTTCAGGGAGGCCGCTTCGCCGGGCGCGCACTCGAGCCCGGCCTCCAGGACCAGGAATTCGCCGTCGCGGAAGCACGACGTCCGGTAGCCGAACGCGCACTCGTCCGCGCCCAGTTCGAACTTCCGGCCCTCGGCGTCGCACGCGAGGACGGAGACGACGACCTGCGCGGTCTCCTGCCCGTAGGCGCCCGCGTTCATCAGGACCGCGCCGCCGAGGCTGCCGGGGATGCCGGCGAGCTTCTCCATCCCGGCGCCTCCCGAACGGACGGCCGAGGCGGCGAGGACCGAGAGCTTCGCGCCCGCCTGCGCGCGGACGCGCAGGTTCCCGGAGGGCCCGCGGGTCCACTCCGCCTTGTTCATCCTGTCGGAGAGCGCGAGCGCGAGGCCCGGCCATCCTTCGTCGGCCACGACGAGATTGCTCCCTTTCCCGAGGACGAGGACCGGGATTCCGCGCTGGCGCGCCGAGCTCCAGGCCTCGACGGCCTCGTCCGGGGTCTCGGGCGCGAAGAAGAACTTCGCCGGGCCCCCGATCCGCCAGGTCGTCCGGGGCGCCAGGGGAACGTCGCGCAGCCACTTGTCGGAGACCATCTCAGCCCTGCTTCAGGAAGACGAGCGTCGCGCCGGTGTTCCCGGGCTCGAACTGCGTCCGTTCCACGACGTGCCTGTGGTTCTGCGAGAGCATGCGCGAGACCGCGTTCTGCACCGGGCCGAAACGCCCGGGCGAGCCGCCGTGGATCACGCGCAGGCACTTCCAGCGCTGCTCCCGCGCGAGGGCGATCGCCTCGCCCAGCTGGAACGCCGCTTCGTCCGCGGTGCATCCGTGGAGGTCCACTTCGCCGTCCACGAGCGCGTCGGTCGCCGCGGGGACGCGCTTCCGCTCCTTCTTCTCCGGCTTCTTCGGGGCCTCGGGCTCCGTCCGGGAGTCCTTGTCGCGCATCGGGTTCCGGGCCATCCAGGCCAGCTGCTCGTTTTCGAGCGGGTCGTCGCTGCTGAGGGGGAGTTTTCTCATCGTTCGCCTCGGTGCGGCCTGAGCCGCTGCAGGAGGACCGCGCCGAAATAGACGCCGCCCGCCAGGAGGATGATCGTCGCGCCGGCGGGGAGGTTCCGGTCCCACGCGACCAGCAGGCCGACGGCGGTGCAGGCGGAGCCGACGGCCGCGGCGCGGACCATCATGCCCGAGAGCGAGCGCGAGAAGCGGCGCGCGGTGGCGGCCGGGAGCGTGAGGAGCGCGATGACCATCAGCAGGCCGACCACCTGGATCAGCGCGACGACGACCAGCGCCAGCAGCGTCATCAGCAGGAGGTGGAGCGCCGCGACGGGAAGCCCCTGGATGCGGGCCAGCTCCTCGTCGAACGCGCAGAGCTTGAACGGGTGGTAGAGGAGGATCGCGACGGCGAGCGCGGCCGCGTCGATGATTCCGGCCGCGAGGAGCTCGTCCGCGGGGATCAGGAGGATGTTGCCGAAGAGGAAGGTGCTCGGGTCGACCGCGTAGCCCTCCACGCGCGAGAGGCAGACGACGCCCGCCGCCATGCCGACGGACCAGAGCGCGCTGATCGCCGTGTCCTCGTTCTCCCCGCCGCGCAGCGTCATCCAGCCCAGAAGCAGCGCGCCCGCGACCGCCGCGGCCGACGCGCCCCAGAGCGACGAGGCGCCGAACAGCAGCGCGGCGCCGATGCCGCCAAGCGACGCGTGCGCCACGCCGCCGGCGACGTATCCCATCTTCCGGACGACGGCCAGGGAGCCGACCACGCCGCAGACGACGCTCGTCAGGATCCCGCCGAGGAGCGCGTTGCGCAGGAAGCCGTGCTGCGCGAGGTCCGCGAGGATTCCGCTCATGCCTCCTCCCCGTGGTGGTGGTGCCCGCCGTCGTGGAGGATCCGCCGCATCTGGTCGCCGTAGAGCTCGTGGAGCAGTTCGCCCTCCGCCGCGGAGGTGGGGTGCGCGACCAGCCTGCGGTTCAGGCAGAAGACGGTCGAGACGTATTCGGAGATGAAGCCGACGTCGTGGCTCACGAGCACGATGGTCAGCTTTTTGTTGAGCTCGCGCAGGATTTCGAAGAGGCAGTGCTCGGCGTGGCTGTCCACGTTCGCGGTCGGCTCGTCCATCAGCAGAATCTTCGGCGAGCCCATCAGCGCCCGCGCGATGAGGACGCGCTGCAGCTGCCCGCCGGAGAGCGCGGAGATCTGGCGGTCCGCGATGCCGGAGAGGTCGAAGGCCTCCAGCAGCTCCGCGGCCTCCTTCAGACGCCGCTTCCGCTCTCCCGGAAGGATGAAAAGAGAGCCCTTTCCTCCCAGCGCCACGCAGTCGAGCGCGGAGATCGGGAAGTCCTTGCGGAAGTTCGCGAACTGCGGCACGTAGCCCGCCAGCCCGCGCGACCTGGAGACCGGCTTCCCGAAGAGCTCCACGCTCCCCGAATCCGGTTCCAGAAGCCCGAGGACCAGCTTGAGCAGCGTGCTCTTGCCGCCGCCGTTCGGGCCGATCAGGCCGGCGAACGCCCCTTGCGGGATCTCGAGGGAGACGTCCGACAGCACGGGCGTTCCGTCGTATCCGAACGAGACGTTCTTCAGCTCGATCGCGTTCATTCCGCTCCTTCCGTTCCGAGGGCCCGCGCGATCGCCTGCGCGGATCCGGCCAGCGAGGCGGCCAGGTCGGGCGCGAGCGGATCGAGAACGACGGTCGGCACGCCGAGTTCCTGCGAAATCGACGCGGCCACGCGGCGGTCGGTCTGGGCGGCGACGAAGATCGCCGCGATCTTCTCCGCGCGCGCGAATTCGATGGTTTTGGCCAGCGTGCGCGGCGAGGGGGCGTGGCCCGCCTCCTCCACGGCGACCTGCTTCAGCCCGTAGCGGTGGCAGAGGTAGCCCCACGCGGGATGGAAGACCAGGATCGCGCGCCCGGCGTGGGGCGCGAAGAGTTCGGCCAGCTTCTTGTCCAGGTCGGCGTATTTCGCCTCGACGCGCGCGAGGTTCGAGTCGATCTCCGCGCTCCGTTCGGGGAAGAGCGCCTTCAGTTCGGCCGCGGCGCGGCGGGAGAGCTCGACCAGGTTGTGCGGGTCGGTCCAGATGTGCGGGTCGGCGCCGTCGTGGTGGTGATGGTGGTGGTGCGCTTCCGCGTGTTCGCCGCCGTCGTGGTGGTGGTGCTCGTGGTCGGCGTGTTCGCCGTCGTGGTGATGATGTTCGTGGTCGGCGTGCTCGCCGTCGTGGTGGTGCTCTTCGCCCTCTTCCCCGAAGCGGAGCGTGGCGAGGCCGTCGCCCAGATGGACGACGCGCAGTTCCGGCATCTGCGCCTGCACGCGGCCGAGCCACGCCGACTCGAAGTTCTCGCCGATTGCGAAGAGGAGACGGGCGCCGGAGAGCGCGCGGACGTCGGCGGGGGAGGGCTCGAACTGTTCGGGGGATGCGCCCGCGGGGACGATCTCGCGGACCGAGGCCGCGTCCGCGGACAGCAGGTCCGAGACCAGGCCGCGCAGCGGGGGGATCGAGACGAAGACCGTCGCGCCTTCCGTTCCGGATCCCGCCGCGGCGGGGGAGGCTCCGCGGAGCGCGACACATGCGGCAATCGCGACGGCGAGCGCGGAGACGGCGGCGATGAACGCTTTCTTCATGGGGCTCCTGTCAGCGCCAGACGACGCAGCTCGGGTCGATCTTCCGTCCGCACTTCTCGCACAGCGGCTTCTCGGGCGAAACGGTTCCCTGTTCGCAGTTGGGGCAGAGCCCGTTCTCCACCACCGCGAAGACGTCCACGCCCATCTCCGCGCGGCAGTGCGCGCAGCGCAGGACTTCCATCTTGTCCTCCCACGGCGACCAGCAGTTCGGGCAGACGTCGTGCGGCGCGCGGTGGAGGTTCCCCAGAACCTGGTAGGTCTGGATCGTCGCGCCGTCGAACTGGATCTCGGCGGGCGCGGTCCGGGCCTCCTCCCCGGTCCCGGAGGCGGTGAAGCCCATCGACGAGAGGCGCATCGCGTTCTCGCGGTCCTTGTGGACCAGCTCCACCTTCATCTTCACGTTGAGGGAGACCGAAGGGTCCTGCCCCTGCATCGCCTTCTCCATCGCGCGGCAGAGCCAGTCGAACTCGCCGTTGCGGATGGCCTTTTCGAGGATCTCCTCCAAATGGACCGCGAAGCGGTCGATCCGGTCGAATTCTTCGGTTTTCATCGGGGGCAAATTTAGGAAAAACGGCCGATTCTATCTTTCCGGCGTGGCCGCCCTCTATCTGCACGTCCCGTTCTGCGCGAAGGTCTGCCCCTACTGCGGTTTCGCGACGACGCCGCTCCCTTCCGGAAAGACCTCGGAACGCCTGGTCCGGCGCTGGCTGCGCGGCCTGGAACTCGACGCGGAGAGCGCGGCCGAAGGGCCGCTGGGCGAAGTCCCGTGGGGGAAAACGGCCTTTTCCACGTTCTATTTCGGCGGAGGGACCCCTTCGATCCTCGACGGGGAGAGCCTGGGCGAGGCCGTGCGCCTGCTGCGCTCCTCCTTCCGGCTGGAACCCGCCGAGGCGACGATCGAGGCCAACCCCGAAAGCCTGGACGCGGAGAAGTGCCGGCTGTGGAGGGAACTCGGGTTCACGCGCCTCTCGCTCGGCGTGCAGAGCCTGGACGACGCGGTCCTCCGCGCCGCGGGCCGCAACCACGACCGCGCCGGGGCCCTCCGCGCGCTCGAAACCGCGCTCGGTTCCGGGCTTTCGGTCACCGCGGACCTCATGTTCGCGCTCCCGGGCCAGGGCGCGGAGAGCTTCCTCTCCTCGCTGCGGGAACTCCTCGGGACCGGCGTCCCGCACGTCTCGTTCTACGGGCTCGGGATCGAGGAGAAGACCCCGTTCGCGCAGCGCGCCGCGCGCGGGGAGATCGGAATCGACGAGGACCTCTACGCGGAGTGCTACGCGCGCGGCGCGGAGCTCTGCGCCCGGTCCGGGCTGGAGCGCTACGAACTTTCCAACTTCGCGAAGCCCGGATTCGAATCGCGCCACAACTCCGCCTACTGGCGAGGGGACCCCTACCTCGGGCTCGGCCCGGGCGCGCACGGCTACGACGGTGCGAACCTCCGGTACGCCAACCACCGCTTCCTCTCGCGCTGGGCCGACGGCCTGGAAAGAGGGGAGCCGGCGCGCGAACTCGACCCGCTCGGCCCGCGCGAACGGCTCGAGGAGCGGCTCTGGCTCGGCCTGCGCCTGGCGGAGGGGGCCGACCTCGCGGAGCTGCGGGCGTTCGACGCGGACGGGGCCTTCTTCTCCGGGCTGGACGCGCGCCTGGAACCGTGGCTGAAGCGCGGCGCGGTCCGCCGCGACGGCGACCGCCTGCGCCTCCGGGACTCCGGCTGGCTCCTCCTCGACGAAATCGCCGCCGCGCTGCTGCCTTGACATGTTCCGCGCTAATCCCTGAAAAAGACTAGATTATCCGGAAACAGCCCTCCGGAGGTCCGCATGGGAACCATTCTCAAAATCCTCGTCGCCGTCGCCATCGCCGCCGCCCTTCTCTGGGTGAGCGGAACGCTCTCCGGCAAGGTCGTCAACAAGATCGGCGACACCGCCTACGCGGTCTCGTACAACCCCAAGCTCAAGCAGCCCGTGCCCAAGGAGTGCGCCGCGCTCCTGGAAAAGGCGCTTCCCGCCCTCAAGGCGAAGCGCCCCGCCGGCGGCACGGCGCAGGTGCAGCTGGCCTCCTGCCCCGGCCTTCCCGTCAAGACCGGCTCCGTCGAAATCAACGTGTACGACACCCAGATGCGCGAGGAGAACGAGGGCAAGTTCATGAAGAGCATCACCGTCGTCCATCTCTTCGGCCTGCCGATTCTCTACGTTTCGAGCACCGCGAAGCTCGACGACGCGCTCAAGCCCGCGCCGGTTCCCTCCTACTCCGACGACGAATGGTGATTTCCGGTTTTTGAAGAATCGGAAGGGCTGGACTCCGGTTCAGCCCTTTTTCGCGCCCCAGCGGGCGAGCAGTCCGTCGCGCCAATCCTCGAAGTCGCCGTCGCGCAGGTGCGCGCGGGTCCGCGCCATCAGATCCTGGTAGAAGTGCAGGTTGTGGATGGTCGCCAGCTGGTGGACCAGCAGCTCTCCGGCGTTGAAGAGGTGGCGCAGGTAGGCGCGGCTGAAGTTCCGGCAGGTGTAGCATCCGCATTCGGGGTCCAGCGGCCGGTCGAGCTCTCGCGCGTGCTTCGCGGCCTTGTAGGAGAGCCTGCCCTCCCATGTGAAGACCACGCCGTTGCGGGCGTTGCGGCAGGGCATCACGCAGTCGAACATGTCGATTCCGCGCGAAACCGCCTCCAGCAGGTTTTCCGGCGTCCCCACGCCCATCAGGTAATGGGCGCGGTCCGGCGGCAGGACGCGCGACATCAGGTCGAGCACCTCGTACATCTTCTCCGCCGGTTCGCCCACGGCCAGCCCGCCGACGGCGATTCCGACCTTGGCGAACCGCGCGGCGTGCTCGGCCGCCTCCTCGCGCAGGTCCGGGTAGACGCACCCCTGGACGATCGGGAAGAAGGTCTGGTCGTGGCCGTAGAGCGGCGAGGTCGCCTCGAACCGCTCGGCGAACCGCTCCAGCCACCGCTGCGTGAGGCGGAGCGACTTCTCCGCGTAGGCGCGGTCGGCGTCGCCCGGGCAGCATTCGTCGAGCGCCATGACGACGTCGGCGCCGATGGCCCGCTGGACATCGACGTTGTTCTCCGGCGTGAAGACGTGGGACGAGCCGTCGATGTGCGAGCGGAAGACGCACCCCTCTTCGGTCAGCTTGCGGATGCCGTTGAGCGAAAAGACCTGGAACCCGCCGGAGTCGGTGAGGATCGGGCGGTTCCAGCGCATGAACCGGTGCAGGCCGCCCGCCTCCTTCAGCAGCTCCGTGCCGGGGCGCAGGTAGAGGTGGTAGGTGTTGCCCAGGATCATCTGGGCGCCGAGCGCCTCGAGCTGGTGCGGATTGACCGCCTTGACCGAACCGGCGGTCCCCACGGGCATGAAGACCGGGGTCTCGACCGGGCCGTGGTCCGTGAAAATTCTCCCGAGCCGCGCCGCGGATCGGGAGGAGGTTTTCAGAAGCCGGAAGGCGAGTGGCATTCCGCGCGCTAGAACTTGTAGACGAAGACCGCCCCGCCGATGCCCAGCACGCCCACCACGGCGCCGATGGCCATGTTGGTCTTGTGCTTGCTGACCTGCGATTCGTAGGAGCCCTGCATCGCGGCCGCGTGGGGATCCATCGCCGTCCAGGGTGCGTTCGCGTCCACGAGTTCCTGCGCCGCCTTCTTGGTCTGCCATTCCACCAGGGCGACGATGCCGCCCAGCACGCCCGCGGCCAGCGCCGCTCCGGCGATGCCGATGCGGAGCGTTTCGCTGCCGACCAGATGGTCGCGCGCGACGGCGGAGGAGGCGGCCGCGGCGGAGGCGCGCCGTTCCTCGACGGCGGGTTCTTCCGGCGCTTCGGTGATCAGCTCGGCCTCGTCCGTTTCCACCGGGGGCTCTTCCTTGGCCTTTTTCTTCTTCGACTTGCGTTCGGTTTTCGCGGCGGCCAGGGCGGCCTGGCGTTCCTCCTCGGCCTTCGCGATCGAGTCGGCGCGCGCCTTTTCGGCCCGGTCGGCGGCCAGCCTGGCCTCCTTCTCGGCGAGTTCGGCTTCGTGCTTCTTCGCCTTTTCGGCTTCGGCCAGCTCCTGCTTGTTCCAGACGTTGTCGCGCGACTCGTCCAGCTGCTTTTCGAACGAGACCGGCCACTTCACGGCGGGCTTGGTCCGGGTCAGCTCGGCGGTCTTCGTCGCGCCGGCGGCCAGGGCGGCCTCGGCCTCCTTGTTCCCCTTGAAGGGGGGCAGCAGCTCGAACTTGCCGTTGTTGAAGATCAGCGACTCCTCGTCGCCGTCCACGTCCCAGGTGGCCACCATTTCGGCCATGTGGAAGTTGTAGGCCTTGCCGTCGATCATCGTGGTCTCGTCGAAATAGCCCACGGCGAACTCGATGTCCTCGCGCGCCACGCGGAGGTCCTTGTTGTTCAGCAGCGACTTGACCTGGCCGGTGTACTTGAAGTGGAGGTTGTCGTGGTCGATCACGACGGTGATGGCCCAGGCGCCAGGGGCCTTCTCCAGCTTGACGAAGGACTGGTCGAACGACTGGAACTTCAGGTCGCCGGCGGCGGACCAGGCCAGGAAGGGGAGCGCGAGCAAAAGGGCGAGAAAAAGATGTTTGCGCATGAAATCCTCGTGGATGTGCGATCGTTCGCGATTTCGGCAAATATAGCCGTTGGAAGGCCGTTCTCCAAAGCGCGGGGGAGCCCTCGAAAGGTTAAATTTAGGCCCGATGAAAGACGACGAAACCCCATTTCCCGTCGATTTTCCCCCGGGAACGACACCCGAGGACAAGTCCGACCTGCTCCGCACGCCGATGGTCCGCCGCTGGATCGATGCCATGGCGGAGCGGTTTTCGGTCTCCCGAGTGGCCATCGTCTCGGTGGACTGGACCTTCCGCAGGCCCCGCCGCGCCCTCTTCGTCAAGCTCCGCGCCGACGCGCGCGACCGCGTGGGGCGCCCCCTCAACGGAATCGTGCTGCTCCGCGGCGACGCCGTGGGGATCCTCGTCGTCCTGCGCGTGGAAGGGGAGGCCGAACCGCGCCTTCTCCTCGTGCGCCAGGCCCGCGTGCCGGCCGCCGAGCCCGCCCTGGCCGAAATCCCCGCGGGGATGATGGACCACGGGAGCGAGAACCCGCTCGACGTGGCCGTGCGCGAGCTGGAGGAGGAGACCGGCCTGAAGGCGGCCCCCTCCGAAATGGTCGACCTGCTGCCGAACCATCCCGACGGCTACCTCAGCTCCGTCGGACTGATGGACGAGCGGCTCTTCCTCTACGCCTGGGAGAAGAGCGTGACCCGCGCGGAGCTGGAGGAGATCTGCCGCGGCGAACACGGCGAAGGCGAGGAAAACGAGTTCATCGCCCTGGAGACCGTCCCCGCCTCGCGCGGCGCGGAGCTGCGGGACGGCAAGAGCCTGACGGCCTGGCTGCTCTGGCGGGCCCGGGAAAACGAACGCAAGGAGTCCACATGAAAGTCGCGCTGATCCAGCCCCTGGTCGTCCCCGGCGAGCTCCGCGAAAACCTCGCCCGCGTCTCCGCCCTCTGCCGGCAGGCGCTCTCGCAGGGGGCCGAGCTGCTGCTCCTCCCCGAAAACTGCCTCTCGGGCGCCTGGCTGGGCGACCTCTCCGACGAAACGCTCTTCTACGAGGAGTGCGAGGCCTGCGAGAAGGAGCTCCTGGAGATCGCGGGCGGAACCCCGCTCCTCTTCGGGAACGCCTTCGTCCTGGGCGACAATCCGCGCGAGCTCTCCGACTTCCCCGAGCCCGCCCCCTACGTCTTCGGGCAGGCCGAGGGACGGCGCAAGGCGCTCGCCTCGCTCGCCCGCGAGCACCGGCTCGCCGTGGCCTACGTGGCCTCCGTCTCGGCGGGGAACGCGGGCAAGACCTGGCGCG
>JAGCEZ010000024.1 GCA_017650365.1 Fibrobacterales bacterium | reverse complement strand
GCGGCGAACTGCTCTTCGCCGGGACGCCGTCGGAGCTGCTCGCGTGCGAGCGCTCCGTCACGGCGCCCTGGCTCCGCGATCCCCCCGCCGTCGCGCGCGCGGGCGCCGCGCCCGAACTCGGGTCCGTGGTCCTGCGCGGCGCCACCGGGCGGAACCTGAAGAACGTCGACCTCGAGGTCCCGCTCGGGCGCCTGGTCTGCGTCTCGGGCGTCTCGGGTTCGGGCAAGAGCTCGCTCGTGGCCGGGACCTTCGCCGCGGCGCTCCTCCGCGCCAAGGGGCAGGAGGCGCGGCCCCTTCCGTTCGCCTCGCTCGAAGGCGCGGAGCGCGTCGGCTTCGTCCGCCTTCTCCGCCAGGGCGAACTCGCCGCGGCGCCCCGTTCGGTCGTCGCGACCGCGCTCGGCGTCTGGGACGACCTCCGCTCCCTCCTCGCGCAGAGCCCGGAGGCGAAGCTGCGCGGCTGGGGCCCGGGGCGCTTCTCCTTCAACGTCAAGGGCGGGCGGTGCGAACGGTGCCAGGGGCTGGGACGCCTCCAGCTCGACCCCGAGGCGCTGCCCGATCTCTGGGGCGAATGCCCCGACTGCTGCGGCGACCGCTTCGGCGCGGAGACGCTCGAGGCGCGCGTCAAGGGAATGCACGCGGGCGAGCTGCTCAAGCTCGACGCCGAGGCGGCGCTCCGCCTCTTCCGCAACATCCCCGCGGTCGCCCGTCCGCTCGAGGCGCTGTGCGAAACGGGCCTGGGCTACGTCTCCCTCGGGCAGCCCGCGGGAACCCTCTCCGCCGGCGAGGCGCAGCGCCTCCGCCTGGCCGCGCTTCTGGGCAAGGGCGGAACCGCGGGCAAGGTCCGGAACGCGCTTCCGGGAATCTACGTGCTCGACGAGCCCGCGCGCGGCCTCCACTTCGCCGAGGTCGAAAAGCTGATCCGGCTCTTCCGCAAGCTGACCGAGGCCGGGAACGCCGTCCTCGTCGTGGAGCACCGCGAGGAGATGCTCGCCGCGGCCGACGTCAAAATCGAAATGGGCCCCGGAGGGGGCCCATCTGGAGGTCGGATCCTGTCGGTCGAGAAGGCCTAGGCTTCTTCGCCTTCCCCTTCGCCCTCGTCGTCCAGGAACTCCTTCACGGTCTCGATGTAGTCTTCGGTGCTGTCCTTCTTGTCGGCGAAGAAGTCGAGCACTTCCTTCAGCGCGTCGCCTTCCAGCACGAGCTTCATCTGGCGCGAGGGGGCCTTCTTCATGCCCCAGCGCTCCATCGTCTCGGCGGTGATCTCGAAGCAGTCGGGCAGGTCGAAGAACTTCATCGATTCCGAATAGATCGCCCAGGACTTGTCGAGCTTGTGGCACTCGGGCTTTTCGGTCTCGGGGTGGCGCATCCACTCGGTCATGTGGCGGTCGCGCACGTCGCGGATCTTGTCGATCTTCGCCATGCCGCAGATCAGGTACTTGCCCTTGTATTCGTCGTCCAGGCCGGCGTAGCGCACGGCGAAGAAGAGGTAGCTGTGCTTTTCCTTCACCAGGCCGTTGATCTTCGCCTGGTTGTGGCAGCTCATCAGGCCGTAGGTCCCGGTCTCGTAGTCGGGTTCGCGGCAGACGCCTTTGCCATTGTCGTCGAGCTGGTCGCGGATCGGCAGCACCGCCTGCAGGCAGGGCTCCATGAACATCACCAGGCCGGTCTGCTTGCCGCGGTAGTCGGACCAATCCTTGAGGCTGATCTGGAATTTGGGCATGTGCGCTCCTTCTCGAAAGAGTTCCGCCGGGAAAATGCGGAAAATCGGAAAACAAAAACAAAATGCGGATTCCGGTCTGGAACCCGTCCTCTCCAAATATAATCGTTCGTCAGGAGTTCGGCGCGCCTTCGATTTCGACGTGCTCGCTGTGCACGGGCTGTCCGAAGAAAATCCCGCCTCTTTTGTCGAAGAACTCCGGCTGCTCCGTCGTGTAGAACCTCCGGGAGCCCGTTTTCGAGAGACGTTCGTCGATCTCGGGGTGTCTTTTCAGGTAATCGACCAGCTTTTTCGCGACGAGCTCGCCCTGGGAGACCGCTTTCACGCCTTCGGGAAGCGCTTTTTCGATCAGGTCCATCAGCAGGGGATAGTGGGTGCAGGCCAGGATGACCGCGTCGATCTCCGGGTCCTGCGCCATCAGGCGCTCCACGTCGCGCCGGACGAACCACTCCACGGCCTCGCCCGAGGTCTCGCCGTTCTCCACGAAGGGGACCCAGAGCGGACAGGCCTGCTGCGACACGCGCACCTCCGGGAAGAACTCCCCGATCTCGATCGGGTAGGACTCCGAGCGGACGGTCCCCTCGGTCCCGAGGATCCCCACGTGGCCCGTGCGCGACAGGCGTCCGGCCTCCTCGGTCGTCGGGCGGAGGATGCCCAGGACGCGCCGGTCCGGGGCGATCTCCGGGAGGTCGCGCCGCTGGAGGGTGCGCAGGGCGCGGGCCGAGGCGGTGTTGCAGGCGAGGACGACCAGCGGGCAGCCGAGCGCGAAGAGGCGCGTCACGGCCTGGAGCGTGTAGCGGCGGATCGTCTCGAACGAGCGCGAGCCGTAGGGGCTGCGGGCGTTGTCGCCCAGATAGGCGAAATCGTGCCCGGGCAGGGCCTTCGCCAGCTCCCGGAGGATGGTGAGCCCGCCGTATCCCGAGTCGAACACGCCGATCGGGCCGAGGTTCCGCGCCTGTTTTTCGCTCCTCATCGGGACAAATATATCCAACGGACCTTGAACTTTCGCGGCCCTTTTCTATATTTGCGTTGCCCTGGGGCTATAGCTCAGTTGGTAGAGCACGTCGCTGGCAGCGACGGGGTCAGGAGTTCGAATCTCCTTAGCTCCACGAAAAAGAGATCGGCTGCGCCGGTCTCTTTTTATGTTTCGGGCGATGCCGATTCCGCGCGTTTCCCGCATTCTCCCCGCCGCCGCGCTCCTCCTCGCGCTCCTTCTCTCCGCGCCCCTCTCCGCGGGCGAGGCGGTCTTCGGCAACGTCCGCGTGCACGGCTCCATGTCGCCGCTGCTGGCCGAGCGCGAGGCCAACCGCGACCCGCTCCTCCCGCCCTTCGACGGCGACGCGGAGTTCAAGGAACTGCTGCGCCGCGAGCCCGGCTTCTGGGCGCTCGGCGGCGTGGTCGACGGCGCGGAGCTGGTGACGGAGCTCGACGTCGAGCTGGTCTTCGTGGACGGCATGCGCGAAGAGCAGACCTGCGAGATCCTCTCCGAGGCCGACACCTCCGAGGCCGCGCTCTCGAAGCTCGACACGGTGCCCAAGCCCTGGAAGCTGCGCATGGGGCTCGACTTCGTCTCGGGCGCCTCCACCACGGTGATGGTCCACGCGCAGTCGTGCCTGGAGGAGGCGAGCGAACGGCTCGCGCTGGTCGTGCGGAAGGAGGACGGCGAAATCGAGGTGCTTCCCCCGAAGTCGCTCGGGGAGCAGATCGAGGAGTACCGGCTCAACGCCGAGCTGAACGGCCTTTCGGAGATGCGCGTGCTGAAGGTCTCGCGCGAGGTGCGGCGCACGGCGAGCTGCCCGCGCGACATCGAGGACTACCGCCTGCTGCTCGACGTCTGGAGGGAGGTCTCGAAGACGCGGACCGACATCTTCCAGCTGGAGAAGGAGCTGAACCGGAACCGCAACGGCGGGCGCGACGTCATGTCGTGCGCCTTCAGCCGCGAGCACAACCGGCGCTACTCCGACGCCTGGAGCCTGAAGTGCGACGTGGACGCGGAGACCTGCGTGGTCGCGCAGAGCCGCGACGGCACCAAGACCTGGCGCTACGACGACGAGACCGACCGGTTCCGCTACAAGGGGTTCCGCCTCTTCGGGCTCGGCTTCGGCGCGCAGAGCGTGCGCGACGGCGGCAAGGTGCTCGACCTCAAGCTGATTCCGCTCTCGGTCAACCTCTACCTCGAGGCCTACGTCGGCAACGACGGCGAGCCCGTCGCCCTCGGCCTGCTGACGGTGCAGGAGTAGTTGCCAGGGGCCAGTTGCCAGTCGCCAGTGCGGAGTTAGGCCTTCGGCGTTGAAAAGAGAAAGGCTCCCCGGAAGGAGCCTTTTTTTGTCATGCGCGCAGCGCGATTATACGCTGGTCCCTGGGGCCTGGCGACTGGCGACTGCTTCTAGCTGCAGAACCGGACGGACTTGGAGCCCTTTTCGATCCGGCCCGCGACGACGACGGTTTCGCCGGCGGCTTCGAGTTCCGCCTTGATCGCGTCGGCCTTGTCGGGCGAGACCACGACGAGCATCCCGAGGCCCATGTTGAAGACCCGGTACATTTCGTCGCGTTCCACGTCGCCGGCCTTCCGGATGACGTCGAAGATCGCGGGGACTTCCCACGCCTTGCGGTCGATGACGGCGTCGCAGTCGGCGGGGAGCACGCGCGGGATGTTGCCCTGGTAGCCGGAGCCGGTGATGTGGACCAGGCCGTTGATCTCGCGGCGGTCCACCAGGGGCCACAGCGGCTTGAGGTAGCTGCGGTGGGGGACCGAGAGGGCGTCGCCCACGGTGGTGCCGAGCTCGTCGAGATGCGTGTCGACCTTGTAGAGGCCGGAGTCGAGCAGCGCCTTGCGGGCCAGCGAGTAGCCGTTGGTGTGCAGGCCGGTCGACTTGAGGCCGAGGACGACGTCGCCGGGGCGGATCTTCTCGCCGGTGATCGCCTTGGGGCGGTCGACCACGCCGACGATGGTGCCGGCGATGTCGTATTCGCCCACCTGGTAGAAGCCGGGCATTTCCGCCGTTTCGCCGCCGATGAGCACGCAGCCGTTTTCGCGGCAGGCCTTGGCCATGCCGGCCACGAGCTTGCCCATCGTGGAGGGCTCCAGGCGGCCGAGGCCGACGTAGTCGAGGAAGACCAGCGGGCGGGCGCCCATCACCAGGATGTCGTCCACGCAGTGGTTGACGATGTCCTGGCCGGGGCGTTCGTGGCAGCCCATCTCGAAGGAGAGCTTGAGCTTGGTCCCCACGCCGTCGACGGAGGTGACCAGGATGGGGTCTTCCATCCCGAGGTTGGCGATGCTGAAGAGGCCGCCGAAGCTGCCCAGGTCGCCGACCACGCGGTCGTTGAAGGTCGATTT
>JAGCEZ010000023.1 GCA_017650365.1 Fibrobacterales bacterium | reverse complement strand
GCCGGCGAGAACGCCTCCGGACCGCGCTCCGAAGCGCCCGCGGAACCCGCCTCGGCCGCCGCGGAACCCGCGCCCGAGCCCGCGGCGAAGGCCTCCGTCGCCGCCGTCGCCCCCGAACCCGCCCCCGCGGCGGAATAGGGGCACCCTAGCCTCGATTTCGTCTTTCCGCGCCGTTTTGCGCTAAATTTCAAGCAAACGGTTCCCCACTGGAGGTCTCCCGATGAAGACGTTCCTCGCGCGTTCGTCCAAACTCCTTCTTCCCGCGCTCGGCGCGGCGCTCCTGTTCGCCTCCTGCGGCGACGACAAGTCGTCCGGCCAGACGATCGTGCAGCCGGACCAGCAATCGCATATCGTGGTCGCCATTCTCGAGGACGCTGGTCTCTGCGACTGGAACCGCTATGGCCAGATCGCCCTCGTGACATCGGAGGACCGCGAATACGTCTGCGACGGCGAGAAATGGGATTTCGTCTACTACGAGCCCGACTGGTCCTCCGAGGGCGGGGAGTCCTCCCAGAGCGGCGAAGGCGGCGAGGACAACTCTTCTTCGTCGTCGAGCAGCAGTGCAGACGCCCCCATCGAGCTTTGCGGCGCGGTTCCCTACGAGACGGCCACGCATTTTTGCGATATCCGCGACAGTTCGGTCTACGAAATGGTCCGGATCGGTTCGCAGACCTGGATGAAGGAGAACCTGAACTTCGACTACAAGATCGACGGCGTAAGCTATGGCAGTCACTGCTACAACAACGAACCCGACAGTTGCGCCAAGTACGGCAGGCTCTACACCTGGGGCACCGCGATGGACAGCGCGACCACGGGTTGCGGCGAATTAAGGACTTGCGACATTTCCGGCTTGGCCCAAGGCGTCTGTCCGAACGGCTGGCACTTGCCCGATACGGCGGAGTGGAACGCGCTGTTGGCCGCCGTTGCCGAAAATCCCGACACGGCGGGGACGGCGCTGAAGACGGTGACGGGGTGGTATGACGGAGACGAGTACTACAGTCCCGGCACGAACAGTTCGGGATTCTCGGCGCTCCCGGGTGGCTATGCTGTCTACGTAGGACAGTACGAAAACGAGGGCAACGGCACGCACTTTCATGCGGGCGATGACGCCATTTTCTGGGCGTCAACCGAGAATGGAACGACCCGGGCGTGGGCTGTGACCCTGGAGTACAATGATGCGGATGCGCGCCTGAGCGCGCAGTATCATGGCAAGAACACTAACCATTCCGTGCGCTGCCTGAAGAATTAGCGACCAGGTCCCGGGAATCGCCGCGTGGCATCGCGCCGCGCGCCGGATGAAAAGAAGAAAGGGCTCCGAATGGAGCCCTTTCCGTTTGATTGCCGTAGGCCTTTGTTTCTCTAATCCCTGAGACCTAAGACCTGATCACTAGTTCACTTCGCGGGTTCCGCAGCAGGCGCGGCTTCCGGCGCGGGAGCCGGGGCTTCGGCGGCGGGAGCCGCTTCGGTCTTGGGCGCTTCGGCGGGGGCGGCGGCTTCGGCCTTGGGGGCCTCGGCCTTCGCTTCGGCCTTGGGCGCTTCCGCGGCGGGGGCCGATTCGGCCTTCGCGGCGGTGTCCACGACCGCTTCGGCCTTGGCGGAGTCCACCACGGCGGGGACGGTCGCTTCGGCGGCGGGGGCCGGGGCGGCGGCTTCGACCTTGGCCGCTTCGGCGGCCTTGACCTTTTCCGCGGCTTCGATCGTGGCGTTGAAGTAGCCGAACTTGCCCAGCAGGGCCATCGTGCCCACCGTCAGCACCAGGCCGACGATGCCGATGATCACGCCCATCTTGGCCATGTCCTTGGTTTCCACGTACTTGGTGGCGTAGGCCAGCGAGTTCGGGGGAGTGGAGATGGGGAGGCTCATGGCGAGCGAGCAGCTGAAGGCCAGGGCGCAGAGCAGGCCCGGGATGCCGCCGATGATGTTCATGTCCACGGCGGGGCTGGCGGCCATCACGGCGCCGGCGGCGGCCATGATCGGGGCGAGCAGCGCGGCGGTGCCGGAGTTGCTCATGAACGTGCTCATGAAGATGGCGATGAAGGAGGCCAGGAAGATGGTCACCATGATCGGCAGCGCGTCGAAGGGGATGGCGGCCAGCAGGTGGGCGGCCAGGCCGGTCTTCTGCAGGCCGAGGCCCAGCGCGAAGCCGCCGGCGACGAGCCAGAGGACGTCCCAGGCCATGCCGTTGAGGTCCTTGGCGGTGATCACGCCGGTCAGCGTGAAGGCCGCGATCGGGATCATGGCGATGACGTTGGAGTTCAGGCCGAGGAGGTCGCCGAACACCCAGAGCAGGATCGTGACGGCGAAGGTGACGTAGACCACGATCGCCTGGGGGGTCTTGAGGAATTCGCCGGCGATGGAGAGCTCCATCGTCTTTTCCGACGGCGGGAAGAGCTTGAGGAGCAGGAACCAGCCGAAGACCAGCATGACGAGCATGAAGGGGACGGCGAAGAGCATCCACTGGCCGAAGGAGATGTTCAGCCCGAGGTCGGCGAGGGCCTTGACCGCGATGGCGTTCGGGGGCGTGCCGATGGGGGTGCCCATGCCGCCCAGGTTGCAGCCGATCGGGATGGCCAGCGCGAAGGCGATGCGCGCCTTGTCGGTGGGCTTGAAGACGGCCAGCACGGGGGTCAGGATGGCCAGGAACATCGCGGCGGTGGCCGTGTTGCTCATGAACATCGAGAAGATGGCGACGGTCATCATCATGCCCAGCAGCACGAACCGGGGGTTCTTGCCGAAGGGCTTGATCAGCACGCGCGCCAGGTTGAGGTCGAGCTTGAACTTCGTCGCGGCCGCGGCGAGGAAGAAGCCGCCCATGAAGAGCATGATGGTGGGGTCGGCCCAGGTGGCCATCACGTCCTTGAAGGAGAGCAGGTTCTTGAACTTTTCGCCGTCAGCGTCCACCATCATCGGCGTCAGGGCCTTGTTCGAGATGGTGAAGAGCATCAGGACGATGATGAGGATCGACGTCGAGAAGATCGGCACCGGTTCCAGGATCCACGCGAAGGCGGCGAAGACGAACATCGCGACCACGCGCTGTTCGACGGGGTTGATCGTCACGCCGAGCTGGTCGAACGGGATGTAGAGCGCCGCAATGGCCAACACCGCGCAGATCAGCAGCTTGATGAGTTTGGACTTGTTCATGCTTCCTTGCTTTGGTTGGGGGTTGTCTGGGGCCCGGAAACGAAAACCCCTGCGCGCGGGTTCGCCGTGCGCAGGGGCTTCTCCCTATTCCGGGAAGGTCGTCATTCCGCCGCCCCGCCCTTGGCGCGGTCGGAGTACTTGGCCATGAGTTCCTTCTGGATGCCCTTCGGCACTTCGCCGTAGCGGGCGAATTCCATCGTGAACTCCGCCTTGCCCTGGGTCATCGAGCGGAGCTCGGTGGCGTAGCCGAACATTTCCGAGAGCGGAACTTCGGCGATCAGGACGGCGTAGCCGTTGTTTTCGGAGGAGCCCTGGATCATCCCGCGGCGCTGGTTCAGGTTGCCGAGGACGGCGCCCTGGAATTCGGCGGGGGTCTCCACTTCCACCTTCATGACGGGCTCGAGGATCGTCGCGCCGGCGTTGGCGTAGGCCTGGCGGAACGCCATGCGGGAGGCGATCATGAACGCCATGTCGGAGGAGTCGACTTCGTGCATCTGGCCGTCCTGCAGGCGGACGCGGACGTTGACGATGGGGAAGCCGATCAGGCCGCCGTTCTCCATGGAGCTCTGGAAGCCCTTGTCGCAGGCGGGGATGAAGTCCTTCGAGATGGCGCCGCCGACGATTTCGGAGACGAACTCGTAGTTCTTCTGCTCTTCGCCCTCGGCCTGGACCAGGGGTTCGATCATGCCCTGGACCTTGGCGTACTGGCCGGAGCCGCCGGTCTGCTTCTTGTGGGTGTAGTCGAACTTGGAGGCCTTCGTGATGGTTTCGCGGTAGGCCACCTGGGGGTTGCCGGTCTGCAGGTCCACGCCGTATTCGCGGCGCAGGCGTTCGATGTAGACGTCGAGGTGGAGTTCGCCCATGCCCTTGATGATGGTCTGGCCGGATTCCTTGTCGACTTCCACGCGGAAGGTCGGGTCTTCCTTGGTGAAGCGGTTCAGCCCCTTGGAGAGGTTGCTGAGCTGGTCGCGGTTCTTCGCCTCGATGACCAGTTCGATGACCGGGTTGGGCACGAACATCGAGGTCATGTTGACGTTGAGCTTGCCGTCGGTGAAGGTCGTCCCGGAGGCGCAGTCGATGCCGAACAGGGCGACGATGTCGCCGGAGCGGGACTGCTCGATTTCCTCCATGTTGTCCGCGTGCATGCGGCAGAGGCGGCCGACGGTGTGCTTCTTCTTCGTCGACATGTTGTAGATGGTCATGCCCTTCTTGAGCGTGCCCTGGTAGACGCGGATGTAGCTCAGCTGGCCGAAGCGGCCGTCTTCGAGCTTGAACGCGTAGGCCACGAGGGGCTTGTCGTCCTCGGGGATCAGCTCGATCTTGGCTTCGTTGTTGTCGAGGTCGAGCGCGGTGTTGGTCACGTCGTAGGGGCTGGGGAGGTAGTCGCCGACGGCGTCGAGGAGCACCTGCACGCCGACGTCCTTGTAGGCGGAGCCGCAGTAGACGGGGCAGAGCTTGAGGGAGATCGTCGCCTCGCGGACGGTCTTCTTGATGAGCTCTTCGGGGATTTCCTTCTCCTCGAGCAGGAGGTCGGTCATCTCCTCGCTGTACTGGGAGATGTTGTCGAGCAGCTTTTCGCGGTATTCCTTCGCCTGGTCCATCAGTTCGGCGGGGATGTCGTCCTCGCGGACGATCTTGCCGCGTTCGCCTTCGAAGTAGACGGCGCGCATGCGGACGAGGTCCACCACGCCCTTGATCTTGTCTTCGAGGCCGATCGGGATGACCATCATCACCGAGTTCAGCTTCAGCTTCTCGCGCAGCTGGTCGCAGACGCGGAAGGGGTTGGCGCCGGAACGGTCGCACTTGTTGACGAAGGCCAGGCGCGGCACGTTGTAGCGGCGCATCTGGCGGTCGACCGTGATCGACTGGGACTGCACGCCCGCGACGCCGCAGAGCACCAGGATGGCGCCGTCGAGCACGCGGAGGGAGCGTTCGACTTCGACCGTGAAGTCGACGTGTCCGGGGGTGTCGATGATGTTGAGGGTGATGTCCTTCCAGGTGGCGTAGGTCGCGGCCGACTGGATGGTGATCCCGCGTTCGCGTTCCAGCTCCATCGAGTCCATCGTCGCGCCGACGCCGTCCTTGCCGCGGACTTCGTGAATCGCGTGGATGCGGTTGGTGAAGTAGAGGATGCGTTCGGTCAGCGTGGTCTTGCCCGAGTCGATGTGGGCGCTGATGCCGATGTTGCGGTGTCTTTCGAGAGGCCTCATGGGTGCTCCGTCCGGTCGAGGGTGGGAAAATCGGGCTCAAATTTAGAAAAGAGCCCGCCGTCCCTCAAGGCCAAAACGGAATTTTACCCGCCGCTCCGCGGATCCAGCTCCTCGATGCGCCGGAAGATGTCCTTCCCCAGGGCCGACCGCTCCGCGTGGACGTCGACCAGGGCCAGGAACTCCTTCTTCGCGGCCTTCTGCATCTTTTTGAGCCCGTTGAGGATGCGCCCGGCCGCCGTGGCCTCGCTTCCCGAGGTCTTCAGCTCCTTCAGGCGGGCCATGTAGGCCTCCAGGTGCTCCTCGTTGACGGCGTGGGCCCTCAGAAGCCGCACGGCGTTGATCTTCTCCTCCAGAAGGTCCTGGAGCAGGAGCTCCTCGGCGAGGATCCGCCCTGTCGCCCCGCCGGCCTCCTCGGTCCCGTGGCGCATGCTGTGCTTCAGCCCGAAGATCGCGGCCTGGGAGTGCTCCAGGCAGAGGGCGACGGCGTTCTCCAGCTCGGTCAGCTTGGCGACCAGGGCCGCGGTCTCCGCCCCGGAGGTCCGGAGCCGGCGCAGTTCGGCCATCTCCCCGGCGATTCGCTCGTAGGCCAGCTTGCGGCGCTCGCAGTGGTACTTCCGGTTCCAGAAGAGGTATTCCGGGGTCCGTTTCATCGCCGCCGCTCCACCTTTTCCACGCCCTCGACCTCGAGCAGCTTCTGGCGCGCGGCCTCGAGCTGCGCGGTCCCGGCCACCTTCACCCGGAGGCGCAGGCGGGTCCGTTCGCCGCCGGCCACCAGCGTGCCGCGCGTGACGTCCACGCCGTAGGCGGCCAGCGTCGTCGCGATGTCCTCCAGCAGGTTCCGGCGAGAGGCCCCCTCCAGCATCAGGTCCACGCTGTGGAGCTCGTTCTGGCTTTCGCCCCACTGCACGTGGAGGCTTTCGTAGGTCTTCTTCTCCAGCATCTCCCGGCACTTGGGGCAGTCGGTCCGGTGGATCGCGATCCCCTCGCCGGGGACCAGCAGCCCGACGATCTCGTCGCCCGGGATGGGGGTGCAGCAGTGGGAGAAGTGGAGCAGGAGGTTGTCGGACTCCACGGGGATGGCGGCCGACTCCTCGGAGTCGCCGACCTCTCCGCCCGCCAGGACGGTGCGGAGCTCGCGCAGGCTGATCCTGCCCGAGCCGATCGCCTCGTGGAGCTGCTCCATGCGCTCGACGGCCGGGAAGCTCTTCCGGAAGTCCTCCAGCGAGAGGTGGCAGTCGGCGGCGATGCCCAGCGCCTTGTACTCGCGGTTGAGGATCACCTCGCCCAGGTCGGCGAACTTCTTGCGCATCTCGTCGCGGAAGTACTTGCGGATCGAGGCGGTGGCCTTGTGGGTCTTGACGATCGAGAGCCATTCGCGCGCGGGGTGCTGGTGCGCGCTCAGGAGCGCCGCCACGGTGGAGCCGTAGCCCAGCGTCTTCTCGGGCGGGAAGAAGAGCCCGTCGATGCGCGCCCCGATGCACTTGTTGCCGATTTCGGTGTGGACGGCGTAGGCGAAGTCCAGGACCGTGGCCCCGTGGGGGAGCGAAATCGGGTCGCCCGCGGGGGTGAAGACCACCAGCTCCTGCGGCTTGAGGTCGATCTTCAGGAACTCGAGGAACTCCTTGGAGTCGGAGATCTCGTTCTGCACGCGGACCAGCTGGCGGAGCCAGTCCATCTCGTCGCGCGAGGCGTTCTCGACGCCAGCCTTGTAGCTCCAGTGGGCGGCGAACCCGCGCTCCGCCACCACGTCCATCTCCCGGGTGCGGATCTGGATCTCCACCATCTTCTCGTCGGGTCCGACCACCGTGGTGTGGATCGACTGGTAGAGGTTGGGCTTGGGCGTGGCGACGTAGTCCTTGAAGCGGGCCTGCAGCGGCACCCAGAGCGCGTGGATCTCGCCCAGGGCGACGTAGCAGTCGCGGCGCTCGGGCACGATGACGCGCAGCGCGAAGTTGTCGTAGATCTGGTCGATGCGGCAGTTGCGGCGCTTCTGCTTCTGCCAGATGCCGTAGACGTGCTTCGGGCGGCCCTGCACCTGGACTTCCGGGCAGACCTTCTCCAGCTCCTTCAGCAGGATCGCGGCCACCTTCTGGATGTAGCTCTCGCGGTCGGCGCGGCTCTCCATGAGCTCGCCCATGACGCGCCCGTACTCCTCGGGGTTGAGGACCTTGAAGGCCAGGTCCTCCATCTCGCACCGGATCTTCGCGAGGCCGAAGCGGTGGGCGAGGGGGGCGTAGATGTCGAGCGTCTCCTGCGCGATGCGCTTGCGCTTGGCGGCCTTGGGGACCCAGCCCAGCGTGCGCATGTTGTGCAGGCGGTCGGCGATCTTGATCATCAGGACGCGCGGGTCCTCGGCCATCGACGAGAGGAGCTTGCGGTAGGTCTCCGCGGTCTGCTCCTCCTTGTTCGCCGCCTGCAGCTCCGAGATCTTGGTGACGGCGTCCACCATGAAGGCCACTTCCGCGCCGAAGATCGACTGCACCTCGGGGAGCGTGATGGGCGTGTCCTCCACCACGTCGTGCAGCAGCCCGGCGATGATGGTCGAGGTGTCCATCTGGTATTCGGCGAGGATCTTCGCGACCTCGACCGGATGCTCGGCGTAGGGCATGCCGCTCTTGCGGACCTGCTCGCTGTGGGCCGAGATGGAGTACTGCAGCGCCTGGCGGAGCTTTTCGGAGTCGAGGTTGGGGTTGCGCTTGAGGATGCTCTGGAGCAGATGCTCCACGGCGATGCTGCTGTCCGGGTCGTAGAGGCCGTCCAGGGAGTTGCCGTGGTAATGTTCCCGCTGTCCGAAGACTTCGTCGGCTTGCGCGGGTCGGACCGTGTCTGCCATAGGGGGTTGGCTCCTCATCCCCTAATCTACGAAGAAAACCCAAAAAAAGGAAACCCGCCGCGGAAAAACGGAGGCGGGGGAGCCGCTAGGGCAGGAAGCCCGCGCCGATTCCGGGAACGGTCCAGTCGGGCCAGACGCCGAGCGCCTCGCAGTCCTTCCTCCAGTCTTCGGCGGGGGAGAAGCACTGCGCGACGAGGAGCGTGCGCAGGCCCGCGGCGTTCCCCCCGGCGACGTCGGTGCCGACCGTGTCGCCGACCATGACCGCCTCCTCCGGCCGGCACCCGGCGGAGGCGAGCGCCTCCCCGAAGAGCCGCGGGAAGGGCTTCCCGGTCCGGACCACGCGCGCGCCGCTCCCGAGGGCGAGGCGGAACCCGTAGGCCCCGGCCGCCCAGCACCGCCCGCCCCCGACGAGCGGCGCGGAGACGTCGGGGTTCAGGACCAGCGCGACCGCCCCGGGCCGGGAGAGGATCTCGCGGGCGCGCTCCTCCCGGGCGATCGACCCGTCGGAGTCGAGCGGGACCGACGTGACCGCGACGACGGGAAGCTCCGGGTCGGGGTCGTCGCGCAGCCCGGCCTCCAGGACCGTGGGCAGGCTCTCGTTCCGCCCCAGGTGGAAGACCTCCCGGATTCCGAGTTCGGCCGCGATCGACCGGAGGTGGCTCCCCGAGGAGAAGATCTCGTCCTCGGCGAAGTCGAACCCCTTCTCCCGCATGCTGCGGACGATCTCCGAGGGGCCCAGCGAGGCGGAATTGGTCACCAGCCGGACCTTCAGCCCGGCCTTCCGCAGCCCGGCGACGGTCTCCCGCGCCCCCGGAAAGAGCTGTTTCCGGATGAAAAGCGTCCCCCAGGCGTCGAAAAAGACCGCCTTGCAGGTCTCCGCGACCCTCCTGAAGTCGGTGGACAGCCCTTTTTTGCCGATTCCGCGGAATTCCGCCGGGAGCCTGGCGTGGTATTCATTGTAGATTTGCGTCTCGAGGGCGTTCACGCGCCCAAAGATAGGTTTCGCACCCCGTTTTGTACATTTGTGCAGTATGGCAGTTCAGTACGACGAATCCCAGATCCAGCATCTCGAGTACATGGAGCACATCCGCCGGCGCCCGGGGATGTACATCGGCAAGCTCGGCGACGGCAATTCCCCCGACGACGGCATCTACATCCTCCTGAAGGAGATCGTGGACAACTCCATCGACGAGTTCACGATGGGGGCGGGCCGGAAGATCGAGATCCAGATCGACGACAAGGTCGCGAAGATCCGCGACTACGGGCGCGGCATCCCGCTCGGCAAGGTCGTGGAGTGCGTCTCGCAGGAGAACACCGGCGGGAAGTACGACTCCGAGGCGTTCCAGAAGTCCATCGGCCTGAACGGCGTCGGCTCCAAGGCGGTCAACGCCCTCTCCAGCCACTTCCTCGTCCGCTCCTTCCGCGACGGCAGGATGGTCGAGGCCGAGTTCTCGCGCGGCAAGCTCGTCCGCGAGAAGAAGCCCTCGCCGACCTCCGAGCGCAACGGCACCTACGTGGAGTTCGAGCCCGACGGCGACATCTTCCCGAACTACCGCTTCCACCTCGGCTTCGTCGAGGAACGGGCCTGGAACTACTGCTTCCTGAACCAGGGGCTGCTCCTGGCCGTCAACGACAAGAAGTTCCAGTCGCAGGAGGGGCTCCTCGACCTGCTGAAGCGCCACGTGGACGACACGATCCGCTATCCCGTGGTCCGGGTCTCCGGCAAGGACATCGAGTTCGCCTTCACCCACGGCAACCAGTACGGCGAGCACTACTTCAGCTTCGTCAACGGACAGCACACCACCGAAGGGGGCACGCACCTCGCCGCCTTCCGCGAAGGGCTGGTGAAGGGCGTCCGCGACCACTTCCGCAAGGACTACGACCCCTCCGACGTCCGCGCGAGCGTGATCGGCGCGATCTCGATCCGCATCCAGGAGCCGGTCTTCGAGAGCCAGACCAAGAACAAGCTCGGCTCCACCGAGGTCTCGCCGGGCGGCCAGAAGATCCGCGGCTGGATCGTGGACTTCGTCGCGAAGGAGGTGGACAACGCGCTGCACCGCTCGCCCGAGGTCGAGGCGGCGCTGAAGAAGCGCGTGGAGCAGTCCGAGCGCGAGCGCAAGGAGATCTCCGGCATCCGCAAGCTGGCGAACGAAAGCGCGAAGAAGGCCTCGTTCAACAACGACAAGCTCCGCGACTGCCGCATCCACTTCGACGACAAGCACGAGCGGCGCGCCGAGAGCACGCTCTTCATCACCGAAGGCCTCTCCGCCTCCGGCTCCATCACCAAGGCGCGCGACCCCCGCACCCAGGCGGTCTTCAGCCTGCGCGGCAAGCCGAAGAACTGCTTCGGCAAGACGAAGAAGATGGTCTACGAGAACGAGGAGTTCAACCTCCTCCAGCACGCCCTCAACATCGAGGACGGGCTCGACGGCCTGCGCTACAACAACGTCGTCATCGCCACCGACGCCGACGTGGACGGCATGCACATCCGCCTGCTGCTCCTGACCTACTTCCTGCAGTTCTTCCCCGAGCTGGTGGAGAACAACCACCTCTACATCCTGCAGACGCCGCTCTTCCGCGTGCGCACCAAGAGCGAGTCGCGCTACTGCTACTCCGACGCCGAGCGCGACCAGGCCTCCGCGGAGCTGGGCGGGAAGGTCGAAATCACCCGGTTCAAGGGGCTCGGCGAGATCTCGCCCGACGAGTTCGAGGGGTTCATCGGCCCGAAGATCCGGCTCGACCCGGTCGTGCTCCCGCCGAACATGCCCGTCGAGAGGACCCTGAAGTATTTCATGGGCGCGAACACGCCCGAACGCCAGGACTTCATCATCCGCAACCTGCGCGTGGAAGTCGAGGAGGGCGCCCCCGTGCTCTCCGCCGAGGAGGGAAACTAGATGGCCAGGACCACGAAGGACAGCGGCGAACCCGATCTCTTCGGCGACCAGGGGACTCCCGTCTCCGGCCCGGACTCCGGATCCGCGCCCTCCGGCGGAACCGGGGCTCTCGCGATCCCCGATTCAGCCGACGGCGCCGGCGGCGACGACCAGCTCACCGCGATGATGCGGGACTACTACCTGGACTACGCCTCCTACGTCATCCTCGACCGCGCGGTGCCCTACTACGAGGACGGGCTGAAGCCCGTCCAGCGCCGCATCCTCTACACGCTCTGGGAGAAGAACGACGGGCGCTACCACAAGGTGGCGAACCTCGTCGGGCACTGTATGCAGTACCACCCCCACGGCGACGCCTCGATCGGCGACGCGCTGGTCAACCTCGGGCAGAAGGGGCTCCTGATCGACCCGCAGGGGAACTGGGGCAACGTCCTCACCGGCGACGGCGCGGCCGCCCCGCGCTACATCGAAGGCCGCCTGACCCCCTTCGCCGTCGAGACGATGTTCGGCGACGACATCACCCACTGGGTGCCCAGCTACGACGGCCGCGCCGAGGAGCCCCTTTTCCTCCCCGCGCGCTTCCCGCTCCTGCTCGCCCAGGGGACGGAGGGCATCGCCGTCGGCCTTTCGACGGCCATCCTGCCGCACAACTTCGACGAGATCCTCGAGGGGTGCGTCGCGATCCTGCGCAAGAGGCCCTTCGAGCTCTATCCCGACTTCCAGACCGGCGGCCTGGCCGACTGCTCCGACTACAACGACGGGGCCCGCGGCGGGCGAGTCAAGGTCCGCGCGGTGATCGAGGTGGCCGACCGCAAGACCCTCCGCATCACGGAGATCCCCTACGGCACCACCACGGCCTCCCTCATCGCCAGCATCCGCGAGGCGAACGACAAGGGCAAGATCCGCATCAAGAGCGTGGACGACAACACCGCGCGCGACGTGGAGATCGTCGTCCACCTGCCCGCCGGCGTCGACCCGCTCCAGACGATGGAGGCGCTCTACACCTTCACCGACTGCGAGGTCTCGATCTCGGTCAACTGCTGCGTGGTCGTCGACAAGCACCCCTGCTTCCTCGACGTCAAGACGCTGCTGCGCAAGAACGTCGAGTACATCGTCGAGCTGCTGCGCTGGGACCTGAGCAACAAGCTGAACGCGCTCGAAAAGACCTGGCACACGGCCTCGCTGGAGCAGATCTTCATCGAAAACGGCGTCTACGAGGTGATCAAGAAGGCCGAAAGCGCCGACCAGATGGTCGAGCTCGTCGGCAAGGGGATGCTCCTGCACCTGAAGAAGCTCCGCGCGGTGCGCAAGCTCGACCGCGTGGAGGGCGTCTGGAAGATCGTCGAGGCGGAGCGGATCCTCACGCGCGACGACATCCTGCACCTCTGCCGGATTCCGATCCAGCGCATCTCCCGGTTCGACGCCACAAAAACCCGCGACCTCCTCGCGAAGTCCGACGCCGACATCGCCGAGACGGTGCGCGCGCTGGAGCACCTGACGGACTACGCGGTCGCCTGGTTCCGCCACCTCCAGAAGAAGTACTCCGCGGAGTGGCCGCGCCGGACGAAGCTCGAGCAGTTCCACACCGTGGCCGCGAGCCGCGTGGCCGCCGCCAACCTCAAGATGTACGTGGACCGCGCGGGCGGCTTCATCGGAACCTCGCTCAAGAAGGACGAGTTCGCCTTCGAGTGCTCGCCCTACGACGAGGTGATCGTCTTCCGCAAGGACGCGGTGGCGCAGGTGGTCAAGGTCTCCGAGAAGTGCTTCGTCGGCAAGGACGTCGTCCACCTGGAGGTCTTCGACCGCAAGGACGAGCGCCGCGTCTATTCGATGGTCTACCAGGACGGCAAGGACGGGCGGACCTACGCCAAGCGGTTCCAGATGGGCGGGATCACCCGCGACAAGGAGTACGCGCTGGCCAAGGAGACCAAGGGGGCGAAGGTCTTCTACTTCAAGAGCTCGCCGAACGGGGAGTGCGACCTCGTCCAGATCCTCCTCAAGCCCCGCCCGCGGATCAAGACCGAAATCGAGCAGGACTTCGGGGAGCTGGAGATCAAGGGCCGCTCCTCCACGGGCAAGCTGATCACCAAGTACCCGGTCCGCGCCGCCAAGGCGATCGGGGAGGGGACCTCCGCGCCGATGGGGCAGCTGGAGCTCTGGTGGCAGCCCGGCTCGCCCGTGGCGACGATGGAGAAGGTCGGGCGGAGCATCGGCTTCTACGAGGACGACGACTTCGTGCTCGTGGTCCGCAACTCCGGCCGGTTCCAGGTCTTCCCGCCCGCCGGGACGGTCCACGTCGGCCCCGACATCCTCTACATCGGCAAGCTGAGCGGCGAGACGGTCTACACGGCCCTGGCCTACGACGGAGACAGCCTCGCCTACTACCTCAAGCGGTTCACCTTCTCCGAACTGATCTCCGGCCGCGAATACACGCTGATCGGCGACAATCCCCAGAACCAGATGCTCCTCTTCTCCGACGCCGAGGACCCCAAGGTGGTCGTGGAGTACGTCGGGACCGGGAAGGCGGTCCAGCGCGAGCTGCTCGACGCCCCGGAACTGTGCGAACCGCGCAACTGGAAGGCCAAGGGGTGGCGCTTCTCCAAGGCGCGGAAGGTCCGCAGGGCCGGGTTCGCGCCGGAGGGGCTTCTCGACGGAACCGTCACGCTCGAGGCCGCGCTCAAGGAAGCGCGTGTATATTTAGGACAATGAATCCGGCGACCATCGTCCTCCGCCTTCTGGGCATCGTCTTCGTCGCGGCGTCGTTCTTCGTCGCGCGGATCCTGATGGTCTTCCCCGGACTTCCGCTCGAAATCGGCCCGGTGCCGACCAAGACGCTGATCTTCGTCGTCGGCGTCCTGCTCTACGTCGCCGGGGCGGTCGTGGACAAAATGGCCTGGAACGCCGCGCATCGCGCCGGAAAGGACAAACTGTGATCCAGATTCGCGGACTGCGGAAGGTCTTCCGCATCGGCTTCGCCATGAGACCGGTCACGGCCCTGGACGGGCTGGACCTCACGGTCGAGAAGGGCGACATCTACGGTTTCATCGGCCCGAACGGCGCCGGGAAGAGCACGACCATCAAGATCCTGGTCGGGCTCCTGCGCTACAGCGAGGGCGAGGTGAAGATCCTGGGCGGAACGCCCCGCGACGTCGCTTTGCGCTCGCGCCTGGGCTACATGCCCGAACAGCCCTACTTCTACGACTTCCTCTCCGGCCGCGAGCTCCTGCGCTACTTCGGCGCCCTCGGCGGCCTGAAGGGGGGCGAGCTGGACAAGGCGATCGCCGAGGCGCTCGGCTGCGTCCACGCCGACAAGCCCTGGATCGACGCGCCGCTGCGCCGCTACTCCAAGGGGATGATGCAGCGCGTCGGCCTCGCCCAGGCGATGCTGACCAAGCCCGAGCTGCTCGTGCTCGACGAGCCGATGAGCGGGCTGGACCCCGTCGGCCGCCGCGACGTCCGCAACGCGATCCTCTCGCTCCACGAAGCCGGAACGACCATCTTCTACTCCAGCCACGTCCTTTCGGACGTCGAGGCGATCTCCAACCGCGTCGGGATCATCATCGGCGGCAGGATGCGCCGCGAAGGCCCCATCGCCGAGGTGATGGCCGAGGCGGGTTCGCTCGAAGAAGCCCTGACGGAGGAGATCGCCCGTGCGTAGAATAGCCCTTGTCGCCCTGAACACCTTCCGCGAAGCGGTGCGCGAAAAGATCCTCCACAACGTGGTCGCGCTCTCCGTCGCGCTGCTCCTCTTCTCCATCGTCCTCGGGGACTGGTCGGTCTTCGACCGCGACGGCGTGGTGAAGTCCTTCGGCATCAGCATCGCCTCGATTTCGGCGCTCGTCCTCTCGATTTTCGTCGGGATCCAGCTCCTGCAGCGCGAAATCCAGCGCCGCACGCTCTTCGCGCTGCTCGCCAAGCCCATCCACCGCTGGCAGTTCGTGCTGGGCAAGTGGATCGGGCTGATGATGGTCCTCGGCGCGCATCTCCTGCTGATGCTCTCCGCGGTGGACCTCATCCTCTGGCTCATCAATGCGGAGCCGGGCTGGAACCTCCTGCAGGCCGCGCTGATGATCTGGTTCGAAATGGGGATCCTCTCCGCCGCGGCGGTGCTCTTCAGCACCTTCTCGAGCCCCACGCTCAGCTCGCTCTTCACCGCCGGCGTCTACGTCGCCGGGCACCTGATCTCCGAGCTGGACGCGCACATCGAGTTCACCAAGGCGATGGGCTCCTTCGGGCGCATGCCCGCGGCCGCGCAGTGGTGCGTGGAGAAGGGCGCCAAGCTCTTCGACCTCTTCTTCCCCGACCTGGAGCGCTTCAACGTCTCCACGACCGTGATCCACGGCGTCGCCGGCGCGCAGAGCGCCCACTACGCCGACCTGGCGACGGTCCTCTCGAGCGCGGCCTACAGCTGCAGCTGGTGCGCCCTGCTGCTCGCCGTCGCGGCGCTCTGGTTCTCCAAGAGGGACTTCATCTAGTCCGCTTCGCGGAGTCCCGAAAAGAAACCCCGGCGCCTTCGCGCCGGGGTTCTCTCTTTTCCGTGCGCCGGAACGGTGGAATCTACCGCAGTTCGGCCAGGGCCTTTTCGCTCTTCGCGACGATGTCGAGCTGGGTCGCCAGCTTCGCCCGTTCGGCGTCGACGACCGCGGCCGGGGCGCCGTTGACGAACTTCTCGTTGGAGAGCTTGCGCTCGATGGCGGCGGCGAACGTCTTGGCCTTCTCGATCTCCTTCTCGAGCCGCGCGATTTCGGCGGCCGGGTCGAGGATCCCTTCGAGCGGGACGTAGAGCTCGCCGCCGGGCACGACGGCGCTGGCGCTGAACTTCGGCTTGGCGGCCTTCACGCCGACCGAGAGGGTTTCGAGTCCGGAGAGCTCGGTGACGATCGCCATGCACTCCTTCAGGCCGGCTTCCGCGGCGGCGTCGTCGACGCTCACCACGGCGTTCAGCTTGACGGAGGGGCTCACGCCGTAGCGGCCGCGCACGCCGCGCACGCTCTCCACGACGGCGAAGGCGCGGTCGAACGCGGCTTCGATGCCGGCGTCGACGAGCGATTCGTCCGCCTTGGGCCAGGAGCGGGAGATCACCAGCTCGGAGCCCCGGAAGAGGGTGGCGTTCAGCTCTTCGGTGATGAAGGGCATCATCGGGTGCAGCAGGTCGATCACGCTCTTCAGCACGTGGCTGAGGATCGCCATGGCGTTCTTCTTCTCGGCGTCGAGCGCTTCGCGGTTGATCACCGCCTTCTTGATCTCCAGGTAGCTGGAGCAGACGTCGTCCCAGACGAAGCGGTAGAGGAACCCGGCGAATTCCGCGAAGCGGTACTCCTCGAGCATGCGCGTGGCGTCCTTGACGGTCGTCTGCAGGCGCGAGAGGATCCAGCGGTCCTCGAGGGCGAAGAGCGAGGAGTCGATCGCGAGCTCCGCGTCGAGCGCCCCGGCCTGTTCCAGGTGCGGGTAGAGGAAGCGGCAGGCGTTCCAGAGCTTGTTCGCGAAGTTGCGGCCGATTTCGAACTTTTCGCTTGTCTTGATGATGCGTCCGTCTTCCAGCTTTTCTTCCTTCACCGGAAGGCGAGCGTCCTGGTTGTCGGTGCAGATGCTTGTCATCACGAAGCGGAGCGCGTCGGTGCCGTACTTCTCTTCGATGTCCATCGGGTCCACGCCGTTCCCCTTGGACTTGCTCATGGTCTGGCCCTTGCCGTCCAGAATCTTCGGGTGGATGTAGACCGTGTGGAACGGGACCGTGCCCATGTTCTCCTGGCTGAAGAGCACCATGCGGGCGACCCAGAGCGTGATGATGTCGCGGCTGGTCACCAGCACGGAGGTGGGGTAGTAGCGCGCGAGCGTTTCGGTCTTTTCGGGCCAGCCCATCGTGGAGTGGGGCCACAGGCCGGAGGAGAACCACGTGTCGAGCACGTCCTCCTCCTGCCGGAGCGTGCGGCCGGGGACCGCGTCTTCCTTGAGGTCCTCTTCCTGGCTGCAGACGAGGTAGCCGCCGTTCTCGGCCTTGTAGAAGTAGATGTCGTCGCGGCCCGCGAACGCGGCCTTCAGTTCGTCTTCGCTTGCGTCGGTGTGCCAGATGGGAATGCGGTGGCCCCACCAGAGCTGGCGGCTGATGCACCAGTCGCGCTTTTCGCCCAGCCAGTCGAGGTACTTGTTCGCGTAGCGTTCGGGGATGATCTTGATCTCGCCCGACTTCACGGCGTTCATCGCGTTTTCGGCGAGGACGTCCATCTTCACGAACCACTGGTCGCTGAGGAGCGGCTCGATCACGGTCTTGGAGCGGTCGGAGTGACCGACCTTCATGTCGTGGTCTTCCACCTTGATCAGAAGCCCGAGTTCCTCGAGCCCGGCGACCACGGCGTCGCGCGCGGCCTGGCCCTTGAGCCCCTTGAACTTGCCGGCGTTTTCGTTCAGGCTGCCGTCCATCTCCATGATGTTGATCATGGGGAGCTTGTGGCGCAGGCCCGTCGCGTAGTCGTTGGGGTCGTGCGCGGGGGTCACCTTCACGGAGCCCGTGCCGAAGTCCTTGTCCACCAGGATCGCATCGGCGATCACCGGGATTTCGCGGTCCACGAAGGGCACCTTCAGCGTCTTGCCGACGAACTTCGCGTAGCGCTCGTCGTTCGGGTGCACGGCGAGGGCGGTGTCGCCCATGATCGTTTCCGGGCGGGTCGTGGAGACAGGGATGAACCCGGAACCGTCGGCCAGGGGATACTTGAAGGTCCAGAACTTGCCCTTCACTTCTTCGTAGTAGATCTCGTCGTCGGCCACGGCGGTCTGGAGCTTGGTGTCCCAGTTCACCAGGCGCTTGCCGCGGTAGATCAGCCCCTTCTTGAAGAGGTTGAAGAAGGCGTGGCGCACGGCCTTCGCGCAGACCGGGTCGAGCGTGAAGCGCTGGCGGCTCCAGTCGCAGCTGACGCCCAGGCTCTTGAGCTGGCGGGTGATGCGGGCTTCGTATTCGTCCTTCCACTTCCAGATGCGTTCGACGAGCGCGTCGCGGCCGATGTCGTGGCGGGTCTTGTGCTCGTCCTGGAACAGGCGCTTTTCGACGACCGCCTGCGTGGCGATGCCGGCGTGGTCGGTGCCCGGAATCCACAGCGTGTCGCGGCCCGTCTTGCGGCGGTAGCGGACCAGGATGTCCTGGAGGGTGTCGTTGAGGGCGTGGCCGAGGTGCAGGGCGCCGGTCACGTTCGGGGGCGGAATCACGACCGAGAAGGGTTCGCCCTTTCCGCTGGGTGCGAAGCTGTTCTTTTCGGCCCAGGCGGCGTGCCAGCGGGCCTCCACTTCTTTGGCGTTGTATCGGGTTTCCATAGGTGTCCAAATATAGAGATAATAAGCCAAAAAGGCCATTTTCCCTTGACTAACGGGCCGTCGGGTTCTACATTTTGCCCGCGTCGCCACCGTAGCTCAGTTGGTAGAGCATTCGATTCGTAATCGAAAGGTCACGCGTCCGACTCGCGTCGGTGGCTCTAGCGGAAACGGCCGTCCTTCGGGACGGCCGTTTTGCTTTTCTCGGAACTCTTCTAGAAGGCGTAGACGAGGTTGACGTTGACGGTGTAGTACCACCACTGGGAACCGTCGCCGAAGACCGGCGTGCGGCCCGGGTCGCCCTTGGGGTTCTTGACGGTGCTGCTCCCGATGGCGTTGTCGCCGCCGAGGTCGTTGTTCAGCTCGTCGTAGGTGGAGAACTTGATGCCCAGTTCCGCCGAGGCGAGGATCCCGAATTCGGGGGTGAACTTGTAGAGGTAGCCGATTTCCGAGGTGGGGATGAAGTTCTGGTAGAAGAACTTGTATCCGAACCAGACGTCGGAGCCCTGCATCTGGCGTTCGTATTCGGTCCAGATGAGGTAGATCTTGCCGCCGAGGCCGTAGAAGAGGCCTTCGTCGATTTCGTTGTGGAAGAGGCGGACCTTGGCGCCGCCGCCGACCAGCAGGTTCTTGCCGTTGCGCATCTTCTGCTTGGTGGTCGTTTCGGGCAGGTCGTCGGTCTGCCAGACGGTGATCGGGAAGGTGACGGCCGCGATGCCGTCGAAGACCACGCGGGTGTAGGCGACGTCGTAGGCCCACAGCTTGTTGGCCAGGCCGCCGGAGAAGCCCGCTTCGATCATGTTGTCCTTCTTGGCGCGGCCCAGCTTGCGGCCGAACTCCTTGGCGCTGACGTATTCCTTGGCGGCCTTGCGGTCCTCCGCGGCGACCTCTTCTTCGTAGGTCATCTTGCGGGGGGCTTCGGAGGAGACGGCCTCTTCGCTCTGCGCGGATTCCTCGACGGCGGGTTCGGCGGAGGCGGAAGCGTCGTCCCAGGCTTCTTCCTGGGCGAAGACGGAAAGCGCGGCGCACATCAGGACGGCAAGCGCGGACCGGTAGCTGGACTTCATCGGCACCTCGGAGAGGAGTAACGTAAAAACCTCCCCAATCTAGCTATTTGGGGAGGAAATTGGGCCGAATCGGGCCTGTTTGGCAAGACTTTACAAGGTCACCAGAGATAGCTGCCCGAAAGCTCGACCGTCCAGTAGAAGGAGCTCTCGGACCAGGCCGGGTCGCCGGCGGGGTCGGTGGAGGGCGGGTCGCCGCTGGAGGGGTCTTCTTTCTGGTTCGAATGGGGGTCGTAGGAGCTGAAGAGCCAGCCGAGCTCCACGGCCCCGGTCACGCTCCAGTTGGAGGTGATGCGGTGGGTGTAGCCCCCGGTCACCACCGGGATGAAGTCGAAGAAGACGAATTCGAACTCCTGGGCGGTCCGGGAGGAGGTGCGGCGCTCGTAGGAGGAGTTGATCCACCAGACGCGCATCCCGGCGCCGTAGAAGGGGCTGGAGGTGACGTCCCAGACCAGGCGGCGGAAGAGCCCGCCGGTGCCGAAGAGGACGTTGGAGACGTCCTGCGCCTTGTGTCCGGGCTCGGTCGAGGTCCACCAGACGTTGAACGGCACGTGGAAGACCGTCTTCCCGCCGTCGAAGAAGTGCTCGTAGGCGAACCCGGGGGCGACGAGCGAGTTGCCCATGCCGCCCTGGAGCGTGAGGGAGATGCCGTGGTCGCGCCGGGCCTGGCCGAGCTCGATGCCGATGTCGGCGTCGGAGTAGAGCTCGCCTTGGGCGTGGACGGCGGGAGCGGCGCAGAGGAGCGCCGCGAGGAGGAGAAGTCTGCCGGAAAAGCGCATTTTGGACATCACAACCCGAAACTGAATTCGAAGAGGAAGAACCGCTCGGGGGCCTGGCCGGTGTAGTAGCCGGCCTCTTCGGCCCAGGTCACGAACTCGAAGTTCAGCACGCGCAGCACTTCGAGACCGGCGCCCAGGGTGAAGTAGCCGCCCTTGAAGCCCATCGCGCCGCGGCCCTTGAGGGCGCGGGCGTTGGAGCCCCACTTGAGCGAGGGGATGGCGACGAGCACCTGCTCGACCTCGAAGCCGAAGTTGACGTGCGAGAGGGGCTTGTAGTTGCGGTCGTCGTTGAGCGCGTCCTCGAAGTCGAGGGCGAAGTTGACCTTGCGCGCGTAGGCGGTGTTGCGCTGGAGCTTGCGCGGCGCCCAGGCGAGGCCCACCGTGAGCTCCGGCGTGACGGACTCGCCGTCGTAGTCGGTGACGAAGACGTTCTGGAGCGCGGCGCCCACGCGGATCTCCCGGCTCGCCTGGACCATCACACCGAAGTCGAGCGCGTGGTCGAGCGTCAGGCTCCTGTCCAGGAGGGTGTCGACTTCGTCGCTCAGCCGGTCCTCCAGCTGGGTGGGGGAGAGGCCGTCCACGACGGAGATCTCGAACCGCTCCATCGACGCGCGTTCCACCATGCGGTAGCCGAAGCCCAGGCTGACGCGGTCGCCGATTCCGAACGCGAAGGCCAGCTGGCCGACCGCCGTCGCGGAAATCTCCTCGATCACGGCCGAGGGGGTGATCACGCCCACTTCGAAGGCCGGGCGGACCGTCGCCTCGGACCAGAGGGCCGCGCCGAAGTTGTGGAACGCGATTTCGCCGTGAATCGGGCGGAAGCCGACGGGGAAGAGGAGCCCGTCGATCACCATCGCGTCCTCGAAGAAGTCGTCGTCCGCGACAAGAGCCTCGAGCGCGTCGTTCTTCAGCTTGTGGAGCGTCTTGTGGTGCTCGTCGTAGAAGTTCCAGCCGTCGATCCCCAGACCGAAGAGGTCGGGCAGGAGGAGCGACGTGACCAGCGAAAGCCGCATGTCCAGCCAGTTGTCGGGGTAGTGGCCCATCTCGGGGTCGCGGTCGTAGTTCCCGAGCTTGCCCATCAGGTTCAGGCCCGCGGGGTTGTAGTAGATGGCGTCGCGGTCTTCGGCCACGGCGACGAAGGCGTTGCCCATCCCCAGGGCGCGGATGGCCTGGTGGTTCGGTCCCTTGCGCGCGTGGACGGAGGCGATCGTCAGGAGGATCAGAAGCGCGAGGAGGCTTTTCTTCATCGTTCTCTCCTCACGGCTTCAGGGATTCGACGTTCCACCAGCAGGCGCCGACGAGCTCGCGCCGCTTGTCGAGCGGATAGACGGAGCCGTCCTTGTCGAGCACGATGGCGTTGCGGACGAGCAAGTTGCGGTATTCGGGGCCGATCTTCCCGGCGGCCAGGAAGTCCGCGTAGTACCGGAGCGTGTCGCCGGAGAGCTTCTCGCCGGCGTCGTCGATCGTCCCGTTCCGGTCGTTGTCGAAGAAGTCGACGAGCGTCGTGCGGAGGTCTTCGTCGACCAGCCCGTCGCCGTCGTTGTCCTTGCCGTCGAGGATCTCCTCGTCCGCGCAGCCGTCGCCGTCGTCGTCCTTGCGGTTCTGCAGACGGTAGAACGACGCGAAGGTCTTCATCGTGTCCACCGTGGCCTGGATGGCGCTGGCGCCCATGTCTGCCATGTTCGAGTCCACGCCGATCACGCCTTCGCGGCTGGCGTTGAGCATGTCGATGGAGAGGTTGCCGATTTCGTCGAGGTTGCGCGCGATGGCGCCGATAATCATGTTGGCCGTGTCGCGCAGGCCGGTGTCGGCGATCGCGGACTGGAACAGCTTGGACTGCGAGAGGTCGCAGGCCGGATCCACGAAGGGAACGCATTCGCCCATCCCGTCGGAGACGCGCGAGATCTGCCAGAAGAGCTGCGTGGCGACGAGCAGCTCCATGTCCAGCTCGACGCGGGCGTAGCGGACGACGCCGTCGGTCAGCGGGTAGTCTCCGGCCTTGTAGCCTTCTTCGGGGACTCCGGTCGCGGCCCAGCGGGCCTGCAGCGTGTCGCGGCGCGCCAGCTTGGAGAGCGTGCCGTGGGCGAGCTCGATGCCGGCCATCTTGTCCGGATCGACCTTGCGCATGTGTCTGGTCGCGGCGAGGAAGGGGTTCTTGCCGTTGGCGTCGTCGAACGTCTGGACGAATTCGAGCACGTAGTCCGCGCCGACGTCGTGCATCCGCAGCTGCGCCTTCGCCAGGCCGAAATAGGCCTTGGAGCGGGTGGAGTCGGATTCGATCACTTCGCGGTAGAGCTGCGCCGCCTTGGAGTTCTTCTTGTCGCGGAGCAGATTCTCCGCCTCGATCAGCTTGGCGCTGTCGTTCAGGTCGGAGGCCTTGTGGCTTCCCGTGGGGTTGAAAAGGTTGCATCCGGCCAGAAGCAGGATGCAGGCGACCGGCGCCGCGGCCCTCTTTGCTGTTTTCCGGAACGAGGTCATCATATCACAATTCTACTTTTTTCGCGGAAAAACGGACTCTTTTTTTGCATTTCTTCGATTTGGAGGCCCCGCGATGCCCGAAGACGCCTTCACGCTGCTGGACGACCGCCCCGCGAGGCTCGCGGAACGGGCGCTGGCCGCCTGGGCGCGGGCCTCGGCCGAGGCGACCCCCGACACCCGCTCCTGCGCCTCGGCCGAAGAGGCGGCGGCGCTCCTCGCGCCGCGTCTGGCGGATCTCCTCGCGCGGACGGACGAGTTCCACCGCCGCCTGGACGCGTGGATCCGCCTGGCCCTGCGCCCCGTCGGGAGCCGCGTCGCCTGCGCGAAGTCCTGCGGCACCTGCTGCCGCCACTACGTCTGCAGCATCGAGCCCTTCGAGCACCTCCGCCTCTACGCGGCGCTCCGGGAGTCCGACGGGTTCGCGACGGCCCTGGAGCGGGCCGCGCTCAACGAGCGCCGCTACGTCCCGCTTCTGGAGGAGGCGGAGCGCGCCGCCGCCGCGGAGGCCGTCGAGGAGACCGGGCGGCCGGAGCACGACGACCTCTTCTACGACGGCCTTCTCCAGCGCTACTACGAGCTCCGGCTGCCGTGTCCGGTCTTCTCCGCGGCGGCGGGGACGTGCGGGAACCACCCCGCGCGGCCGGCCAGCTGCCGGCTCTACTTCGCGCTCGACGACCCGGGGTTCTGCGAGCCGGAGAAGCTCCGCGCCGGGGCCGGCCGCGGATTCCTGCTCGAGCTTCCGGACGTCGTGGAGGAGGCGATCGGGGAGTGGTCCGCGCGGCTCGAAGGGCTCGCGCTGAGCGACCGGATGTCCGATTCCCTCCTGCGGATCAACATGCTGGACGGAATTCTCTTCCCCGCGGGAAGGGAATCCGGGGAAAACTGAGGATTTCCCCTACGGTTCGCGGCCGAGGACGGCGCGGGCCAACTGGTCGGCGCACGAGGTCGGCTTTCCGCCGCAGGTGTTGCCCAGCAGCTTGTCGGCGATTTCCTGCGCGGTCATCCCGTCGCAGAGCTTCGCGACGGCCTTCAGGTTGCCGTTGCACCCGCCCGTGAAGCGGATGTTGCGGATTCTCTCTCCATCGCGCTCGAACCGGATCTCGGTCGCGCAGACGCCTCTGGTCTTGAAGGACTCTTCCATGGTTTCTCCGAAGCCGCAAAAGCGACAAGGGTTGCTGTTTTCTCCGAAAAATGCAATAATTGGAGACGGAAAACGGGCTGAACGGACTTTCTCCTGACGAGGTGAACATGTCTCTTTCCAGAATCCTGGCCTTTGCGGCCATTTCCGCGTCCATCGCCTTCGCCGACCCTCTTCCCGAAATCGAGGGGACGCAGATGGAGCTGCGCGACACGACGGTCGGCGTCTCGGGGTTCTGGAACTGGGTCGTTTCGCACGACAAGCTCGGAATCGGCACGACGATGTCGCCCGATTCCGGCAGCTCCCCGCTCTTCGAGAAGGCGGACGGCTCCATCGTCGCCGAGGCCGCGATGCACGTCGGCCCGGATCCGGAATGGAGCCAGGAGGCGGCGGACGCCGGGACGCTCAAGTATCCCTATGCGCGCGTCATCATGAAGTTCAAGAGGGAGGGATGCGCCGGCCGGGAGTGCGAGGTCGACTTCGACGCGCTCGGAATCCGGTACCTTCGCGTGAAGCAGCGTTCCGCGGGATCGATCCGCATCTCCGTCCTCAACTCGGCGACCGCCGAAACGGGCGCGGAACCCTTCGTGCGGGTCGCCCCCTCCGACACGCCCGCCGTCGCGGTCTACGACCTGGCGGCGGAGGAGTACGGTTTCGCCGGCTTCGACGACGAATGGTTTCATGGACTTCCCGTGTGGGCCAACCTGAATGTCGCTCCAGAGGGAACCGAGATCCGGAAGGTTGTCCGCGGGCTCCAGTGGGCGCTCGTCGACGAGGACGGCGGCGACGGGACCGTTCTGATCGAATCGGTCGAGTTCCTCGATTCCGACCGAAACGTCGTCGATCCGGTCAGGCTGACCGGAATCGAGATTCGCGAAAGGCAGAGCGCGTTGGAGCCTCGTCTTGCGTCTCGAGCGGCGTTCGCGGCCTTCGTCTCCGGCGGGAACGTCGTCGTGGAGGGAATCCGTCCGGGGGCCGAAGTCGCCCTGTTCGACGTCCGCGGCGCCCTCGTCTCCTCGGCGCGCGCCGATTCGGACCGGATTCTCCTGCCCGCGCCCAAGGCCGCGGGCCTCTACCTGGTCCGCGCGGACGGCGCCGTCCGGGTCCTCACTTGTCGATGACGGCGGAGGCGACCACGCCCCCGTCGGCGTAGAGAACGAGCGTCTGCCCGGGCGCGGCCGCGTACTGCGGCTCGTCGAAGCGGACGCGGACCGTCTTCTCGCCCAGATCGACGATCCGGGCCCTGGCGCCGCGGTGGCCCAGGCGGATGTGCGCGTCCAGCGGGCCTTCGAGCAGGGGCGAGCTCCGGGAGACCATCAGGTTGAGGTCCACGCCGGGGACCTCGACGCAGGAGAGCGCCTCGCGCGGCCCGAGCACCACGCGGTTCGCCGCCGCGTCGATCGCGACCACGTAGAGCGGCTCCTTCTGCCCGCCGACGTTCAGCCCCTTGCGCTGGCCCACGGTGTAGTTGACGACGCCGCGGTGTTGTCCGAGCACGCGGCCCGAGAGGTCCACGAAGTCGCCGGGGCGTTGGTCCGACTCCTCGAAGAGCACCGAATAGTCGCCGCATTCGAGGAAGTCCTGGCTTTCGCGCTTGTTCGCGAAGTCCGTCCAGCCGATTTCGGCCGCAAGCGCCTTGACCTCGCTCTTCCTCATCCCGCCCAGGGGGAAGAGGACGTTGCAGAGCTGTTCGTCCGAGAGGCGCGAAAGGAAGTAGGTCTGGTCCTTCCCGTCGTCCAGGGCGCGGTAGAGGAAGGGGAGTTCGGGACTCCTGAAGTCGAGGCGGGCGTAGTGGCCGGTCGCGAAGCGGTCGAACTCGATCCCCATCCGCCGCGCGGCCATGTGGAGGGCGCCGAACTTGATCGCCTGGTTGCAGCGGACGCAGGGGTTCGGGGTGCGGCCCGCCCGGTATTCCGCGCGGAAGTAGTCGAGGACCTGCCTGCGGTAGGCGTCGGAGACGGGGACGACGTGGTGCGGGATTCCCAGGCGGTCGGCGACCGACTTCGCCTCCGCGATGCTCTTCTCCTCGCCCGGGCCGAAGCACCCTTCGCGCCCCTCGACGGCGGGCATCGCGATCGAGCCGTCCCAGGTGGACATCGTCAGCCCGACGACTTCGTAGCCTTCCTTCTGCAGCAGGTAGGCGGCCAGGGCGGAGTCCACCCCGCCCGAAAGCCCCACCGCGACGCGCAATCCCTTGTCCGACATCGTGTTCCTCTTTTCCTCCCCCAAAAATAGAAGGCCCTTCCTCGCGGAAGGGCCTTTTTTTCCGGAATTCCGGAGAATCAGAGCTTGTCGTTGGAACCGAGCACGTCCACGATCTTGTGCATGTACATCTTCTTCATGTTTTCGCGGGCGGGCTTCAGGTACTGGCGCGGGTCGAAGTGTTCCGGATGTTCGTCGAAATACTTGCGGATCGCGGCGGTCATGGCCAGACGGCTGTCGGAGTCGATGTTGATCTTGCAGACGGCCGACTTGGAGGCTTCGCGGAGCTGTTCTTCGGGGATGCCGACCGCGTCCGGGAGCTTGCCGCCGTGGGCGTTGATCGTGTCGACTTCGTCCTGGGGGACCGAGGAGGAGCCGTGGAGGACGATCGGGAAGCCGGGGAGCTTCTGTTCGATGGCGTGCAGCACGTCGAAGGCGAGCGGCGGGGGAACCAGCTTGCCCTGGGCGTTGCGGGTGCACTGCTCGGGCTTGAACTTGTAGGCGCCGTGGGAGGTGCCGATGGAGATGGCGAGCGAGTCGCAGCCGGTGCGGGTCGCGAAGTCGATCACTTCCTCGGGCTTGGTGTAGTGGGAGACTTCGGAGGCCACTTCGTCTTCCACGCCGGCGAGGACGCCGAGCTCGGCTTCGACGGTGACATCGTACTGGTGGGCGTATTCCACGACCTTCTTGGTGAGGGCGATGTTTTCCTCGTAGGGGAGCGAGGAGCCGTCGATCATCACGGAGGAGAAGCCGTTGTCGATGCAGTCCTTGCAGAGCTCGAAGGTGTCGCCGTGGTCGAGGTGGAGGACGATCTGAGGCTCGGCGCAGCCGAGTTCCTTGGCGTATTCGACGGCGCCCTGGGCCATGTAGCGCAGGATGGTGCCGTTGGCGTAGTTGCGGGCGCCCTTGGAGACCTGCATGATCACGGGGGACTTGGTCTCGACGGCGGCCTGCACGATGGCCTGCATCTGTTCGAGGGTGTTGAAGTTGAAGGCGGGGATGGCGTAGCCGCCCTTGACGGCCTTTTCGAACATCTTCTTGGTGTTGACCAGACCGAGGTCCTTGTAGCTGACCATTGTGAGTCCTCTGTGAGGGGTGGAACGTTGTTGGCGGCGTGAAAAATAGAAAAAAGAGCCCCTCGGGGGAGAGGCTCGGAAGCGGTTCGCGGCGCCGGAATCGCCGGAAACGGGCTCGAACGGCTAATTGCAGGCGCCCACTTCGGTCCAGCCGTAGCTTTGCGGAGTGTGTCCCTGCACCGCAATGGTGCACCAGCTGGGGTCGGCGACGTTTTCGCAGGTCCAGAGGGATCCGTTCCAGACGGCCATGTATCCGGCCGCGCCGTAGTCCACGTTGTTTTCGAATTCAGGGACGCCGTCGCAGAGCCCGCCTTCCGCGGAGGAGCTGGAGGACGCTTCGGAGCTCGAGGAGCTCTCTTCGGCGGAGCTGGAAGAGGATTCCTCGGACGAGGAGGACGAGCTCGGTTCCGCGGAGGAGCTGGAGCGGGGAGGCAGTTCTTCGCAGGCGCCGAGGTCCGTCCAGGGGTGCCAGGACTGGGTGAACGACGAGGGCGGGGCGATCACGGACTCCGCCGCGGCCCAGAGATGGCCGTTTTCGACGCATTCGTCGCCGGTGCCGTAGGCGTTCTGCCAGGTCCGGGTTTCGCAGTCGGCGATGTCCGTGCAGGCGTTCCGTCCGTCCGAGGAAGAGGATTCTTCGCTGGAGCTCGATTCTTCGGAGCTCGAGGACTCTTCGGAGGACGAGGACTCTTCGCTGGAAGAGGATTCTTCAGACGAGCTGGACTCTTCGGAGCTGGAGGACTCTTCGCTGGAGGAGGATTCCTCGGACGAGCTGGATTCTTCCGAACTCGAGGACTCTTCGCTGGAGCTCGATTCCTCGCTGGAGGAGCTTGCTTCGGACGAACTGGATTCTTCGGAGCTCGAGGACTCTTCGCTGGAGCTCGATTCCTCGCTGGAGGAGGACTCTTCGGACGAGCTGGACGCTTCGGACGACGAGGAGAGGGAGGAGCCGTCGTCGCATTCGCCGTGGTCCGTCCACGCTTCGCCCGGAGGCGCCGTGTTCACCCAGTATTTCGCGGTCCAGTTGCGGCCGCCGTAGGTGCACTGGTCGCCGCCGCCCCAATGCTCGTTGCCCTGGGAACCGCTCATGTCGTCCACGCAGTCGAGCGGGTGGCAGGCCGGGAGGGCGCTGGCGCTGCTGGAACCGCTGGAACTGCTGGGCGCCTCCGTGCCGCAGGCGGCGATGGCCGTCCAGAACCAGGACGAGGAGGCAGGGTCGTTGTAGCTTCCGACGTCGTTGGCGACTTCGAAGAGCGTGTCGTTGAAGACGACGAGGTCTCCGGCCTTCCATTCCGCGCCGTCGCCGTGCACGAAGAGGGGCACGCCGTCGCAGATGTCGGCCGTTCCCGAGGAGCTGGATTCTTCGGAGCTCGAGGACTCTTCGCTGGAGGAGGATTCCTCGGAGGAGCTGGATTCTTCGGAGCTGGAGGACTCTTCGCTGGAGGAGGATTCCTCGGACGAGCTGGATTCTTCGGAGCTAGAGGACTCTTCGCTGGAGGAGGATTCCTCGGACGAGCTGGATTCTTCGGAGCTAGAGGACTCTTCGCTGGAGGAGGATTCCTCGGAGGAGCTGGATTCTTCGGAGCTAGAGGACTCTTCGCTGGAGGAGGATTCCTCGGAGGAGCTGGATTCTTCGGAGCTGGAGGACTCTTCGCTGGAGGAAGACTCTTCGGACGAGCTGGACTCTTCGGAGCTGGAG
>JAGCEZ010000022.1 GCA_017650365.1 Fibrobacterales bacterium | reverse complement strand
CCGCGCTCGCGACGAACGAGAACGCCGGGACGACGACCTTGTCGCCCGGACGGACGCCCGCGGCCTTCAGCGCCAGGACGAGGGCGTCGGTGCCGCTCGCGCACGCGACCGCCTCGCGCCCGGCGAAGGCGCCGAGCTCGCGCTCCAGGGCCTCCACCTCCGGGCCTCCGATCCAGCGGCCGCCGCGCACGACGCGCGCCGCGGCCGCGAGGAGCTCGTCCTCGAACGGGGCCTGGTCGCGGGCGATCTGGCAGAAAGGGACCTTCACGGAGGGGCAAGATAGAATTCATTGCCTATCATTATCCGGAGACGAACGCCGAGCCGGAGGAGGCCTCCATGGGAAAACCCGGAACGATTCTCGTCGCGCTTTTCCGCGGAGCGCTTCTCGCCGCGCTTTGCGCCTGCGCCTCCTCGCGGGACTCCGCCTCCGCGGAAAAGGGCGCGGACCGCGCCGGGGAAGGCGTTTCCCTTCCCGCGCCGGCCGAGGTGCTGAAGGCCGCCACGCGCTTCTACGGCGCGCAGCGCAGCGGCACGCTCGACAACTGGCTCCTGGCGCAATATCCCGAACACCTCCGCGTCCCCTGCTTCGACCGCGACGGCGAGGCGCTGCGCGAAGGGCTCGACCTTTCGGGCGGGTGGCACGACGCGGGCGACAACGTCAAGTTCTCGCTGACGACCTCGTGGACGGTCTACGCGCTGCTGAAGTCCTACGAGGCGTTCCCGATGGCGCACGGCGACTCCTACGGGAGCGCGGGCGGCGTGGAGGGGGCCCAGCCCGACGGGATCCCCGACGTCCTGGACGAGGCGCGCTGGGGCGCGGAGTGGCTGCTGAAGGCGCATCTCGACTCCTCCTCCCTGGTCACGCAGGTGGGCGACGGCGCGGACCACCGGAACCCGGGCACGTGCGCGACGATGTCGGACCTCTCCCCGGTCTCGGGCGGACAGCCGCGGACGGTCTGGTTCGGACCCTCTCGCGACGACCCGACGCGGGTGAAGGCCGACCAGCTCGGGATCGCGGCCGCGGCGCTCGCGCTCGCCGGACAGATCTTCCGCCCCTACGACTCCGCCTTCGCGGCGGAATGCGTCGCGCGGGCGAAACAGCTCTACGCGACCGCGCTCGACCGGCCCGGGAGCACGGAGGAGCCGCCGGGCCAGTCCTTCTATTCCGACCGCACGTGGGACGACGACCTCCTCTGCGGCGGCGCGGAACTCCACCGCGCGACCAAGGAGAAGTCCTACCTGGACGAGGCGGTCGCGGCGAGCCGGCGCCTGGGCGACCACGGCTGGGTGATGGACTGGGCGATGCACGCCGACCTCTGCAGGCACACGCTGGCGCAGGCGGGCGGCGAGGCGCGCGAAGAGGCGCTCTCCTCGTGGGGCCGCGCGGTCGACCGCTACCTGAAGTCCGTCTCCGACGCGAAGGAGACGGAGGGGCTCGCCTACTTCGGGGAGTGGGGTTCGCTACGCCTGGCCCTGAACGCGGCCTTCAGCGCCGCGCTCTTCTCCCGGACCACGGGCGAAAAGGCGCCCGCGGAGTTCGCGAAGAGGCAGTGGGAATGGGCGCTCGGGAGGAACCCCTACCGCCGTTCCTTCGTCGTCGGAATCGGGGAGAACCCGCCGAAGAGCCCGCACCACAAGAACGCCTTCGGGGTCGACCGCTGGGCCTCCCCCTCCGACACGTCGCGCTACCGCCTGACGGGCGCGCTCGTCGGCGGCCCGCACCAGCGCGAGTTCAAGGACCCGTGGATGACCTCGCCCCCGGGGTACAGGGACGCGATGAACGACTACGTGGGGAACGAGGTCTCGATCGACTACAACGCCGCGCTCGTCGGGGCGACCGCCTTCGTCGTCGACGAGGAAGCCGAATCTAGCGCGGCTTCCGGAAACTGATCCGCCAGGCGAGGTCCGCGCTCAGCCCGAACCCGTCGGAGACCGGCTGCCCGATCTCGCCCTTCTCCAGGACCTCGGTCCAGGAGAAGCCGACGCGGAGCCGCACGTCCGGACGGACCAGGCGGCGGACGACGTCGGCCTGCAGCCAGAGCTCGCGGCGCTCCTTCCCCTCGAGCGGGCTTTCGGGCGCGTTGCGCCAGTCGTATTCCGGGCGCGCGTTCCAGGCGCCGGTGCGGAGCCAGCCGACCGTGCCTTCGACCGCCCAGCGCCCGCGCGTCCAGGCGAAGTCGAACCAGAGGTCCACGACGTCGGGCCCGCGCCAGTATCCCATCGGCGCGTCCACGACCCAGGTGTCGACGAATCCGGTGTCGGCGTAGGTCTTCGAATTGCGGTCGCGGTGGTTGCTCCGCCAGCGCCTCCGGTCCGTCAGCTCGAGCAGCGGCAGGGCGAAGCGCCCGTAGAGCGGGTCGACGGAGATCCATTCCGCGCGCGCGGAGAAGCCGTTCGCGCCCGCGTTCCACGCCTTGTGCCAGCCGACCATCCAGGCGGAGACGGTGGGCTGCGTCGCGCCGTCCTCGTTGACGTCGTCCGCGACGTATTCGCCGTAGAGCTCGCCGACGAAGGGGAGGTCGAGCAGCAGGTCGGCGGTGGTGTGCGCGTTGTCCATGCCGTCGTTGTAGTTGTTGTGCCAGACGCCGAAGGGAGTCAGGTCGCGGAGGTCGGGGTCCTTCCCGCCGACCATCGCGTTCTCCTGCAGCCCGATCCGGACGATTCCGAAGGCGAGGTCCAGGCGGTGGAAGGCGTAGGTCTTGACCGGCTGGTCGTAGATCCGCCCGCGCTGGTTGTCCACGGGGGCGGTCTCGCGCTGGCGCTGCGCCTCGGAACCCAGGGTGTCGGTGATGCCCGGCGTTCCTTCGAGCCAGGGATCGAGCGAGGAGGCGAAGAGCGTGTAGCGGACGTGGCCGGCGTCCCGCGGGCGGTCGGGCGTGAAGTCGAACGAGAAGCGGGCGGCGTCGAGCCACGGCGCGCCGGAGAGGGTGACGCCGCGCGAGGGGCTGGGGCCGGTGCGCTGCTCGAACCGCCCGACGCGGAGTTCCGCGGGGCCGAACTGCGCCTCCGCGAACCCTTCGTAGGGGACGTTGATGTCCACCTCGTTCGCGCCCAGGGGGAGGTTGTGCGCCGCGTCGTCCGCGATCCAGGCCTCGTAGTCGCGGCGGAGTCCGACCTTGGAGCGGAGGCGGAGCCCGAACCCGGGTTCTCCCGGGCGCGCGCCCCAGGCGAGGTCCGCCGTCCCGGCGAGGAAGTCGGGCTGCCGCGTCCAGGCGCGCCAGGTGCGGACGTCCGCGCGCAGGGCCCACCAGTTCGGGCCGAACCGGTCCGCGGTGTCGACGATCCCCTTTCCGCGCGGGTCGCTCCCCGTCGAGGGATGGACCTCCAGCCCGAGGTCCCAGTCCCAGCCGGACGCGCGCTCCCCTTCGGCCCGGGCCGCGGCCAGGACGCAGAGGAGCAGGGCGGGGAGGAGCTTTCCGAAGCGCATCTCCCAAAAGCTAACCTCGCGCGCGGGGAAGGAGCCGCGGAGAGGGCGATTTCCTAAATTCCGGACATGATCAAGCACACCGTTCTCTGGAAGCTGAAACCCGAAGCCCAGGACGAAGCCGCGCGGAGGATGCGCGCCGATTTCGAGGCGCTCGTCGGCCGCGTCCCCGGACTGCTCTCGCTCGAGGCCCGCGCGCAGGAGAATCCCGCGGAGACCGCGGTCGACTTCGCGCTGCAGACCACGCACCCGACCTGGGAGGACCTGCAGGCCTACCAGACGCACCCCGAGCACGTGAAGATCGCAGGGTACGTCCGCACGGTCGCGACGGAACGCCGCGCGATCGACTACGAGGTCCCCGAGGGACGATGAGGTTACCGGGCGGACGGGCTCTCTGCTGCGCGCTCGCCCTCCTCGCGCGGGCGGCGTTCCCGCAGACCATCGCCGACGACGGCCGCCTCGGCGTCGGCTCCGTCTCGGGCGCGGAGTCGCCCGGGCTGCAGCGCCTGCAGATCGTCATCTACAACGAACTGGTCCCCGAGACGAAGCTCGAGCCGGAGACGGCGGGGGACGAGCTTCCCGAAGGCGGGCGGTTCATCAGCACCACGCACCGGTTCGCCGCAGCCTACGGCGCGCATCCCGCGTTCGACCTCGGGCTCGTCGTCCCGGTCATGATGGACTACGCGCCCGAGACCGACAGGCGCACCGCCGGCGTCGGCGACCCCGAGCTCTCGCTGGTCTGGCGCCCGCTCCGCGCCTCGAAGCGCAAGATCGCCCTCTCCGCGACGTTCGTCGCCGGCGGGCTCGCCTCGGACGAGGGCTACGCGCCGCGCGGCGTCCAGGTCCTCCGAAGGAACGGGACGGTCCTGCCGTTCGGGCGCGGGGAATGGGGCGCGAGGGCCGGCGTCTCCCACACGCGCTCCTGGTTCGGGAAGGCGACTCCCCTGCTCTGGCATTCGCAGCTGGAGTTCGCGCCCGGATTCGGCGACGCGGCGCACCTGCTGCGCGCGGGCACGGCCGTCGAGAAGCGGCTGCGCGAAGGATGGGCGCTCGGGACGTGGGCGCAGTACGACCGCGCCCTGGACGGGGCGGAGACCGGGGAGGACCCGCACCAGCTCGACGTGGGCGGGCAGGTCTCGTTCCGCACCAACCGCGGGTTCGCCGCGCAGGGCGGCGTCGTCGGGAACGTCCTTCCGTCCCCGAAGGCGAAGATCGGATCCGGCGGGAAGACGTTCTCCGCGGACGCGGTCGGGAACCCGAGGCTGTTCGTCGCCTTCTCGATGGACGTCCGCATCATGACCGCCGACTCGGACGGCGACGGCGTGCCCGACTACCGCGACGGCTGCCCGCAGACGCCCGAGGACCGCGACGGCTTCTTCGACAACGACGGCTGCCCCGACCCCGACAACGACGGGGACCGGCTCTGCGACCCCTGGGTGGGCGAGCTGGACAAGGGCGAGCGCTACGCCGACGTCTGCGCGGAATCGGACGTCTGCCCGAACCTCGCGGAGGACTTCGACGGGTTCGAGGACGGGGACGGATGCCCCGACCCGGACAACGACGGGGACGGCGTGCCCGACTCGACCGACTCCTGCCCGGACCTTCCCGAGGACTTCGACGGATTCGAGGACGGGGACGGCTGTCCCGACCTGGACAACGACAGGGACGGCGCGCTCGACGCGGCAGACTCCTGCCCGGACCTTCCCGAGGACTTCGACGGGTTCGAGGACGAGGACGGCTGCCCCGACCCGGACAACGACAAGGACGGCGTGCCCGACGACGAGGACGGATGCCCCGCGGAGGCCGAGACCTACAACGGCTACATGGACGAGGACGGCTGCCCGGACGACGAGCAGATCGACGAGGACAAGGCGATCCGCGACGGCGAGCTGCGCGGGCTCCGCTTCGCGCCCGGCGTCGCCGAATGGCCGATGGAGAGCTTCGGCGTCCTCGACAGCCTGGCCGCGGCGATGAAGCGCCACCGCACGGCGAAGATCGTGGTCGTGATGCCGCGCGACGCCGGGGCGCCCGCGGGCGCGAAGGGCTCCACGCCCGAATCCACGGCCCGCCGCCGGCTCGATTCGATCCTGAACTACCTGGTCGCGCGCGGCGTCGACCCGCTCCGGCTGGAGGGGATGGTCGTCGAAGGGCGCGGCAACGTCGCCGTGAGGCTGCGATGAAGGAAAACGCGAACGGATCCGCGCCGCTCGTGTCGGTGCTCCTCGCGAGCCACGACCACGAGCGGTTCGTCGAGGAGGCGGTGCGCTCCGCGATGTCGCAGGAGGGCGTGCCGTTCGAGCTGGTGGTCGTGGACGACGGCAGCTCGGACCGCTCGCCGGAGATCCTGGAGCGGCTGCGGGCGGAGCTCGGCTTCCGCCTGGTCGTCCGCCCGAACAAAGGCCTCGTCCCCACGATGAACGAACTCCTCTCCATGGCGCGCGGGAAGTACGTCTGCTCGCTCGCCTCCGACGACGTCATGCCTCCGGACCGGCTCCGGATCCAGAGCGCGTTCATGGAGTCGCGTCCCGGGACGCCCGTCTGCTTCGGGCAGGCGGTCCGCATGGACGCGGAGGGCCGGCTCGACCCCGCGCCCGACCCGCGGTACCTTCCGGGAATCCCCGAGGTCTCGTTCGAGGAGGTCTTCCTCGGCAGGAAGGAGCTCCACGGCTGCACGGAGATGATCGACCGCGAAACGTTCCTCGGAATGGGCGGCTACGGCGAGGAGTCCGCCGTCGAGGACTTCCAGATGATGCTGAAGTTCCTCTCCCGCTTCGGGAAGGTCCCGGTCCTCGACGCGGTCTGCGTCCGCTACCGGACGCACTCCTCGAACATCTCGGGCGACAGGGACTGGCTCTACGAGAACACGCTGAAGGTCGTCGACCTGTACTCCTCGCACCCGCTCCACGGAAAGGCCGCGGCCGCCTGGAAGTCCCATTGGTTCTCGTCGCTCGCCCGCCGCGACAAGAGGAAGGCGCTCCGCATGCTCCCGCGGCTCTGGTCGTTCTCCCTTCCGTTCCTCAGGCGGTTCCCGACGCTGTTCGTCCCGCGCTTCCTGCTCGGCCGCTGACGGAGTTCACCGCCGGCGGAAGAGCTTCCGGAGCGTTCCGCGCGCGCCGAGCGTCGCGAGGTTCGTCCAGAGCGAAAGCGGCGCGGCCAGCGCCGCGGCGACCGGGCGCGGGAACTTCGCGAAGAGCCACTGCCTGCGGCGGATCCCCCTGCGCACCGACTCCGGCCTCCACGCGCTGGCGAAACGGTGCACGCAGTACGTCTCCTCCGTGGCGCGGATCTTCCCGTCGACGAAGCTCTTCGGCGAGAAGGCGCTTTCGGGGAGGATCTCCAGCCCGTCGAACCGCGCGAAGGTCTCCGCGAGGATCCGCGGGAGCAGGATCCTGTCGACGTCGCCCTCCGAATAGGAGAACCCGCGGTTCCGGTAGAACTCCAGCGCCGCGCCGACCGGCGCGAAGCCCGGTTCGCATCCCATGGCCGCGGCCTCGATCCGGTCCGAGCCGTTTTCGCGCCCGAAGGCGTGCGTGCGCTCCAGCAGGCCGTCGAACGGGCGCAGGACCTCGACGTCGGTGTCGAGGTAGAAGCCGCCCTCCTCGTGGAGCGCGTAAAGGCGGACGGCGTCGGCGGCGAAGGCCCAGCGCTTCTGCCGTATGGCCTCGCGCACCCAGGGGATTCCCGTCGCGAGGGCCTTCTCCGCGTCCCACTCGACCCATTCGAAGCCGGGCAGGAACCTGCGCCAGCTCTCCATGCAGCGCCGCGCGTCCTCGGGGAGCGGATCGCCGGAGAACCAGCACCAGTGGAGCCTGCGCGGGATCACGCGAACCTCCGGAGCGCCGCCTCGAAGAACGCGCGTCCTCCGAGGGAGAGGAGCGCGGCGGCCTTGTTGCGGAACCGCGAGCGCGGGGAGAGCGCGGCCCGGCGCGAAGCGAGGAGATCCTTCCAGGCGCGGTCGCGGAACCCGGCGAACTCCTCCGTTTCCGGCGCGCGCATCAGGACGCTGCAGGCCGCGCTGAAGAGGTTGCAGGCCGCCGCGCGCTCGAGCTCGGCGCCCTTCCCCCGGACGAGGCCGCGGACCGATTCCGCGACGTCGAGCAGCTCCGCCTTCCGGAGGTCGAAGGCGGACGCGAGGATGCTTCCGGACCGCCTGCGGTAGAGGCAGAGCGGCGCGTCCACGAAGGCGACGGCCTTCGCCTCCAGGAGGACCTGCGGAACGGTCGCCATGTCCTCGAAGAACTTCCCCGGCGGGAAGCGCCGGTCCTTCCAGAGCTCCGCGGCGTAGAGCTTGTTCCACGCGGAGTAGTCCGGGCGGTCGTTCTGCCAGAGCGCGTTCGCGAGCGCCCGCGCGGGCGCCAGGAGCTCCGTTCCGCGCGCGGGAGTTCCCGCTCCGGGGATTTCGCGGTCGCCCGAGAAGGAGAGCTTTCCGCAGCAGGCGACGCCGGCCCCGGTCTCGCGCGCCGCGCGCAGCAGCGTCTCCAGGAAGTCCGGCGCGACCATGTCGTCGCCGTCCACGAAGGCGATCCACCTCCCGCGCGCGGCGTCGAGGCCCGCGTTGCGGGCCTCCGAAAGCCCCTTGTTCTCCTGGCGCAGGACGACGACGCGCGCGTCCCGGGCGGCGGCCTCCTCCAGGATCCGCGCGCAGCCGTCCGTCGATCCGTCGTCCACGGCGACGAGCTCGAAATCGGGAAACGTCTGCGCGAAAAGGCTCTCCAGGCACCGCGGCAGATGCCGCTCCACGTCGTGGACCGGGACGACGACGCTGATCTCCGGCGCGTTCCGTTCCGTCATCGCGTCCTCCGGACGGCGACGAGAAGCGCCGCGAGGTAGAGTCCGTTCTCCGCCGCGTAGGCCAGGAGCGGCGCGCGCAGGCCGAGCGCGGGCATCAGGCCGACCGCGAGCGCCGCGAAGAAGAGCTGCGAGAGGACCTCCGCGGAGACGAAGAGCTTCGTCTTCCGGCGCGCGACCAGCCCGAGCCCGAGGCACCACCCGCCCGAGCGCAGCACGTCGCCCGCGAGCTGCAGCGGGAGGAGCTCCTCCATGCCCGCGAAGGAGTCCGAGAAGAGCAGCGGCACGAGCTCGCTCCGGAACGCGGCGACGAACGCCGCGCCGGCGAGCGCGAGAAGCATCGCGCGCCCGAGCGCGGGGCGGACCGCCGTCCAGAGCGGTTCCGAATCCGCGTTCGCGGCGAGGCGCGGCAGGAGCCAGACGCCGAGCGCGGAGGAGATTCCCAGGCTGAAGAAGTCCGAGATCCGCCAGCAGCCCTGGAGAAGCCCCGCCCGGTCCCAGCCCAGGGTCCCGCCGGCGGCCTGGCGGACGGCGATGGCGGCGAGCGGGCCGCAGACCGCGGGGACGATTCCCATGCCCGCGAAGTCCAGCCATTCGCGCACGGCCGCGCGCTTCGCCCGGAGCCAGGCGCGCGGGGAGAAGCCGGCCTTCAGCGCGAGCGCGGCCGAGACGGCGGCCGGAAGCGCGGACTGGGTCGCGAGCGCGGCGAGGACGAGCCCCTCGCCCGAATCCAGGAACGCGACCAGCCAGAGGAGCTGCAGGACGGGCGAGAGGATTCCCGCGGCGCCCCAGAGCGCGAAGCGCCGCAGCCCGTTCATCGCCGAGGCGCAGACCGCCGCGGCGTTCGCGCAGAGGATTCCGGGGACGGAGAGCAGGAGCGCGGCCCGCGCCGTCCCCGGGGCGACGCCCGGGAAGAGCGTTTCGAGCGGGGCCGCGAAGGCGAACGCCGCGAGCGCGGCGGAGAGGGCGAGCCAGCCGAGACAGGCGAGCAGGACTCCGCCGCGCCACGCCTCGGCGAGGCGGTCCGGGTCGTCCTTGCTCCGCGCGGTCAGCGCGACCCATCCGTTCTGCAGGCCGAGCGACGAGGCGGACTGCCCGATCGCCAGAAGGTTCTGGAACTGCGCGACGGAGGCGAAGAGCGAGGGGCCGAGCGCAAGGGCGAGCGCCTTGTTCGCGGCGACCGCGCAGAGCGCGCGGACCGCGGTCACGCCGCCCGATCCGCAGACGACCTTCCAGAAGCCCGCCCCGTCCTTCATCCGGCGAACTCGTTGCAGGCGGCGACCACGCGCTGGATTTCGGAGAAGGTCATCCCCGGCCAGAGCGGGAGCGAAACCTCGTTCCGCGCCCACCGGCGCGCGACGGGCACCTCTCCGCAGAGCCCGAAGCTGCCGTGCGCGTCGCGGTAGCACGGCTGTTCGCACGGGAGCTCGGGGTAGTGCGTCGCGGTCTGGATCCCGCGGTCGGCGAGGAAGTTCCGCAGCTCGTCGCGCGCCTCGCACCGGACCGGGAAGAGGTGCCAGACGCCGCTCCGCGCCTTCTCCTCGGGCGAGCTTCCGCGCCCCGGGAGGAGGATCCTCGGATTGACGATCTCGGAGAGGTAGTGCAGCGCGATCTTGCGCCGGAGCTCGATCTCCTGGCGCAGCGTCCGCAGGCGGACGCGCAGGAACGCGGCCTGCATCTCGTCCAGGCGCGAGTTCTCGCCGAAGACCGTGCAGACGTTCGTCCCCGGGCTGCGGCCGTAGTCGCGGAGCTCGGCCGCGCGGCGCGCGAGCTCCGGGTCGTCGGTGACCACCGCCCCGCCGTCGCCGAGCGCGCCGAGGTTCTTGGTCGGGTAGAAGCTGAAGGCCATCGCGTCGCCGGACCCGATCTCCGGATTGCCGTGGCTCTGCGCGGCGTCCTCCAGGACGAAGATCCCGCGTTCGCGCGCGAGGCCGGCGACCGCCGCGGAGGGCGCGGCGAACCCGAAGAGGTGGACCGGGACGATCGCGCGCGTCCGCGGCGTGACCGCCAGGCGGACGGCGGACTCCGAAAGCGTCCCCGTCTGCGGGTCCACGTCCACGGCCACGGGCTTCAGCCCGACGTGCGTGGCCGCGAGCCAGGTCGCGACAAAGGTCTGCGCCGGGACGATCGCCTCGTCGCCCGGGCGGACGTCGCGCACTCCGGCCTGGAGCGCGACGAGCAGCGCGTCGAGCCCGTTGCCCGTGCCGACGCAGAAGCGCTTTCCGCAGAACGCCGCGAACTCCTCCTCGAAGGCGCGCGTCTCGGGGCCGAGGACGAACTTCCCGCCGCGGATCACGCGCGCCGCGGCGCGCTCCAGCTCGTCGCGGTTCGGTTCGAGCATTCTCCGGAAGTCCTGGAACGGAATCGGGTTCATGACGGCCTCCCCGTTTCGCGCGGAAGGATCGAGTGGCGGAGCTGCGGGCGCCCGCCCTGCCGCTCCTTGAAGGCGTAGAGCGTTCCGTTCAGCTCTTCGCCGCCGTTTTCGGTGCAGACGCCGCGCGAGAGGAACCGCGCGCCGGTCGAGCGCGCGAAGCGCATCGCCAGGACGTGGAGCGCGGCCACGTCGCCGCGGCGCGGGTTGCTGTCCGCCGGATGCGGCGCGTCGGGCAGGCGCGCGACGTACTGCGTGTGCCAGACCCTCTCCGTCGCGCGGACCATCCAGATCCCGCAGAGCGCGCGCCCGTCCCCGTCCTCCAGGAGCGCGAGCCGCTGGCGGTCGCCGAGCAGGGCGCAGAGTTTCAGCAGCTCCTCCGCGGAGTGCGTCGGGACGGCGCCGTGGAGCTTCAGGTTCTCCGAGAGCATCGCGTGGAAGGCGAGGCGTTCCGCGTCGGTCTCCGCGAACGCGAGCTTCATCCCCGCGGCCTCCGCGCGTTCGAGGTTGTTCCGGGCGTGGCGGCTCTTTTCGTATATGGGAAAATCGTTCTCCAGGTCGGCGACGACGGCCAGCTCGGACCGGACCTCCTTCCCGCGCCCCATCGCCCAGAGCAGCCCGGCGGTCTCCTCCTCCGAAAAGCAGGGCTCGCCCAGCCGCATCCCCCACTCCGGCCCGTAGTGCCCGCGCAGCGCGTCGGCCAGCGGGAAGAGCTTCGACGCCGTCCACCAGCCCCTGCGGACCACGGGCCCGCCGCACGAAGTGCCGGGATGCGAGAACGGCTTCCCGTCCCGCAGCGCCGTCGGCACGACGCAGACGAGCTCGCCGCCGGAGCGCACCAGGACCGAGCGGTCCTCGAACCGCCCCTCGGGATGGTAGGAGAGGAAGCGCCGCGTCTGGAAGACCGTGCCGTTGCCCGAACGGTTCTCCACGAAGTCGTCCCACTCCTCCGCGTCGGAGGCGGCGTAGGGGCGGATGTCGAACGAGGGGGCGTTCATCGGTTCGCGGAAGCCAGGAATTCGCCGTAGTCGCGGACGTATTCCGATTCGTCGTAGGGTTCCGAGGCCAGCGCCAGGCAGACGGCGCCCGCGCTGAAGTTCTCCAGCTCGCGCCAGACGCCCGTGGGGATGTAGAGCCCGCGGTCCGGGCGGTTGAGCGTCACGGTCCTCCGGGCCTTCCCGTCGTCCAGCACCACGTCGAACGATCCGGAGAGGGCCACGAGGATCTGCTGGTTGCTCTTGTGGGCGTGGCCGCCGCGCATCGAGCCGGAGGGGACGTCGTAGAGCCAGTAGGCGCGCGCGATCGCGAACGGGAGCGCGCCCCCCTCCGCGACGGCGAGGTTTCCGCGGACGTCGGAAACCACGGGCAGTTCCAAGGTTTTGACCTGTTCCAGACCCATGCGGGAAACATAGCAAAGGGCGCTTTTTCCTAAGTTTCGGGACATGGAAAAGATTTCGGTCCTGAGCGTCGTCATCCCGGTCTACAACGAGGCCGCCACGATCCACGAAATCCTCGACGCCGTCTCCGCGGTCGAGCTGGAGGGCGGCGTTTCCAAGGAACTGGTCCTCGTGGACGACTGCTCGAAGGACGGATCCGCCGAGGCGATCGAGAAGTACGTCGCCGAAAAGGGCGCGACGGGCGTCCGGCTCCTCCGCCACGAGGTCAACAAGGGCAAGGGCGCCGCGCTCCACACCGGCATCGCCGCGGCCACGGGCCAGGCCATCCTGATCCAGGACGCCGACATGGAGTACGACCCCTCGGAGTACAACCGCCTCCTCAGGCCGCTGCTCGACGACCGCGCCGACGTGGTCTACGGCTCGCGCTTCATGGGCGGCTACCCCCACCGCGTGCTCTTCTTCTGGCACTCCATCGGCAACAAGCTCCTCACGCTGTTCAGCAACTTCTTCAGCGACCTGAACCTGACCGACATGGAGACCTGCTACAAGCTCTTCCGCGCCCCGATCCTGAAGGGGCTGGAGCTGCGCGAGAACCGCTTCGGCTTCGAGCCCGAGGTGACCGCGAAGGTGGCCCGCGTCCCCGGCGTCCGCATCTGCGAAGTGGGCATCTCCTACTACGGGCGGACCTACGCCGAGGGGAAGAAGATCGGCTGGAAGGACGGCTTCCGCGCCATCTGGTGCATCCTCCGCTACAACCTCTTCAAGTAGCGCGCCGAGATGGCGGACTTCGCCGACATCCTCGTCTGCCCGGTCTGCGGAAAGACCCTGCGCGAAGAGAACCGCGCCCTGCGCTGCGCGCGAAACCACTCCTTCGACATCGCCCGCGAGGGCTACGTCAACCTGCTCCCGCCTTCGGCCTCCCGCGAGCGAGCCGGAGACCTGGCCGGGATGCTGCGCGCCCGCCGGCGCTTCTTCGAAGCGCGCGGCTTCGCGCCGCTCGAGGACTCGCTCTGCCGCGAAGCCGTCCGCGTCGCGGCGTCGTCGAAAGGGGAGCTCCGGGTCCTCGACGCCGGATGCGGCGACGGGCGCGCGCTGCGCCTGGTCCGGGCGGCCCTCCGCGGCGCGTTCCCCGGGCGCCCCGTCCGCGCGTCCGGG
>JAGCEZ010000021.1 GCA_017650365.1 Fibrobacterales bacterium | reverse complement strand
GACGACGTCGGCGCCGATGGCCCGCTGGACATCGACGTTGTTCTCCGGCGTGAAGACGTGGGGCGAGCCGTCGATGTGCGAGCGGAAGACGCACCCCTCTTCGGTCAGCTTGCGGATGCCGTTGAGCGAAAAGACCTGGAATCCGCCGGAGTCGGTGAGGATCGGGCGGTTCCAGCGCATGAACCGGTGCAGGCCGCCCGCCTCCTTCAGCAGCTCCGTCCCGGGGCGCAGGTAGAGGTGGTAGGTGTTGCCCAGGATCATCTGGGCGCCAAGCGCCTCGAGCTGGTGCGGATTGACCGCCTTGACCGAACCGGCGGTCCCCACGGGCATGAAGACCGGGGTCTCCACGGGGCCGTGGTCCGTGAAAATTCTCCCGAGCCGCGCCGCGGACCGGGAGGAGGTCTTCAGGAGCCGGAAGGCGAGGGGCACCGGCGGCTCAGAACTTGTAGACGAAGAACGCGCCGCCGAGTCCGAGGACCGCGGCCGCGCCGCCTATGATCATGTTGGTCTTGTGCTTGTTGACCTGCGATTCGAAGGCGCCGCTCAGTCCGTTCACGTTGCCCATGGCGTTGTTCGCGTCCAGGAGCTCCTGGGAGGCCTTCTTGTTCTGCATTTCGATGATGGCCAGAACCGCGCTCGCGCAGCCGATCGCGAGGAGCGAGCCGGCGATGCCGACGCGCAGCGTCTCGTTCGGGATGATGTGCTTGCCGCCGCCGAACGAGGGCTTCGAGTTCTCGGTCTCCACGGCATCCTTCGCGGCCTCTTCGGGCGTGGGGACGGCCTGTTCTTCCGCGGCCTCTTCGGCGGCCGCGGCTTCGGCGGCGGCCTGGGCGGCGGCGAGCGAGTCGGCCTCGTGCTTCTTCTTCGACTTCTTCTTGGCCTTGGCCGCGGCGATCGAGTCGGCGCGGGCCTGTTCGGCCTCCTGCGCGGCCTTCTCGGCGGCGAGCTTGGCGGCGAGGGCGGCTTCGTGCTTCTTCGCCTTTTCGGCTTCGGCCAGCTCCTGCTTGTTCCAGACGTCGTCGCGCGAGGCGTCGATCTGCTTTTCGTAGGTGCGCGACCACTTCGCGAGCGGGCGGGTCTTGACGATCTCCGCGGTCTGCGCGGCGCCGGCGGCGATGGCGGCCGTTACGGCGGGGTTCTGGTCGTAGGGCGGGAGGGCCTTGAAGACGCCGTTGGTGAAGAGGAGGGCTTCGTCTTCGCCGTCCACGTCCCAGACGGCGACCATTTCGGCCATCTCGAAGTTGAGGTTCTCCCCGTCGACCACGGTGGGGTTGTCGTAGTAGCCGACGGCGAACTCGATGTCCTCGCGGCCCACGCGGAGGTCCTTGTTGTTGAGGACGGAGCGGACCTGGCCGGTGTAGACGAAGTGCAGGTTGCCGTGGTCGATCTCGACGGTGATGTTCCAGGCGTCCTTGGGACCGCGTTCCAGCTTGACGAACGATTCGTCGAACGACTGGAACTTGATCGGGGCGGCGAAGGCCGCCGCCGCCAGGGCCAGGATGAGGGGAAGGAAGAGTTTGCGCATGGCGTCTCCTTGCGTTTTGCCGTCGTCCGCGGGGATGAGCAAATATAGCCCTCCGGGGGGGGCAAGTTCAAGAACGCGGCGGGCGGGGGAACGCTTCCCGAAAAGCTAAATTTGGGCCATGGAGGAATTCGGTTCCATTTCGTTCTCCTTCCCCGCCGGCTTTTCCGAAACCGACCGCCGCGCGCTCCTCGAAACCCCGATGGTCGTCCGCTGGCTGCGGAAGATGGAACGCGAGTTCCGGCTTTCCCGCGTGGAGTTCGTCTCCGTGGACTGGATGCGCCGCGAACCCCACCGCGCTCTCTTCGCCAAGCTCCGCGCCGACGCCCGCGACCTCTCCGGACGCCCGACGAACGGCATCGTCCTGCTGCGCGGCGACGCGGTGGGGATCCTCGTCGTCCTGCGCGTGGAGGGGGAGGCCGAGCCGAGGCTGCTCCTGACCCGCCAGGCCCGCGTCCCCGCGGCGGAGCCCTCCCTGGCCGAGATTCCGGCCGGGATGATGGACGGCTCCGAGAGTCCGCGCGAAGTGGCCGTGCGCGAGATGAAGGAGGAGACCGGCCTCGACGTCTCCGAAGAGGAGCTCGTCGACCTGCTCCCGGCCCATCCCGACGGCTATCTCAGCTCCGTCGGGCTGATGGACGAGCGGCTCTACCTTTTCGCCTATGAAAAAACGGTGACGGCCGACGAGCTCCGGAAAATCTGCTCCGGCGAGTTCGGCCTGGCCGAAGAGAACGAACACATCGTCCTGGAGGCCGTTCCCGCGTCGCGCGGAGCGGAACTGCAGGACGGCAAGAGCCTAACCGCCTGGGCACTCTGGAACCTCGGGCGGAACGCGCACCAGGAAGGAGAAACGCGATGAAGATCGGCCTCGTCCAGCCCGAAGTGATTCCGGGCGACCCGCAACGCAACTTCGAGCAGGTCTCCGGGCTCTGCTCGCGCGCCCTCGCCGAAGGCGCGGAACTGCTGCTCCTCCCCGAAAACTGCCTCTCGGGCGCGCTCCTCGGCGACGTCCCGGGCGAAGGGGAGTTCTTCGCGGAGTGCGAGGAGCTCGAACGGCGGCTGTGCAAGCTCGCCGGGAACGTCCCGCTGAAGTTCGGGAACGCCTTCGTCCTCGACGCGAACGGCGCCCACGAGTGGTCCGGCGTCCCCGAGCCGATGCCCTACGTCCACGGGCAGGTCGCCTCCTTCCGGAAATCCCTCCAGGACGCGGCGCGCGAACACCGCCGCGCCGTCGCCTACGTGAACGCCGTCTCGGCGGGGAACGCGGGCAAGAGCTGGCGCGCCTTCGACGGGCGCGGCCTGCTGATCGCCCCCTCCGGCGACCTGGTCGCCGAGCTGCCCGCGTTCGAGCCCGCGGTCCGCGTCGTGGACTCCGAGTCCGCCGGACGCGTCGAGCCGAAGCCCGAGACGATCGCGGACCTCCACGCGGCGATCGCCCTCCAGACCCGCACGATGATTGAGGTCTGCGGAATCAGGAACGTGGTCGTCGGCGCCTCCGGCGGCATCGACTCCTCGGTCGTCGCCGCGCTCATGGCGAAAATCGTCCCGCCCGAGCGGATGCTCCTGGTCAACATGCCCTCGCGCCACAACTCCGCGACCACGAAGGGAATCGCGCGGCGCCTGGCCGAGAACCTCGGGACCTGGTTCGCGGAGATCCCGATCGAGCCCTCCGTCGAGCTCACGGTCGCGCAGTTCGGTTCGTGCGAACTCCGCCGCGGCGGCGAGTCGCGCAAGCTGGAGCTGACGCCCGCGCTCCTCGAGAACGTGCAGGCGCGCGACCGGGGATCCCGCGTCCTGGCCGCGGCGGCCGCCGCCTTCGGCGGCGTCTTCACCTGCAACGGGAACAAGGCCGAATGCACGGTCGGCTACGCGACCATCATGGGCGACCTCTCCGGCTTCTTCGCCCCGATCGCCGACCTCTGGAAACACGAGGTCTACGCGCTCGGCCGGTTCCTGAACGAATCGGTCCACGGCTTCGAGGCGATTCCGCGCGAGGCCTTCGAGATCCCTCCGTCGGCCGAGCTCAGCCCCGCGCAGGCGGTGGAGGAGGGGAAGGGCGACCCGATCGTCTACCCCTACCACGACTTCCTCTTCCGCTGGTGGACGGAGAGCGAGGAGCGCCCCGGCCCTCTGGCGACGCTCGAACACTACGCCTCGAAGACGCTCGAAAAGACCATCGGCGCGGAGAGCGGAATCGTCGACCGGCTTTTCCCCGACGCGGCCTCCTTCGCCGCCGACCTCGAACGGTGGTGGACGCTCTTCTGCGGGATGGGGAGCGCCAAGCGCTCCTTCGCGCCGCCGCTCGCGTCGGTCTCGCCCTGGGCCTTCGGCTCCGAGCGCTCCGAATCGGCTTTGCGGCCCTTTTTCCCGCAGAAGTATGTAGAATTGAAGAAAAGCCTGCTGAGCAGACGCTGATCCGCGCTCCCGGGGCAAGGAGAAGAGATGAACATCACCGAATGCCAGGAATGGAAGGACCTCCAGGCCCACTACCAGAAGGTCAAGGACCTCCATCTGACCGACCTGTTCGACGCGGACGAGACCCGCGCCCGCAAGTTCTCGCTCGAGACCAGCGGCCTCTTCCTCGACTACTCCAAGAACCTGGTGACGGAGGAGACCTTCAACCTCTTCGACCGCCTGCTGAACGCGCTCGACTTCCGCGAACGCCGCGAGCAGATGTTCACCGGCGCGCCGATCAACATGACCGAGCGCCGCTCCGTGCTCCACACCGCGCTCCGCAACCGCAGCAACGCGCCCGTCCTCGTGGACGGCCGCGACGTGATGGGCGACGTCCGCGCCGAGCTCGACAAGATGCGCGAGTTCTGCCGCAAGGTCCACTCCGGCGAGTTCGTCGGGTACACCGGCAAGAAGATCCGCTACGTGGTCAACATCGGCATCGGCGGCTCGGACCTCGGCCCGCGCATGGTGACCGAGGCGCTCAAGCCCTGCCATCCCCCGGAATTCCCGAAGGTCCGCTACATCTCCAACATCGACGGCGTCGCGCTCTTCGACACGCTCCAGGAGCTCGACCTCGAGGAGACGCTCTTCCTCGTCGCCTCCAAGACCTTCTCCACGATGGAGACGATGACCAACGCCAACGCGGCGCGCCAGGCGGTGCTCGACCACTACTCCGGCGCGCTCGACTCCATCAAGTGCCATTTCGTCGCCCTCTCCTCGAACCTCCAGCGCGTGACCGACTTCGGCATCGCGCCCGAGAACATGTTCACCTTCTGGGACTGGGTCGGCGGCCGCTACAGCCTCTGGTCCGCCATCGGCCTTTCCATCGCGCTCTACCTGGGCTTCGACCAGTTCGAGGAGCTGCTGGACGGCGCCTACACGATGGACCTGCACTTCCGCAACGCCCCTCTGCGCGAGAACATGCCGATGATCATGGCCGTGCTGGGCGTGTGGTACTCCAACTTCTTCGGCTGGGAGACCCACTGCGTGCTGCCCTATTCGCAGCACCTCTACCGCTTCCCCTCGTTCCTGCAGCAGCTCGACATGGAGAGCAACGGCAAGCGCGTCACCACCGACGGGCGCGTGGTCACCTGGAGCACCGGGCCCGTGGTCTGGGGCGGCGAGGGGACCAACTGCCAGCACGCCTTCTTCCAGCTGATCCACCAGGGCACGCGCCACGTCCCGTGCGACTTCATCCTGCCGATCAACGCCTACCACAAGAGCCGCGAGCACCAGCAGAAGCTCATCGCCAACTGCCTGGCGCAGTCCGAGGCGCTCATGGAGGGCAAGTCGCTCGACGTCTCCAAGCGGGAACTGACCGAGGAGGGGCTCACGCTGAAGGAGGTCCGCCGCCTCGCCCCGCACAAGGTCTTCGAGGGCAACCGTCCCACCAACACGATCCTCATGCGGAAGCTCACCCCGAACTCGCTGGGCGCGCTCATCGCGCTCTACGAGCACAAGGTCTTCGCGCAGGGGCTGATCTGGGGCATCAACAGCTTCGACCAGTTCGGCGTGGAGCTCGGCAAGACGATGGCCGGCAACGTCCTTCGCGAACTCAAGCTCGGCGTGGAGGGCAAGCGCACGTTCGAGGACGACACCTCCACGAACAGCATGCTCCGCTGGTGCATGAACAACTTCGAATAGCGTCCGGAGAACCGGTCGCGAAAAGGAAGCCCCGCCGTCGCGCGGGGCTTTTTCCTTGCCCGGGAACGGCGCGAAGCCGCCGTCCGCCCCCGCGTCGCGCGCCTTTCCCGCGGACAGAAAAACGGGACTCCGGTTGGGGAGTCCCGTGTTGGGAGAGGAGGAATAGAATGAAACTCTTTTACCAGCCTCCGCAGCCGGCGGACTTCGAGCGGCTGTCGCTCACGCCGAGCTTGTTCAGGTACTGGCCGTAGTAGTTTTCGCGGTTGCGCGCGCCGGTGCCGTAGTTGCCGCCGCATTCCAGGCCGCCGTTGATGATGTTGGTCGTGGCGCCGAAGCCGGTGCTCCAGAAGGAGGAGCCGCAGCCGCGGTCGAGCCAGAACCAGAAGGAGGAGGCGAACGCGAGGATCCCCTCGTTCATCACCTTTTCGGGGTTGCTGAGCAGCGTCTGCTTGTTGCCGAAGTAGAATTCCGAGAACTGGCCGTAGTTGCCGGGCCACGAAATCTGCTTGGCGCCGCGCCCGTGGTAGGACTTGCCGGGAACCGGAGGATAGCTGCCGCCGCTCCAGTCGGAGTTGTAGGAGTTGAGGCAGGTGCCCTGCGTGCCGCAGATCTCCTCGATGTAGCGGAGCGCGGCCACTTCCTGCTGCCAGTGCGCGAAGACGGCGGCCACTTCCTGCTTCTGGCGGCTGACGTCGTTGCCGGCGGTGGAGCAGACGAAGTTCGGGACCTTCTTCAGCGCTTCGACGAAGGCGTTCCAGGTGTAGTTCTGGTGGCGGTTCGGGAAGTACTGGTTGAACATCGATTCGGTGAACCAGTTCAGGATGCAGTGCGCCGCGTTTCCGCCCTGGCTGGAGGAGCTGCTGGGCCTGGAGCTGCTCGACGAGGGCTTGCTCGAGGAGCTGGAGGGCCTGCTGGAGGAGCTGGAGGGCTTGTTCGAGCTGGAGGAGGGAACCGCGGAGCCGTCGCAGTTGCGGATGAAGACCCAGTCGCTGTATTCGATGTCGGGCGACCAGGCGCAGTAGGAGTAGTGCTTCGCGCCGGTGCACTTGTAGAGGCCGCCGTTGAAGCTGTAGAGCTTGTCGGAGCCGTTGTTTTCGTATTCCAGCCAGCTCGCGACGTCGTCCCAGGCGGTGTAGCCGTTGCAGGATTCCGTCTGCTGCTGCGAGGCCGAAGAGGGCTTGGCGGCGGAGGAGGACGAACCCTGGACGGGCTTGCTGCCGCCCGGGAAGGTCACCTTCTCCACGCGGACGGAGTCGATGTTCTCGCCCGCCCAGGCTTCGACGACGTTGAGGTTGTAGGAGTCGGGGGCGCCGTCCACCTGCACGGCGAGCGCGCAGTCGTAGCCTTCGGGCAGGAACCATTCGCCGGAGGCGAAATCGTCGGAGCTGGGCTGCCAGCCGAGGACCATCGGCTTGCCGGAGTAGCCGACGTAGCCGCCTTCGAACTTGAAGTAGTGGTTGGGCATCAGCGTCCGTTCGCAGGAATCGTCCTGCTGCTCCTCGGAGGAGCTGCCGGACTGTCCGCCTTCGGAGGAGTCGCCCGCTTCCGAGCCGCCGTTCGATTCGGAGGAACTTTCTTCGGAGGATGCGTAGACTGGGTCTTCGCCGAAGGGGCGGCCTTCGGCGCTGCCGTATTCGCAGTAGTGCTGCGCCAGGGCGACGGAGTCGATCGCGCCGTCCTCTCCGGCGGGGAAGGCGCCCTGGAGGTCGTCGTTGAGGGTCCAGTAGCCCGTCGCGCTGAAGTTCTCGGGCAGGGGGGTGATCGGATCGCTGTGGCAGTCCAGCGCCTTGGGGCCGCTGCCGGAATCGGAGCAGCCGACGGCGATCAGCGCCGCGGCGGAGAGCCCGGCGGCGAGAAAGCGGTTGAAGTTGCGGTTCGTCATTCCATGCCTCTCTGCTTGCGGCCTCGGACGAGGCCCTGTCGTTTGACCACAAAAATTCATTTTGGCGGCGCATGCACGCGGTTAAATCGGGCTTTACACATTCCCGGTGTCCACAGATGTGGCCGTTCGTATCTTCGCGGAAACAAATCGCAAAAAACGCGAATCCTCCGAAAAACGAAAGAGGGACGGCGAACCGTCCCTCTCCGGAGTTTTTGCGGAAGCGACCTTAGGATTCGGCCTTTTCCGGAACGTACTTGTCGGCCTGGCGCAGCCCGACGACCAGGGCGACCATCGCCGCGACGCCGAGCAGCAGGACCACGACGCCCTTCGCCATTTCGAGGCGGACCAGGAAGCCGAGGCCGAACATGATGCCGTAGACCGAGAGGGTGCCCACCAGCCAGAGCAGCACGGCGAACTTGATCGAGCGCTGCTTGTTGCCGTGGGTGTTCATGCCCTTCCACCAGCCCATCGGCTCCACCTTTTCGGCGAAGGTCTTGAGCAGGTCGTTCGGGACCGGCTTGGTCACGAAGGTCGCGATGATCGCGGCGATGCCGCTGAAGAGGCTGACGAAGCAGATGTTGTGGATCGGCACGGCGGTGTAGCCGTCCACGAAGTTGCCCATGATCAGGGCGCTCAGCTGGCTGTCGAGCAGCACCAGGTTGACGAAGGCCACGATGACGCCGACGACCATGCCGACGATTTCGGTCCAGGCGTTCGAACGCCACCAGAGCCAGCGCAGGATGTGCGGAAGGCCCATGCCGGCCATCATGCCGCCCCACAGTTCCCACATGAACCCGATGTTGTCCACCTGGTTCGCGATGAAGACCGCGATGATCGTCATCAGCACGATGTTGACGCGCGAGACGAGCACCAGGCGCTTCTGCGAGGCCTTGCGGTCGATCAGGCGGTAGTAGAAGTCGTTGGTGAGGTAGCTGGCGCCCCAGTTGATCTGCGAGGCGACGGTGCTCATGAAGGCCGCCATCAGCGAGGCGAGGGCGAGGCCGAGGAAGCCGGGGCCCAGCAGCGTGGCGATCATCAGCGGGTAGGCCATTTCGCGGTCTTCCTTGTAGACCACGACCTTCTTGTAGTTCTGCGCGGCTTCGGGGTCTTCCTCGTAGCGTTCGATCGCCGCGACCACGGCCGCGAAGTTCGACGCGGGGGCTTCGGCCTGGGCGGCGGCCACGGCGGCCGCGGAGTCGATCGGGCCGTTGGCGGCCTCGGCGGCCGCGGGCGCGGCGGCTTCGGCTT
>JAGCEZ010000002.1 GCA_017650365.1 Fibrobacterales bacterium | reverse complement strand
TCTTCGGCTCGACCTTCGCCTTGATCTGCGTCGCCCCGTTCGAGCGGACGGGGACCTCGACGTCGAGCATGACGTCGTAGATTTCGGAACCGGTCAGCTCGCGCACTTCGCCGGCGGAGCTCGTCACGGTGATCTTCTTCACCGAGCGGGGGTCGTTCTCGGGCAGCCCGAGCAGGCGCAGCTTGAGCGTCTCCATCCTGTTCCGCTCCATGTTCGGCGGAAGCGGGGGCACGCGGGACTGGCCGTTCCCGGACGCGATCTCCAGCTCGACCTTGACGTTCGTCAGCGGCCACCATTCCACGGCGTCGGCGCGCTGCTCGGCCGCGTTTCCGGCGAGGTCGACCGCCCGGACGAGGTAGTCGTGCACGCCGGTCTGGGCGTCGAACAGGACCTGGCCGTTCCCGGCGACGGTCGCGCGCGAGCGCTCCGAGCCGTCCACGAAGAGCGTCGCCTCGACGGTGTCCTGGACGTTCCGGGCCACGGTCGCGGAGAGCTTGCCGCCCCCGTTGGTCCACTTCAGCGTGACGGCGGGCGCGGTCGTGTTGACGGCGGGATCGCTCCTGTCCACGGCGATCGAGACCTTCGCGGTCTGCGACGCGTTTTCGCCGGACTTCAGCGTGACGAGGCCCTCCGTCTCGTTCCAGTTCTGCTTCACGTCGGAAACCAGCATGCGCGCGGAGAACGAGGCGCCGGAGCACGCGGTCTCCGCGGAGGCGGTGTCCCTGTCGTCGCGGTCGTAGCGCAGCGTGGCGGCCGAGACGGAGTTCCCGACGGAGAAGAGCACGGCCGAGACGGGGCACGCGGCGTGGCCGCCGATCTCGATCACGCCGTCCTTGGGCCTGAACGGCTGCTCGCCCCAGATTTCGAGCGCGGCGCCCTGGTTCTTCGGCTGCGCCTTGGCCCGCTTGAGGGACCACTTGAACGACCACGACCGGTTCCCGGCCTTCAGCGTCACGGGGACCTCGAACGCGTTGCCCTCGCCTTCGGGGGCGGTCAGCTCGACCGACCAGGCGCCGTCCACGACCTTGACCTTCTTCCCGCCGACCGTCAGCTTCGCGAGCGAGTCGGCGACCGTGCATTTCCCGGACATCCGGAACGTCTTCTCCACGAGGCTTCCGGCCGCCGGCGAAAGGACCGCGGCGGCGCCCGTCAGCGGAATCCGCTGGAGTTTGGGCAGTTTCCGGTTGGCCGTCTTCTTCGCGAGGTCGCGGACGTCGGCGCCCTGCGGAACCTGGTAGGCGCTGGCCCCGTCCGGTCCGGAGGTGACGAGCTGGTTCGGCGCGATGGTGGTGCTCTCCCCCTTCTCGGTCTCGACCGACGCCAGGCCGTCGGAGAGGTAGAACGCGGACCGCCCCTTCAAATTCACGGCGGCGGTGTCGATGATTCCGGGAGCCCGGGTGTTGTCCGCGACGGCCGGAGCTCCTTCCCCCCGGGCCGCATCGGCCTGGGCTTGCGCGCCCGCGGCCGGCGGAGCCGGGGCCGTCGAATCCGCCAGCGCCCCGTGCTTCACGTCCAGTTTGCCCGCCCTCTGCGGGTCCCTGACGTCGAGCACCGACTTCCGCGTCGACGAATCGGACGCCATCACGGAGTCCAGCGCCTGCACGTATCCTCTCGTGCCGCGGATGGCGGCCGTGGCGGTCCGCGTCTCGAACTTGAACTCGGACTGGGCGGTCGTCAGCTTCTTGATGCTGAAGAAGACCGTCCCCTTGTCCACGCGGACGTTGCTCTTCGTGTTCCCGTCCTCCTCCAGCAGTTCCTTGAAGTCCACGACGGAGTTCTCGTCGATCGTGAGCGTGGAGCCGTCGGGCAGCTGCACGTCGATCCGGGCGCCGGCGGAGGTCCTCACCTGGTCGCGGTGCGTGATCTTGGCGCCGGTCTTCACCTTCTTCCACTTGTCGGAGGAGGGCTTGGAGAGCTCCACGAGCCCGACGACCGCGTCGGCCACCGCCGTCCGCTCCTTGGGGAGGGCGAAGGCGGGAAGCGCGGAGAAAACGGCGAAAAGCGCCAAAAAGAGGATTTTGGAACCCGAAGACGCGATGTTGCCCATGCAGGACCTCCCGAGGCGGCCGCCCCGTCTTTGTCTATGAGAAAATAATTATATTCTCGCAAACGTGCACCAAAAACGCGGAGGCAGCGGTGGCGTCCGACGTGAACGACCTGACCGTCAACTTCGAGGAAGACGGCCGGCTCAAGACCAAGCAGCTCGACAAGCGCGTCCTGAGCAAGGGCGCCTGGGCGACGATCATGTTCCTCCACAGCGACCTGAACGGGAAGGGCGAGTACAGCGCTCCCAAGGTCACCATTCATCGCTACAAGAAGATGAACGGGGAATACAAGCGCCAGAGCAAGTTCAACATCTCCGGAGAGGCGCAGGCGCGCCAGATCGCGGAAATCCTGCAGGAATGGTATCCCCGTTCCGAGGGCGAAGACCTTGGCGAGACCGAAGAGTAGTCCGAATTCCCACCCGGCCACGCGCAACAAGCCGGGCCCCATCAAGTTCTTCGACGACGGAAAGGTCAAGCGGCCCGGCGACCTGGTGATGCTGCGCTGGACCGCGCTGAACGTCCTCAAGCACGAAGGGAAGCTGGGCGAAGTCCACCTGGTCTTCTGCTCCGACGAGACGGTGCGCGCCCTGAACAACGAGTTCCGCCACCTCGACAAGACGACCGACGTCCTCTCGTTCCCCTGGAACCCCGACGAGAACGACCTCGTCGAGGGCCCGTTCCTCGGCGAGATCTACATCTCCATGCCCCAGGTGGAGCGGCAGGCCCCGGAATACGGCGCGACCAAGCGCCAGGAGCTCGAGCGGGTCATCGTCCACGGGCTGCTCCACCTCAGCGGCCACGACCACGCGACCCCGTCCCAGCGGAAGAAGATGCGCGAACTCGAGGAGCACTACCTCGGGCGCCAACTGTACGCGCGCTGAGCGCGAGGAGAACCTTTGCCTCCCACCGACCCCCAGGACCCGCTGACCATCGGCCTCCTCCCCGGAATCGTCCTCTTCTGCTCGCTCTCCTCGGTCTTCTTCCTGACGATGGCGCGCCAGATCTTCCCGCTGATCGCCGAGAACTTCGACGCGGCGGACCAGACCCCCGCGACGCGCAGGATCCGCGAATACGCCGAACTCCCCCACCTGCGCGAGGGCATCGCCTTCGGACGCGCCGCCGGCGCCGCCCTCTCGCTCCTCCTCCTCTTCCGCGAGACCGCGCCGCTCTTCCTCGCGATCGAGCCCGCCTCGCTGCGCGCCGCGATCCGCGTCTGCGCGCTCTTCCCCTGCATCTACGCGCTGACGTTCCTGCTGCCCGGCATCCTCGCCGCCGCGCGGCCCAACAGCCTCGCCGCGCTCGTCTGCGCCGCGTTCCGCCCGATCTGGCTCTTCTGCTCCGTCCCCGCGCAGATCGCGCACAAGGTCCGCTCCGCGCTCCTCGCGAAGACCGGGGCCGACCCCCAGCTCAACTTCCTGACCGAGGAGGAGCGCCGCAAGCTCTCCGACGAAGACGCCCCCGGCGCCGAGGACGCGCTCGAGGAAGACGAGAAGCAGATGATCCGCAACCTCTTCGAGATCGGCGACACCACCGCCGTCGAGGTGATGACCCCGCGGATCGACGTGGACGCGATCTCCGCCGACGCCACGCTGCAGGAGATCGTCGAGGAGTTCTGCGAGAACAAGCGCACCCGCATCCCGGTCTACGAGGGGACGGTGGACAACATCGTCGGCGTGCTCAACGGCAAGGACCTGATGGAGTGCCTGAAGACCTCCTCGCCGCGCCCGTTCGAACTGCGCTCCATGCTCCGGCCCGCGCTCTTCGTGCCCGAGGGGAAGCTGGTCGTGGAGCTCCTGCGCGAAATGCGCCACAAGCGCAACCACATGGCCGTCGTGGTGGACGAGTTCGGCGGCACCAGCGGCCTCGTGACCATCGAGGACATCCTCGAGGAGATCGTGGGCGAGATCTACGACGAGAAGGACGCATCGGCGCCCCGCGTGGAGATGCTCCGCCCGGGAGTCTACCAGGTGGACCCGATGATTTCGCTCGACGACCTCGAGGAGGAGCTGCAGGTCGACCTCGACCTGGAGCACATCGAGGAGACGCTCGACGTCGAGACCCTCGGCGGCCTGATCCAGGCCAAGCTCGGCGCCATGCCGCGCAAGGGCTCGCGCGTGACCTGCGGCCCCATCCAGGCCCGCGTCCTCAAGGTGGACGGCCTGCGCATCGTCCGCGCGCTCGTCTTCGTCAACGCCGCCTCCGAAGGGAGCGCGGCGGACTCCGCCGAAAAGTAGCCGGAACGCGGCCCTTGTCCGCGAAGGAGGCGCCATGATCCGGATCGTCCGGGGAGACATCACGACATTGGACGCGGACGCCGTCGTCAATGCGGCGAACGAGCGGATGCTCGGCGGAGGCGGCGTGGACGGCGCGATCCACGCCGCGGCCGGTCCCGGACTCTACGAGGCCTGCCTGGCCGTGCCCGAAGTCCGGCCCGGAGTCCGCTGTCCCACGGGCGAGGCGCGCATCACGCCCGGCTTCGCGCTGCCCGCGAAGTTCGTCGTCCACACCGTCGGCCCGGTCTGGCGCGGCGGCGACCGCGGCGAGCCCGGACAGCTGGCCTCCTGCTACCGCAGCTCCCTCGCGCTCGCCGCGGAGAACGGCTGCCGCTCCGTCGCCTTCCCCTGCATCTCCACGGGCGTCTACGGCTACCCCGCCGAAGAGGCCGCGCGAATCGCCGTCCGCGAAGTCCGCGCCTTCCTCGAAACGCGCCCCGGCTTCGAGGTCGTCTTCTGCTGCTTCTCCGAGCGCGACAAGCGGATCTACGAGGGGCTGACGGGAACCGGAGACTAGTCGCCAGGTTCCGGGCGCCCAAGAACGTCCCCCCTAAGACGAAAAGAACGGGGCCGGTTTCCCGGCCCCGTTCCGCGTTCCTTCCGAAGGAGGGCTTAGCCTTCCTTCTTCATGTTTTCGGCCAGCTTGGCCAGGCCCGCGTTGTCGCCGAGGCTGGTGCCCGCGGTGGTGCGGTTCTGGGCCATCCACATCCGGGCTTCGCCGTCGTCGCGGGACTTGAAGTAGTCCACGGCGCTCAGGTAGAGCTTGCGGTTGGAGTGGTCGATTTCGATCACGACGGCGTCGAGGTCGTCGCCGACGTTGATGCCGTCGGCCGGCGCGCTCAGCTTGGAGTTGGGGATGAACCCTTCCATCGCGTCGTCGATGCTCAGGATCAGGCCGCGGTCGAGCTTGCGGACGACCTTGCCCTTGACCTGCTTGCCCACGGGATAGGTCTCGTTGACGTTTTCCCACGGGTCTTCTTCCAGGTGCTTGATGGAGAGCGAGATGCGGCGCTTCTCGCGGTCCACGGCGAGGACCACGCATTCCACCTTCTGGCCCTTCTGGAGCATTTCGGAGGGATGGTTGATCTTCTTGGTCCACGACATGTCGGAGACGTGGATGAGGCCGTCGACGCCTTCCTTGATTTCGACGAACGCGCCGAAGGAGGCCAGGTTGCGGATTTCGCCGGTGACCTTGGCGCCCGGAGGCAGTTCCTTCTCGATTTCGGCCCAGGGGTCGGGCTGCAGCTGCTTCATGCCCAGCGAGATCTTCTCGTTCTCGGCGTCGATCTTGAGGACCATGGCCTTCACGGTGTCGCCGACGTTGAGGATCTTCGAGGGGTGCTTGACGTGCTGGACCCACGACATTTCGGAGACGTGGATCAGGCCTTCGACGCCTTCGGCGATTTCGACGAACGCGCCGTAGTCGGTGATCGAGACCACCTTGCCTTCGACGATCGAGCCTTCCGGATACTTCTCGGCGATGTTCTTCCAGGGGTGTTCCTGGAGCTGCTTGAGGCCGAGCGAGATCCGTTCCTTGTTCTCGTTGAAGTCGAGCACCTTGACTTCGATTTCCTGGCCGAGGGAGACCAGTTCGGAGGGGTGCGCGATGCGGCGGTACGACATGTCGGTGATGTGGAGCAGGCCGTCCACGCCGCCGAGGTCGATGAAGGCGCCGAAGTCGGTGATGTTCTTGACGGTGCCCTTGCGGACCTGGCCCTTTTCGAGGGTGGCCAGGACGTCGCCGCGCTGGCGGTTGCGTTCCTCTTCGAGGACGACGCGGCGCGAGACGACGATGTTGCGGCGGGCCTTGTTGACCTTGATGACCTTGAGGTCGAATTCCTGGTCGAGCAGGGCGTTGATGTCGGGGATCTGGCGGAGGTCGATCTGCGAACCGGG
>JAGCEZ010000020.1 GCA_017650365.1 Fibrobacterales bacterium | reverse complement strand
TGGATGCCCTGGGCGCCGTTCATCACGGTGTCCTTCTGCGCGCCGCAGGTGATTTCCACGCCGTGCACGCCGTTCACTTCGATCGAGGCCAGCGTGCAGGAGGCGCCGTCGGCACCGTCCTGGCCGTCCTGGCCATCCTGACCGTCGCGGCCGTTGCGGAGAGTGTCGACCACGACGTCGCCGCAGGAGATTTCGATGCCCACGCCGTCGATCGCGCGGCCCGTGCAGGAAGAGCCGTCGTCGCCCTTCACGCCCTGGATGCCCTGTTCGCCCTGAGCGCCCTGGGCGCCGTCCGCGCCGTTCTTGCCGTTGAAGAGGGTGTCGACCACCACGCCGCCGCAGCTGATGACGACCGCGGTGTCGCCGAGAGAGACGCCCGAGCAGCTCGCGCCGTCGACGCCGTCCGCGCCGTCCGCGCCCGCGTCGCCCTTCACGCCCTGGATGCCCTGGGCGCCGTTCATCACGGTGTCCTTCTGCGCGCCGCAGGTGATTTCCACGCCGTGCACGCCGTTCACTTCGATCGAGGCCAGCGTGCAGGAGGCGCCGTCGGCACCGTCCTGGCCATCGCGGCCATCCTGGCCGTCCTGACCATCCTGGCCGTCGCGGCCGTTGAGAATGTCGCCGATGTATTCGTCGCCGCAATAGAGGGAATAGCCGGCGTCGTTGGGCAGAGCCTCGACATAGCAGGAGGTGCCGTTCTGGCCGTCACGTCCGTCGGCGCCATCGCGGCCGTCCTGGCCGTCCACGCCGTCACGTCCGTCGACGCCATCGCGGCCATCCTGGCCGTCCACGCCGTCGCGACCATCCGCACCGTTCCTCAGGACGCCGACCAGGTTGCCGTCGCAATAGAGCCAATAGCCGTCGGCGGAGCCGTCGGTGATTTCGGAGGCGGTGCAGGTCGTGCCGGCCGCGCCGTCGTCGCCCTTGTCGCCTTGCGCGCCCTGGGCACCGTCATCGCCCTTGTCGCCCTTCTCGCCTTGCGCGCCCTGGGCGCCCTGGGCGCCGTCCATCACGGTGTCCTTCTGCGCGCCGCAGGTGATTTCCACGCCGTGCACACCGTTCACGTCGATGGAGGCGAAGGTGCAGGAGGCACCGTCTGCGCCCTTGTCGCCCTTGTCGCCCTTGGAACCCTTGTCGCCTTTGGCGCCGTTGGCACCGTCCGCCCCGTTCTTCAGAACGCCGACGGTGTCCGCGCCGCAGACCATCAGAAAGCCGTCGTCGACCGGAGTCGCCCAGCAAGAGGCGCCGGGAACGCCGGCCGCGCCGTCCTTGCCGTCCGCGCCGGAGGACCCTTCGGGCCCCGTGCACGAAACGGCCAGCAGAAGCGCTCCCGTCAGGGCCAGCGAAATGGGGTTGAATGCCTTCATGCGACGACTCCTTTTCGGGGCACGCGCCCCATGCGAATTTTCATTGCGCCAATTTTATTTACTATGAAAGGCGGAAAAGGGACATTCAGTGCGATTTTCCCGCCTGTCGCCAACATTCCGTTCTCTCCCGTTCTCCGGAAACGCCGACGTCCGGAAGACCGCAGGACCGCCGTTTTCGCGACGAAATCCGCGCCTTTCTACATTTGCCCCGTCCACTTTCCCGCCCCACCCACTTCCACGGAGGAGCCATGGCCGACAAGGAACCCCAGAAGTTCATCTTCTACATGGAACGGATGAGCAAGGTCTACCCGGGCGGCAAGGAGGTCCTGAAGGACATCTCGCTCTCCTTCTTCTACGGCGCGAAAATCGGCATCATCGGCCCCAATGGCGCGGGCAAGTCCACGCTGCTCCGCATCATGGCCGGCATCGACACCGAATTCCAGGGCGAGGCCTGGATCGAAAAGGGGCGCACCGCCGGCTACCTGCCGCAGGAACCGCAGCTCGACCCCAAGCTCACCGTGCGCGAAAACGTGATGCAGGCCGTGGCCGAGCACCAGGCCGTCCTCGACCGCTACAACGCCATCTCCATGAAGTTCGCCGAACCGATGGAAGACGACGAGATGAACAAGCTGCTCGAGGAGCAGGCGAAGCTGCAGGACCAGATCGACGCGCTTGACCTCTGGAACCTCGACCGCAAGATCGAGATCGCGATGGACGCGCTCCGCTGCCCGCCCGGCGACTGGCCCGTCACGAACCTCTCCGGCGGCGAAAAGAGGCGCGTGGCGCTCTGCCGCCTGCTGCTGCAGGAGCCCGACCTGCTGCTGCTCGACGAACCGACCAACCACCTCGACGCCGAATCGGTCGCCTGGCTGGAGCACCACCTGCGCGAATACAAGGGCTCGGTCATCCTCGTCACGCACGACCGCTACTTCCTCGACAACGTGACCGGCTGGATCCTCGAGATCAGCAACGGCCGCGGCATCCCGTGGCAGGGCAACTACGCGCAGTGGCTCGACCAGAAGCTCGAACGCCTCCGGACCGAGGAGAAGGGCGAGTCGGACCGCCAGAAGCGGCTCGCCCGCGAAGCGGAATGGGCCAGGCAGAGCCCCAAGGCGCGCCAGGCCAAGAACCGCGCCCGCCTGAAGGCCTACGAACAGCTGCTCGAGGAGCAGAAGCGCGAAACCGTCCACGCCGCCAAGATCATGATCCCCAACGGCAAGCGCCTGGGCGACGTCGTGGTGCAGGCCGAGGGGCTGCGCAAGGCCTTCGGCGACAAGCTGCTCTACGAAGACCTTTCGTTCACGCTCCCCCGCTCCGGCATCGTCGGCGTAATCGGCCCCAACGGCGCCGGCAAGTCCACGCTCTTCAAGATCCTCCTCGGCCAGGAGAAGCAGGACGCCGGCACGCTGAAGATCGGCGACACCGTGGAGTTCATCAGCATGGAGCAGGCACGCGACAGCCTGAACGACGAGAACACCGTCTGGCAGGAGGTCTCCGGCGGCCGCGACGAAATCGCCGTGGGCGACCGCAAGATGAACAGCCGCGCCTGGTGCGGGCTCTTCAACCTCACCGGCCAGATGCAGCAGAAGAAGCTCAGCCAGCTCTCCGGCGGCGAGCGCAACCGCGTGCTGATGGCCAAGCAGCTCCAGAAGCCCGGCAACGTGCTGCTGCTCGACGAACCGACCAACGACCTCGACATCGAAACGCTGCAGGCGCTGGAGCAGGCGATCCTCGAATTCGCGGGCTGCGCGGTGGTCACCTCGCACGACCGCTGGTTCCTCGACCGCATCGCCACGCACATCCTCGCGTTCGAAGGCGACTCCAAGACCGTCTGGTTCGAAGGCACCTGGAGCGAATACGAGGCCGACCGGAAGAAGCGCCTCGGCATCGACGCCGAAACGCCCCGCCCCATCCGCTACAAGTCCCTCACGCGGGACTAGACGCGGGCAATCAAAAGCAAGGAGGCCGGCTTTCGCCGGCCTCTTTCATATTCTCGATCAGCAGTGCGTCGAATGGCGCACAATACGGTTCACCGCCCTTTGTTCCCCTGGTAAAGCTTGTTGTTGGGGTTCAGCTGATTCGCGCGATTGTTCTGCGCGGCCTGGTATTGCTTGTTGACACCGCTGGTGCCTTTGTTGGCGTTCTTCTGGTTGGCGTGATTGTCGATCGGTTTCATCTGTTCCTCCTTGAACTGAAGACTGCGCCGTACGAGCCCTTCACAAAAGGCGCCTAAACAAGCCACGCAACATTTTGCAGCAAGTAACCTCTATGAATGCGTCCTGTTCTTGAGATTGCCGACATTGGCATTTTGCTCCTTGGCGAAATACTCCGGCTTTTTCTTGTCTTCCTTACGCCCTTCGATTCCTTCAAGGAGCTCGTCAAGCGTTTTTTCGCACACGGGGCCATGAAAGCCCTTCGTGTCGGCAGTGATGTTGCCTTCGTCGTCGATTTCGATTTCGACTCTATACTCTTTCATGTCTCATCTCCTCCATATCGGCTAAAAGTTCTGCGGTCGGGAAACCGCTCATGTTTATCTCCCCGTTGGGAAGCGCCTCGACCTCGACGTCCGTATTGTTGAACGTCCAAGAATCGTTTCCCTTGGGATTGCGCCACACTTTTTGGTTGTTCCGTTCCTTCGTCGGATCGAATCGGCCATAGACGAGTGTGTCCGTCAATTCCACGAGAGCCCTCGCCCCCGGAGCGGTCAATTCGTTCAGTTCGAAGCCCGTGAACACATGAATCGTAAGTCGTGAACCCCGCTTGATCTCACGCACGAGTTCCGTAAGTTCGGCCGCCTGAAGAAAAGGTTCGCCACCGCTGAAAGTGACGCCGTCAAGCGTTTCGTCCGAAAGAATCATCGACGCCAAATCTTTGACGGAATACAAACGGTTCTTCGCGAACGACCATGTGTCGGGGTTCCAGCAACCGTTGCAATGAAACGCGCACCCCTGCACCCAGACGACGAAGCGCTTTCCGCTGCCGTTGACGAAACTTTCCGGCAAAATGTGGTGGACATTCAGCATCAAGTTTCCTTGAGTTGCAGAATCAGTTTGACCTTGTTGCCTTCGTCAATCTTCTTCTTGACGACATACCCTCTTTTCGAGGCATTGGCTTCAATTCGCTCAAGCCGTTCTCGTGCCTCCTGTTGGCTCAACTCTTTGGTTTTTTTGTCGTCATTTTCTTGTCTTTTGATCTCAGCGGCATTGTCGGCCATTTTCGACTCGTTGGCACGCCGTTTCTTCTCCATTTCGTCGAGCCGCCTCTGGAATTCACGTTCGTTCGCCAGAATCCGGCGTTGTTCTTCCAGCTCCTTGCGCTCCTCTTCCAGTCTCTTTCTCTCTTCTTCAATGCGCCTGCGTTCTTCTTCGATACGTTGCTTTTTTTCCTGAACCAGCCGTTGATACTCGTCTTCCGCCTGCCGAATGTCCGTATCATAAGATGATTCAAAAACAGAAAACTGATTGACCCGCACAGAGGGGTACTTTCGAATAACCTCGTCAGCAACTTGAAGATCAACGACGTGCACGGTCCCGCGAATCGTTCTGATGAAACTCATTTTTCCTCCTTTGCGACAACGCGGCAGGTTTTGTCCTTATACCTTTGAGCCGCGATTTCATTGGCCAGCTCCAAATCGCCCAACTCGGCGATTTCGAGATAGTACCCGTCTTTGTTTTCGAAAAGAGTTCCGACTTCCGGCAACAAGTACCTAGGCGCGGTCAATTTCTTGAAATCTCTTCCCGCACTGGAAAGGAACTCTTTGCGACGCTCCTCGTCCGGGAAAAGCCTGCGTCTCTCTCGGTCGCTTTCATCGCGAAGTTTTTCGATTTCACGGTTCAACGCTTTGTTCGAAGCGGAACCTGCGCCTTTCAGTTTCTTCGCTATTTCCGCTTCATTCTTTTCAATCTTCTCATCCTTTTCCTTTTCGTATTCCAGCTTCTTCAGCTGAACCTTCATGTCAACGAGTTTTACAATCCAGTTTTCAGGAATCGCAATGTTCCATCTTGCCAGCACAGCTTCAAGTTCGGGAACCTTGAGCTCTCGAAAATTCGTTTGTTTCTCTTTCTCTATCGAAGCTTTCATTTCCAAGATTTCTTTGGACAATCCAGGAGACTTCGTTTTTTCCGACTTGGATTCCATATCCCCCAGCTCTTTCAAGATACGTTCCACATTCTGAACATGTCCGGATTCGAGAACCCCGTATTCGCCATATATCGCCGCTGCTTTCGCATCTTCGGGCTTTCGCGGAGGTTCCACGACATATTCGACGGTTGTTTCCAACGCATAAGGCATTGGAGCCAAATCGCGCCCGGACGGTTTGGCATTCTCCATGTCCTCAATTTTCGACGGACGAACAGCCTCAGAGAGTTTTTTCTCCGCTTTTTGTTCTTTTCTAACCGGAGACCAATTATCTGCGTCGAAATCGATGAATTCCACCGGTGCATCGCGCAACGTGCCATTTCTTTCTTCCCAAACTTCGGGAACGCCATTGAAATCCTTCTTCGGGAAGATCATGTCGCCGATTTTCCAGGCCGTGGCATCCTCGTACACAGGAACGGAAATCCGGGAAGAAAGCCTCCTGGCGAGCTTGTCATCGGCAACTTTCTCTTCGTTCATCCTGGTCCTGAGCTTCGGCTGGTTCGGATAATATCCGACCGATGGCGCGAACGGATGCTTCAAAGATTCGGAGATATTCACGATGCCTTTGGGCATCACGGGAACGGAAAACGGCGCCTCCTTGCACGACCTGACTTCCTTCAAGATGCGCTCTTTCTCGTCGCTGTTCCAAAACCAGTATGTGAACCAATAGAACAGATCGGCGGCGCCTTCGGAAACGAACTTGATGCAGATGTTTCCGTCAAGGCGCTCCAGAGGATTGACGAACAGAAACGCCTCTTTGCGGTCAATTACCACGAAATCGTTTTGAAGCGCGCCATTGCTGCGAACGAGGGCCGGATTCTTGTCGTCGAACCACGCCACCGTCCTGGTCGAACGGCCGAATTCCGAAAAAAGGCCATAAACGCGAACCCTCTTGTCGACGCGTTCAAGAATGGCCTTGCGGACGGAATCGTCGACTTCGGCCGTGGCGGCAAAGCATATAGTCTCTTTGGCGCCCCTGATCGCCTCCAGCAGATCCTCTCCGGCGCAATGTCCGTCCTCGCTCTCCTTCGTTCGCACGAAGTAGCGCATGGCCTTCCCCGCATTGTCGATGACTTCTTTCCTTTTCAAAGGCAAAATGCTCATATCATCTCCATTTCCGAACTTCATCAGGAACGTCGGCCGCATCAATCGGGTTCACATTGATCTGGTCTTTGATGCGTACGGTTCCACGTTCGTCCCAATTCACGGCAATGTTGTTGACACTGACCCCGACCGTAAACCACTGGCCGTCGATGCACCAATATCTGTCATGCGGCAACGCACGGTTTTCCAACGTCTCGATTTTCACATGGAACTTCGCCTCGAACCCACGAACCATTTCGCAATCCGGTTCATCTCTAGGTTCCTCGTCTTTGCGAGAGACGATCTTCACAGACTGCGGTGGGGATTTCATGCCGGAAAACAGAGCATCCATTGTCGCGATGGATCCGACATTGTTTGCGAAGTTATCGACAATCGTAATGCTCGTCGCATTCGACAGAGCGCCCCACCGCTCAAGAACACGCCCGATGCTTTCGTATTTCCCACTCGGGATGTGGATGCCGGCTGGTGCAGAATTCCTCCGACGGGAAGAAACCGTCATCGCGGGCAACTCGCCATCTGGCAGTTCCTGTTCCATTGTCCCAACGGCCGCATAAGGATCCAAATCGGCCCCAGCCTGAAGCAACCAATACTCTTCCTGTGCCGGCTCGTACCGTTCGATGAGTTCCTGATAGTCGAAATCGCCGATTTCCTTGTCGTATTCGGCACGGCGGAACACTCCGTACTTTCTGCGGATTTCATCCCATTTGAACTTCAAGTCTTCACGGGAAAAGTATCGGTTCACCTTCAGCGTTCGGTTAAACAGTTCGGCATACCATTCCCCGGCTTCGTCCAAGACAGGGAGGACATCGACGTTCTCAAAAGTCCCTTCGAAATGCCCCCATTCGTCATCGACGTCCTGTTTGAACGTCGTCCTAAACGTTTCGACAACGTCCCCATATACAGATTTGTCACGTGCCTTGGAAATCGGCAATCTCAAATAGAATCTTACGGCATCACCGTTTTTTTCTTGAATCAGCTCGCCGTCTGCAAAGAAGGCATGGTAATCGCTCCTAGGGACTTTAGGCCAATAGAACCTTTTCCCCGCGACGGCCAATTCCCATTTGTCTTCTTCGTTGTCTTCTTCCGGAGAAACCTCTATTGTCAAAGGTGTTTTGCGATTCTCGCAGTAATACGGTCTTGGCGAGCTTAGGCGACTCAAAGAAAACGAAGGCGGGTCCTGCCAGATGTCCCTTTGCGCCCTGTTGATCAGGGCGCAAAAATCCAAACTAGACCAGGGGAAAGATCCCTCGTCCGCTGGTTCTCCCGATTTCCTTCCCCGTTCTAGGGAAACAGGCAGAAAATTGAACGGAACTGACTTTTTCTCGTCGTCGTAAACAAGCCCTATGCGATAATCTCCGTATTCTCGCAGCAGAATGGGATTCGCAATATCACCCTTTTCCAGAATGACAAACAATCCGCGCAATGTCTTGATGAACTCGTTGACGGCATTTGCCTCAATGCCATCGCCAAGGAGTTTTTCTCTCAACTGCTCTTCGTTCTCGGCACCTCCGAAAATATTCTTGTACTGCTCCGTTTTTTTTTCGTCCTGGACAAGAGCCTCTCCGACGAGATGAACGCCCAAGATCCAGATGTTCTTCCTCATCTTAATGATCATTTTGCTTCCCCCTTCGCGTCAAAAGATCGCGAACTTTCCGCAAGTTCGCGGAGTTCATCGGATATGTGCTGCTTTCTTCGGAACAATTCCCTGTCGCCGACGATGACCCGCTGATACTTCGCCCGCGTCAACGCGACGTTCATTCTGTTGGTGTTGTCCATGAAGCCCACGCCCCCGGAGCGGCACATGCTGATGAACACGACGTCCGCCTCGCGTCCTTGGAACTTGTCAACCGTATACAGCTGGATCTCAACATTCCCCTTTCTGAAATGCGAGAAATTTCCGGGTTGTTTCGTGTACCGTTGCAGCATCTCGCGCAGAACCTCCTCTTGCGGCCGATAATAGGAGAGAATCGCGACGTTCCACCCTTCTTCGGCGCGATCTGGCATGCTACGAGAAGAATTCGCCCACTGGACGAAACAATCCAGTTCCGTTTCAATGGCGTCCCTCTCGGTGAGATTCTTGTTCTGCCTTTTGTTCCCTTTTTCCTTGCGCGGATCACGCCGGACATCCATCCAGACAGCACGCGAGCGATACCTGTCGTAGTTCCATTCTCGGTCGATTTCTTCGCCGTCCTTGAGTTCGGCGACTCCTCGCACTTCGCCGTAGAAATATTCCCTGGAAAACAGGGAAATATCCGGATGCATCCGATGCTGATAGTCCAACCTTTCGAACCTTGTTTCCAAATCTTCTTCATCGAACCCTTTGGTCAAGGTCGTCTTGAATTTCTGTTCTTCCTTGTTTCCTTTTTGCAGCAGTTCGAGAATGGATGGAAGAAGGAGATGCTCGATTTCTTTCCGCGTCACCTCGACTTCACCACCAGCCGGCATCAGGCTCTCCAGATCCCGCTCATACGATGATTCGCCGCGACTGCGGAGGTTCCGGCGCTCAAAGACACGAACCAATCTCCAGGAGACCGCTTCGGCCCACGGGCGAGCTAATTCTTCCCGGAGATTCTCCAAGCTTTTTCCCAGACCATCGGAATCTTCATCTCGCTTGTTGCGTTCTCGTTCCAAAAGGAGACGTCGACGGAAGAAAGATTCCTCAAGCGCATCGGCTTTCGTCATATGGACAGCGTTGAAGAACTCGGGAATTTTGTTCAGCCATCCATCCAACGCGCCAGACTCCACCAGCAACAATCTCCGCGAATAGAGCTCCAATACCGGGATTTCCGCATCGGTTTCGTAATCGCGCAGTTTTCCTCCTTTCGCATATGCTATCGCCTTCTCGGGAACAAGTTCAAACCCTTGTTTTGAGGCGCATTCTTTGAATTCCTCCATCCGGCATTTCGGCGGAAGCTCAACGGCCAACGGGAGCGGATTAAAAGCGTCGTCATTTTCCCGTCTTTTACGATTGTTCCTAACGAGCCCGTTCAATGCAAAAACGAACGCCGTGATTTCTTGCGTTTTTTCGTCTACGCTCCTGGTCAAGTGCGACTTCAGATACTCGGTCTCCATGTACGGAGATAGCTGTTGGACGTCTCCGACGATGACCCACTTTTTCGCGTAAAGCGCGGGAACAAGGAACTCCTGGAACGTCGTCTTGCTGGCCTCGTCAATGATCATCACGTCGTACAACGGGACCGGAGTGCGTTTCTCGTCCTTGCCGACCCTGAAATCGGGATGGTTCTGGATGCCCATCGTCGTGCCGCACACGAGATTCGACGAATCCAGCAGAAACCGCTCCGCGCCGGTCCGTTCCCAGCCTTTTTCGACAAGTGCTTCTATTTTCTTCTCTAGGAGGAACCTTTTGACGTTTTCTCCTATCGAGCTCTCCCTGCCGATGCGAATCGGCACGACCTTATCCTCGTTCTGGATTCGTTCAAGGATGTTGTCGATGGCGACATGAGTTGACGCCGTCAGCAGCACTCTTTTCCCTTGATGGACGAACTGGAGGATCAGTTCCAGAATCGCCGTGGTCTTGCCGCTCCCCGGCGGCCCCTCCATCAGCATGAAATCCTTTGTGCCAAGCGCCTTGCGGACAAACGAGCGCTGTGCCTCGGTTCCTTGATATTCAGAATCATTCAGTCTATGCCATTGTTCCGGCTCTTTCTCCTCGTTTTCAGGCCACTCGCTGCGTTCTTTGTCCTCGAACAGCCGAATCAGGTTCCTGTGTTCCAATACGGGAAAGTCTCGCAGCGCGTACAACGCTGCTTGCTGGCGCCTCAGATTGTTGATGTCGACGAACATCTTTATGGGAAGGTTTTCGTCAAGAACATTTCCTTTGGCAGAGGTCCTCTTCACATAAAGCACCCTGTCGTCCGCTTTGACTTTCAAAACCTTGAACCTATCGTCTTTCTCTTTTTGGTAAATCTCCTGCAACATCTCGTTTTCCACAAATCGGTCGCAAGAGGTCTTTTCGCCTTCCCGCACGCTTTCGTCATCAAGCAAGTGGATTATGACCCTGTCTCTCCCCTTTTTGCTCTTTTCGTATCGAACCAGAGTGTACTGACGTCCTTCTTCGTCAATGACGTCAAGCGAACTCGGTTTTTCTTCCCCAACGGAGGCATACTCGTCGTCTTCTTTTTTGAAGAACCACTCTTCCCGGCTTTTCTCGAAGAACAGTTTCGCCGGATTCGGCTTAATCTGTTCCAGCTGCACTTTAACACCCGCAACATCTACAGGTTCTTTTGTTGCAATGAACGGCCCGCGCCGATCGATTTCAACGACGACCTCTTCCTCGCCGTCCTCGATGATTTCCCTGATTTTATACCGATTCCCGTTTTGCCTCAATTCAACGCCTTTTGCGATCTTCGTTCCCTTTATCTCGAAAGAGACTTCCGCCCCGTTGAGTGTCAGCCTCTTTCGCGCACCGGAAACGAGTTCGCGTTTCATTGTTTCCCATTTTGGATTCTTTACGGCAACGATCCATTCCCCGTCCGGAGACAGACTCGTCTCGTCTTTCGAAAACGACACCTTGGAAATCTTGTCCTCATCTTCCCATTCCAGAACAAGCGCGTTCTTTTCCGGCTTCAATTCACACCCTTTCCCAACCCTCAGCCGTGCTTCCGGAGACAATTGCGACTTCCGCACGCGATATCGTGGGGAACGCCATTCGATCTTATACGATTCATCGTTGTCTACGATTTCGAATCTGCATTCGTAATCTGCCTTGTCTCTCTCGATGTCTATGGAATTCTTGACGAAATTCAAATATGGCTTGAGCGAAAACCATGCCGCCTTTTGGATTGCATTCGCCTTGCCCTGTGGATTCCGCGAGCCATCTCGACAAGCAAGCGCTTCGAAATACAATGTCCTGCCGACATTGTTCCTCTGATCATTCCGTCGCGCCGCACCTTGCATCATCGCTCCTTACGCGAAAATGTTGCGTCTTTCCTGGGCGAGTTGCGGGACACCGTCGGCAGGCTTGACCTCTTCCGTATTGGGGGCGGAGGCCAGTTTCGCGCGCGCCGCAGCCCATTTGCGAAGCTTCGATATCGACTCCTGCATGGTCCGCGAGAGCGGCCATGTTCCCTGGATGGCCCGTTCGACATCCTCTTGTTCCGGTTCACGGTCTTTTCCATACGCGGCGAACAGCGCCTCTTTCACGGCTTCTTCGATTTCCGCGCCCGAGAAACCGATCGACTTCTTCGCCAGCGCAGTGAGATCGAATTTTCCGACCTCGCGGTCCATCCTCTCGATGTGGATTTTGAAAATTTCCTCGCGTTCGCTTTCCGACGGAAGATCAACGAAGAAGATTTCGTCGAAACGTCCTTTGCGCAGCAATTCCGGGGGGAGCTTCTCGATGTCGTTCGCGGTGGCGATGACGAATACTTCCGCTTTTTTCTCCTGCATCCATGTCAGCAGAGTACCGAAGACGCGCGAACTGGTTCCGCTGTCCCCGTTGCCGCCGAGGCCGCTCAGCCCTTTCTCGATTTCATCGATCCACAGAATCGACGGCGCAATCGTCTCTGCGAGCGAAAGCGCCTTGCGGATGTTGGATTCGCTTTCGCCCACGATGCCTGCGAACACCTTGCCGAGGTCGAACTTGAGCAACGGGAAATTCCACTCGTTGGCGATTGTCTTCGCCGTCAAACTCTTCCCGCAGCCGGGAATCCCCAGCATGAGAAGCCCTTTGGGCGTGGGCAACCCGTACTTTTTCGCATCCTGTGAAAACGCCTTCCCGCGGTTCTTCAGCCATTCCTTCAAATTTTCAAGACCGCCGATGTTGTTCAGACTGGACTCGGGATGGAAATACTCCAGAATCCCGCTCTTTTTGATCACCGCCTCCTTCGCCTCCACGATCTGGCCGATTTCCGTTTCAAGAAGGCGTCCTTTGTCCGCGATGATTTTTCTGTAAGTCCATTCCGCCTCCGAACTGCTGAGGCCGATGCTTGCGTCGACGATTTCGTCGAATGTCGGCGACATGTCCCGCGGCTTGTTGTCGTAAGGGAGTTTGTCAATGGCGAACTTGAGAATCTTGCCAAGATCTTCCTTTCCCGGCAAGGGAAGCTCGAGAATAGGAACCTCTTTCTCGAGATCCTTGACCGTGGAGAACGAGAGCGTCTGCACCACCAGGGTTTTGCGAAGGCCGGGTTTTATTCTGACGCACTCGCGAAGACGTCGAAGAATCAGATGATCCTCAAGCTGAGGATGAAAGTCTTCGAGCAAAAGAACCAATTCTTTTTGGTTCTCGTCCGCGAACCAATCGATGATCTCTCCTGAATCAACATTCTCGTCCGGAAGACCATACTTTCCTTCCTTTCCTTCTGCGGGATGCCATTCCTTTCTTCCTTTCAGACAATCCCAAACGAAAAAACGTTTCCCGCCCCTTGCAGCTGCGTCTATGCAGTATTTCCGCAGACGTTCCCATTCATAGGTGCACACCTGAACGACAGGCACATTGGCATCGATTGTCAGAGCGAACTCGGCATTAAAATCCATCCTGTTCTCCTTGCCACCGATTTTCGTTTTTCTTAGTCTATACTCTTACCCCCTCCTTGGGCGTAAACGAAAATTTACACACAAGGGGGCCTACAAAAGGACTCCCCGAAAGGGAGCCTTTCCTTCGCCGCGGCTTTTTTTTCGCGCTACTTCAGCCCATCCAGATCCACCTTGTAGACGCCGAGGTTCCCCGTCTCGCGTTCCAGGAACATGAGCATGTATATCGGCAGATAGACCCGTTCGCCCTCCGATGCGACGTTTCCGTCGCAGAAGACGAACGCGAGCTCGATTCCGTACCTCGGGTTTCCGAGGACGTTCTTCAGCGCGTTGTGGCGCTGATAGCCCTTCCCCGACTTGATCTCCAGCGGAAGGACGGCTCCGTCGCGCTCGACGACGAAGTCCAGCTCCCCCTGCTTCTTGCTGTTGAAGTAGTAGAGGTCGAAACCGTGCGCGCGGAGTTCCTGCGCGGCGGCGTTTTCCCAGACGGCGCCGAAGTTGACGTCCGTCTCGCCGTTCAGGATCTTCAGCTGGAGGCCGTTCGCGTACTGGCACGCGAGCAACCCGACGTCGCTCTGGAAGAGCTTGAACAGGTTCCGCGAGCGCGAGAGCAGCAGCGGAAGCCTCGGCTCCTCCACGTTGTAGACCGGCAGCGCCACGCCGGCGTCGCGCAGCCAGAGGAAGCCGTTCTCCACCCGGGAGAACTTGAGGTTCCCGCCCGCGTCCTTCAGGACGAAGCGCTTGTTCTGCGCGTTCAGTTCGGGGGGGATGAGGCCGAACACCTCCTCGAGCAGGAGCTTGTTCCCCGAATCGTACCTCGCGATGTCCTTCTTGTAGAGCGCGATGATCGAGCGCTGGATCGCAACGACCTTTCCCAGGTCGTTCGACGCCAGGTATTCCGCCACCGCGGCGGGCATCCCGCCCACCACGAGATAGAGCCTGAACACCTTCATCATCTTCTCGTGGACGACCGGGTCGACCGGAACGCGTTCCCGGAACGAGCGGCGCAGGCTCTCCAGCACGCTCTCCTGCACGCCGAGCGCTTCGCAGAACTCCTCGAGGTCCAGGGGGAACATCTCCTTGACGGCGAGGAAGCCGACAGGGACGGAACGGATGTCCTTGAGCTCCACGCCCAGCAGCGAACCGCTCAGCGCATAGCGGTAGCTCCCCTCCTCCACGAGGAACTTGACCGCCGTCGCGATTTCGGGGCACTCCTGCACTTCGTCGAAGAAGAAGAGAGTGCTCCCCTTCCTGAGCTTCTTCGGGGCGAAGGCGGAAAGGCGCAGCAGCAGTTCTTCGGCGCCGGAGACGTTCCGGAAGATCTTGACGGCGTCCGGCCGCTCGACGAAGTTGATCTCCACGAAGCATTCGAAACGGCTTTTGCCGAACTGGCGGATGGAGCTCGTCTTTCCCGTCTGGCGGGCGCCCGTGACCAGCAACGCCTCCTTGCGCGTGGCGAAGAACTGCTCCAGGAAGTCGTCCATTTTGCGCTTGATCATGCCGACCTGCCCGTTTTTCCAATGCCAAAGCGGCTCATTTTGTCCGCTTTTCCAACATCAAAATAGCTCATTTTGTCCGCTTTTCCAACACGAAATCGGCCGTTTTTGTCCGCTTTTCCAACATCAAAATAGCTCATTTTGTCCGCTTTTCCAACACGAAATCGGCCGTTTTTGTCCGCTTTTCCAACACAAAAGTCCAAAGAAACGGCGATTTCGGGCTAGAATCGGCAGGCGGGCAAAAAAAGAGGCCTCCCCGCGGGGAGGCCTCTTCGCTTGGACTTTCGTCCGATGGCTTCGGGCTAGACCCAGCCCTGCGCGATCATGGCGTCGGCGACCTTGGTGAAGCCGGCGATGTTCGCGCCCACGACGTAGTTGCCCTTGAACCCGTACTTTTCGGCCGAGTTCCAGGCGTTGTCGTGGATGCTCTTCATGATGCCCTTGAGCTTGGCGTCCACTTCTTCCGAAGTCCAGGAGAGGCGTTCGGAGTTCTGCGACATTTCCAGGCCGGAGACCGAGACGCCGCCGGCGTTGGAGGCCTTGCCCGGGCTGTAGAGGATCTTGGCGCCGAGGAACTTCTCGATGGCTTCGGGGGTCGAGGGCATGTTGGCGCCTTCGGCGACGAGCTTGCAGCCGTTGTCGAGAAGGGTCTGGGCGTCCTTGCCGTCCAGTTCGTTCTGGCGGGCGCAGGGGAACGCGCAGTCGACCTTGACCTGCCAGGGGCGACCTTCGGCGTTGAATTCCACGCCCTTCTTGCCGGCCGCGAATTCCTTCAGTTCGCCGCGCTTGACCTGCTTGAGGTCCATGATCTCGGCGAGCATGCCGGCGTCGATGCCGTCCTTCACGTAGATCCAGCCGGAGCGGTCGGAGAGCGTGACGGGCTTGGCGCCGAGCTGGAGCAGCTTTTCGGCGGCGTAGGAGGCGACGTTGCCGGAACCGGAGATCGAGCAGACCTTGCCTTCGATGGAGTCGTTCTTCATCGCGAGCATGTTCTGCGCGAAGTAGACGTCGCCGTAGCCGGTGGCTTCGGGGCGGATCAGCGAACCGCCGAAGGAGAGGCCCTTGCCGGTGAGCACGCCGGTGAATTCGTTGGCGAGGCGCTTGTACTGGCCGAACATGTAGCCGACTTCGCGGCCGCCCACGCCCATGTCGCCGGCGGGAACGTCGGTGTCGGGGCCGATGTGGCGGTAGAGCTCGGTCATGAAGCTCTGGCAGAAGCGCATCACTTCGGCGTCGGAGCGCCCGCGGGGGGCGAAGTCGGAACCGCCCTTGCCGCCGCCCATGGGGAGGGTGGTGAGGGAGTTCTTGAAGGTCTGTTCGAAGCCGAGGAACTTCAGGATGGAGAGGTTGACGGAGGCGTCGAAGCGGATGCCGCCCTTGTAGGGGCCGATCGCGCTGTTGTACTGCACGCGGTAGCCGCGGTTGATCTGCAGACCGCCCTTGTCGTCCACCCACGGAACGCGGAACATGATGATGCGTTCGGGTTCGACCAGGCGTTCGAGCACGCAGTTCTTTTCGTACTTCGGCTCGGCCTTGAGGACGGGGTCGAGGGTGCTGAGCACTTCTTCGACGGCCTGGTGGAATTCGGGTTCGCCCGGGTGGTGCGCCTTGACGTCGGCAAGGACTTTTTCTGCGTAGGACATTGTCTGCCTCTTGGTTGGTGAATGACCGGGGCAAAATCTACCCACCTTCCCTTCGGGCTCCCCGGGCTCCGGAGGAGGGCCTGGCGTTTCTTTCTACACTTTTGTCTCCATGTTCTACATTTTTGTAGAAAACGCCGTTTTGGCTCAAATTTCTTAATTTGCGGTCATGGAACAACCTCCGAAAAAGAGGAAAACGCCGCCGTCCGACGACCGCAAGCGGCTCGGGAACAGCGGCGAGGACGAGGCCGCGGAGCTCCTGCGCCTCTCGGGGCACCGGATCCTCGAGCGCAACTTCCGCACGCGCCAGGGCGAGCTCGACATCGTGTCGCGGGCGCCCGACGGAACCCTGGTATTCACCGAGGTCAAGACCGACCGCTCCGGGCGCGCGGGGCTGCCCGGCGAGTGGATCGGGCCGCGGAAGCAGCGGCAGGTGGCGCGGATGGCCGCGGTCTGGATGACCCTCCGGCACGTCGGCGAGGTTCCGGTGCGGTTCGACGCGATCTGCGTGCGCACGAGGCCCGGGCGGACGCACGTCCTCCACTGGCCCGCCGCCTGGATGTAGGTTCTCCCCTCCTCCGCTTTCTAAATTGGCGCCCATGGCTACGACCCCCGCGATGGCGCAATACGAGAGCATCAAGGCCCAGCGCCCCGACTGCATCCTCTTCTACCGCATGGGCGACTTCTTCGAGCTCTTCGGGGACGACGCGACGACCGCGCACCGGATCCTGGGGCTGACCCTCACCAAGCGCAACAACGGCGGGGCCGGCGCGGTGCCGCTCTGCGGGTTCCCGCACCACCAGCTCGACCGCTACCTCCCCAAGATGATCGAGGCGGGCTACAAGGTGGCCGTCTGCGAGCAGGTGGAGGACCCCAAGCTGGCGAAGGGAGTCGTGAAGCGCGAAATCGTCGAGGTGGTGACGCCCGGCACCTCGTTCAACGAGGCCTCGCTCGACGCCAAGAGCGACTCCCTGCTGGCCTCGGTGCTTCCGTGCGGGGGCGACCGGTTCACGCTCGCGTTCCTGGAGGCGACCACGGGCGACTTCACCGCGTCGGAGGGGACGTCGGACGAGGTGCTGCAGGAGCTCTTCCGCCGGAGCCCGCGCGAGCTCGTGGAGCCCGAGGGCGAACGGAGCGAGCTGCCCGAGCCCGTGCGCCTCTTCCTGGAGACGGAGAAGGCGGCGCTGACCTCCCTGCCCGCGGCGCAGTTCCGCCCGCAGACCGCCGCGGAGACGCTGAAGCGGCAGTTCAAGACCGAATCGCTCGAGGCCTTCGGGCTGGAGGGGCGCGAGGCGGCGCAGCGGGCGGCCGGAGCAGTGCTGGGCTATCTCGTCACGCTGAAGAAGCGCCCGATGGAGCACGTGGACCGCATCCTCTGGCGCCCGCTGGACGACTGCATGGTCCTCGACCCGCAGACGCTGCGGAACCTGGAACTGGTCAAGCCGCTCAACGCCGAGGACGAGTCCGCGACGCTGCTGCACGTGCTGGACCGCACCTCCACGGCGATGGGCGGACGGCTTCTCCGGCGGTGGATCTCGCACCCGCTGCTGCGCAAGGAGGCGCTGGAGGCACGGCTGGACGCCGTCGAGGAGCTGCTGGGCGACCCCGTGGCCGCCGACGCGATCAAGGGGATCCTCGACCAGATCTACGACCTGGAGCGGCTGAACGGCCGCGTGGGCTCGGGCCGCGCGAACGGGCGCGACCTGCAGGCGCTCGGCTTCGGGCTGATCCGGACCGCCGAGCTGCAGGAACTCCTCGCCGGGCGGAATTCGGATCTGCTGCGCGGGCTCTTCGCGGGCCAGAACGCGCTCGCGGAGCGCGGGCGGAAGATCGTGGACTTCCTCGCGGACGACCTTCCGATGACCCTGCGCGAAGGCGGGCTGATCCGGCCCGGGGCCTCGGAGGAGCTCGACGCCCTCAACGAAAGCATCCGGGACGCCCGCGTCTGGCTGGCCGGGCTCGAGGCGCGCGAACGCGAGCGGACGGGCATCCCCTCGCTGAAGATCGGCTTCAACAAGGTCTTCGGCTACTACATCGAGGTCACCAACGCCCACAAGGAGCGGATTCCCGCGGACTACATCCGCAAGCAGACGCTGGTCAACGCCGAACGCTGCATCACCCCCGAGATGAAGGAGATGGAGGCGAAGATCCTCTCGGCGGAGGGGCGGATCAACGACGTGGAGTACCGGCTCTTCTGCGAGCTGCGCGAGGAGGTCGCCTCGTGGTCCTCCGACCTGCGGAACGCCGCGGAGGCGGTGGCCGCGGCCGACGCGCTGCTCTCGCTGGCCGACGCGGCGCGGCGCCAGGGCTACGTGCGCCCCGAGCTGCGCGAAGACCGGAAGCTGGAGATCAGGGGCGCGTTCCACCCCGTGATCGTGGCGAACAACCCGACGACGGAGTTCATCCGCAACGACGTGAGCCTCGACCCCGAGACGCTGCAGCTGATGCTGATCACCGGTCCGAACATGGCGGGCAAGTCGACCTTCCTGCGGCAGACCGGCCTGGTCGTGCTCATGGCGCAGATCGGGAGCTTCGTCCCCGCGGAGTCGGCCAGCGTCGGGCTCGTGGACCGCATCTTCACGCGCGTGGGCGCCTCCGACCGCCTGGTCCGCGGGCAGTCCACGTTCATGGTGGAGATGGTCGAGACCGCGAACATCCTGCACCACGCCACGCCGCGCTCCCTGATCCTGCTGGACGAGATCGGACGCGGCACGAGCACCTTCGACGGGCTCTCGCTGGCCTGGGCGATCGTGGAGACGCTGCACGACGACCCCGAGCGCGCCGGCAAGACGCTCTTCGCCACGCACTACCACGAAATCACCGCGCTCGAGGAGAGCCTCCCCCGCCTCGCGAACTTCCACGTGACCGTGCAGGAGAGCAACGGCGAGCTGCTCTTCCTGCGCAAGGTGGTCCCCGGCGCCTGCGACTCCAGCTACGGGATCCAGGTGGCGCGGATGGCGGGGCTCCCCAAGGCGACGATCGCCCGGGCGCGCCGCATCCTCAAGCGCCTGGAGGAACAGCGGCTCCATCCGCTCGACCAGGAGAAGAAGCTCGCGCAGAAGGCGTCGGAGGGCTGGCAGCAGGACCTCTTCGGCGCGCCCGAGATGCCCGAAGGCGAGATCCTCGCGCTGGAGGAGCTCCGGAAGATCGATCCCGAACGGATGAGCCCGATGCAGGCGCTGCAGTTCCTGATGGAATTGAAGGAACACTACCTCGGCGCGCGCTGACGGCGCGCCCTTCGCTTCGTCCCCGGATTCAGGGAGCGGACGGCGCGGCCTTCGCGGCCTTGGCCTGTTCCTGCTCGGCGCGGAACAGGTGGTACCACTCCACGGGGTCGATCCACTTCACGCGCGTTCCGCCGGCGTTGCCCGTTCCCGAGGGAGAGACGACGCCCGTCATCAGGTGCAGGTGCGGGCCGGTCGTGCGGCCGGTCATGCCGATGGTCGCCACGCCGTCGCCCGCGCGCACGGAGTCGCCGGGGAGGAAGAGCAGCTTGTCGCAGTGGGCCATGAGCAGCGCGTGGCGCGAGTTCTTCACGCCGATGGAGACGCCGCCGAACTCGCCGTCGGAGACGAAGGCGCGCCCGGAGATCGGCGAGAGGACCGTGGCTCCGGCGGGCGCCCCGATGTCCACGCCCTCGTGCTTGCGGTGGAGCCTGTCGGCGCGGGGCCACCAGTGGTCGGTGGGATAGGCCGTCGAGTCGAGGACCAGCCCGGCGAGGAACTCGTAGGCCGTCCGTTCGCGCTCGGAGAAGGCGCCGACGTCCGGATCGACGGACGAGTGGGAGAAGACCAGTCGCGCGGACGAAACCTGCGAGTCCGCGGGCGCGGGGGGACGCGGGACCCAGCGGTCGTCGCGGCGCGCGAGCCCGGCTCCGGCCAGCGCGGAGTCGAGCGTGCGGAGGATGGCCGTTTCGGAGGGGAAGCGCCGGTTGAAGCGGAAGAGCGCCCAGCGCGCCGCGCGCCGCGCCTCCTGCAGGTTCGGGACCTCGATCTCGAGCGTGGCCGAGGGCACCTCGTCGGGCTCGTGCAGCCGGCGCTGCTCCTTGGGGAGGTGCCAGGGCCTGAACAGCGCCGAGAGGAAGAAGAAGAGCGCCAGCGGGACGAGCGCCTTCCGGCTCGCGCGCACGCTCCAGGGCGCGGGAAGGCGCGAGAGGAACCGGGCCTCGAGCCACTGCCTCAGCGCGCGGGCGTTCCGCTCCGCCGTGGGGGCGCGGTGCTCGTCCCTCCCCTTCCACGACTCCTCCTGGGATTCCGGGTCGCAGAGGAGCCGGAGCTCGGGCCCCTTTTCGCCCGTCTTCCTCTCCGACGAACGGTCGAGCAGCACGGCGTGGACCGGCCAGAGCCCGCGCGCGGCTTCGAGAACCGGTCCCGAAAGTTCGTCGCACCCGACGACGATCCACTTGTAGAAGCTCCGCGCGACGCCGAGGTTGAACGGAATCTCGCCGAGGCCGCGCTCTTCGTCCACGCGGACGCGGAGATAGGTCCGCCCCTCGTCCGAGCGGTAGGAGAGCGGAAGGAACGGGTTCTCCTGGATCCAGTTCCCGTCTTCGCGGGAGACGCGACCCGTGGTGACCAGGCGGCGTTCGAGAACCGCCTGCCCGGGTTCGTCGCCGGAGGGCTCCGCCGAAGCGGGGAGCAGGCGGAGCCAGAGGACGGGCCCGTTCTTGGCGAGCGCCTGGAGGAATACGTCGACTGTGCCGCCGGGAGTCTCGGCGGAACGGCGGTCTTCGAGGCGGAAGAGGGCTCCCGGCGCGCCGGCGGGACGTTTCCCGAACCGAATGGCCACGAGACGCCCCGGAGGCTACGCGCGCATCTGCCCGGTCAGTTCGCGGGCGTCCTCGAGCGTGCGGCGGATGACGTCGGCGCTCGACGGAACGAAGAGGGCGAGGTCCTTGCGGCCCGCGCGGCCCTTGAGGGGGCCGACGCGGCGGGCGCGGGAGACGCAGACGAGCGCGGCGCGGTCGAGGTCGCCCAGGCGGCCGAAGTAGCGGAACATCGAGTAGTGGTTCTGCCAGGTGCGCTTTTCGACGAGGACGACGTCGGCGGAGGTCGAGACCGAGCCTTCGAGCATGGCCTGGCCCGAGACGACGCGGAGGTCGCCGCCGACTTCGCGCATGGCGGTTTCCAGTTCGTGGTTCAGCGTTTTGCTGTCGCTGATGAAGAGGATGTCCATTTTCAGTCCCCGATGGAGGTTGGAACTTCGGTCGTTCGCGTCCAAATATGCAAAAATCCGCGCCCGGCGGCCGCGCGGACCGCCCCGCCTCCCCGCGCTCCCCCGTTTTGTATCTTCCCGGGCGAAAAAAAGCCGGAGCCGGGCCGGAGTGGCCCGGGAGCCGGACCGGAGAGCGCATGTCGTCCGTAGTCGAAAACCCGAACCCCGTCGTCCACTCGCGGACGTTCGTCGTCGCGCCCGAGATGATCGACCTCAACCACCATCTCAACAACGTCTGGCCCGTGCAGTGGATCCAGGACATCGCGGTCGAGCACTCCGACTCCGCGGGCGGGACCGCGCTGATGCGCGCGCTCGGCGGGGCGTGGATGATCCGCGTGCAGCACGTGGAGTACAGGAACCAGGCCTTCCTCGGCGACGAGATCCTCGGGAAGACCTGGGTCGCCGCCTACGGCAGGCTGACGTGCATCCGCAAGTGCAGGTTCGAGCGGATCTCCGACGGCAAGACGATCTTCGAGTCCGAGACCGAATGGGTGCTCGTGGACGTGAAGCGCGGCCGCCCGATGATTATCCCGGACGAAATGAAGGCCCTCTACGGCGAAAGCGGGACGGCCGGCTCCGACTCCCCTTCCACCTAGGAGAAACGATGTTCAGCTATCTCCGCAAGGCGCAATACCACGAAACCGACCAGATGGGCGTCGTCCACCACTCCAACCACGTCAAGTGGATGGAGGAGGCGCGCGTGGCGTTCATGGACGAGCTCGGCCTGAGCTACCGCGACGTGGAGGCCTCCTCGGTCGCCTCGCCCGTGGTCGCGCTCGCCGTGGAGTACAAGAAGCCGGTGAAGTTCGCCGACGAGGTCGAGGTCCGGATCGAGGTGAAGGCCTACGACGGAATCCGGATCGAGCTGGCCTACGAGTTCTTCGACAGGACGTCGGGCAAGGTCTGCGCGACGGCGACCTCGAAGCACTGCTTCGTGAAGGACGGCCGCGTGGCCTCGCTGAAGCGCGAGCTGCCCGAGCTGGACGCGAAGTTCGCCGCGCTCCTCCCGGGCTGACCGCGGACCGGGCGGTCCGCGCGGATCCCGCCCTTGGCCGAATTGCTATTTTGGCCCGTGTCGCCGCCCCGCGCGGCGCGCGCTCCCGTAGCTCAGCTGGATAGAGCAATTGCCTTCTAAGCAATCGGCCGTGGGTTCGAATCCCGCCGGGAGTAGTGGCGTCCATTAGGCTATATTTCTCCAGTTCGCGTTTTTCCCCTTTTGGCAGAGGTTTCGATGGAATCCTTCACGAATTCGCCCGTTTTGCCGCTGGTCCTGATGTTCGCGGTCTTCTGGCTCTTCCTGATCCGGCCGCAGCAGAAGCAGATGAAGAAGACCCAGGAGATGCAGAAGTCGCTGAAGGTCGGCGACCAGGTGGTGACCCAGTCGGGCATCTTCGGCACGGTGGCCTCGCTGGACGACCAGCGCGTGACCCTCCGCATGGTGGACGGCGCGAAGATCGAGTTCCTCCGCTCCACGATCGCCCAGAACATGGCCGACGTCCAGCGGGACGGCGGGAAGAAGTAGCCATGGCCGACTCTCCGCTCAAGATCCGCACCTACGGCGACCCCGTGCTCCGCGCGGTCGCCCGGCCCGTGGAGAAGATCACCCCCGAGCTGCAGCAGCTCGCCCGCGACATGCTCCAGGCGATGTACGCCGCCGACGGCGTGGGCCTCGCCGCCCCGCAGATCGGGAAGAGCATCCGGCTCGTGGTGATCGACGTCGCGCGCGAAGAGTCCGAACGCAACCCGATCGTCTTCTTCAATCCCGAGGTCTTCCCGGACGACGAGAGCGACCTCGCCATCGCCGAGGAGGGCTGCCTTTCGGTCCCGGACGTCTGGGCCGAGGTGGCGCGCCCCGACCGCGTGACCGTGAAGGCGCTCGACATCGACGGGCAGCCCTTCGAGATGACCGTGGAGGGGCACCTCGCCCGCGCCGTGCAGCACGAGGCGGACCACCTCGACGGACGGCTCTTCGTCGACCGCATCAGCCCGACCGACCGGGCGATGCTCCAGTCCAAGCTCAAGAAGATGGCGCGCGGCCGCAAGTAGCGGCCCGGGAAGGAAGATGAAGCCCGCCCTCACCGCGATTCGCGCGCTTGCGGCTTCGGGAACGCTCTTCGCGCTCCTCGGCTGCTTCGCCATCGCGCCCGGAAGCGTCGCGGACCTCCCCTCCGCCGAGGAGGAGAACGCGGGCACCGCCAAGCACAGGACCTTCCAGCAGACCGCGCCCGAAGAGGGCCTCTCCCCCGCGATCGAGACCAAGGGCGACAAGGCCCGCGAAGAAACCGCGCGGGAGGCGAAGGCCGGCGACGCGTCCGCGCAGGAAGCGCAGCCCGCGCCCGAGGCTCCGGACTCGGCGGCCGCCGCGGCGGAAGCGCAGGCGTCCGTTCCGCCGGAAACCGCCGGAGAAGAGGCGGCCGCGCGGCCCGCGCCCGAACCGGTCCCCGCGCCCGCGACCGACCGCCACGACACCGTGCTGGTCTCGCTCCAGGACCCGAAGGCCTCCCTGGACCTCGAAACGCCCGCGGGCACGATCTTCTCCGACACGGCCCTTTCGGACTGGAGGAGCCTCTCCGCGACGGCGATGACGATGCGCGCCTCGGTCTGCGGGAACGAAATCTGCGTCAAGAGCGAGCGCGGCACGAAGAAGCTCCCCGCCGTCGCCGCGATCCGCGCGCCCAAGGGCTCGTTCGTCTCGGTCGCGGGCAAGAAGCACCGCGGCGAGATCTGGCTGCGGACCGAAGGCAAGAACATCCGCCCCGTGGCGCGCCTGGACCTGGAGGAGTACCTCGGCGGCGTGGTCCCGCTCGAAATCGGCAAGCTCGACCGCTCAGGCGTCGAAGCGCTCAAGGCGCAGGCCGTCGCCGCGCGCACCTACACCGTCCGCCGCATGAAGGCGGGCGCGAAGAACGGGTTCCACCTCCACAGCGATACGCGCGACCAGGTCTACGGCGGCCTCTCCGCGGAGGACGACCTCGTGAACGAGGCGATCGCCGCGACCGCCGGTCTGATCGTCGCCTGGAACGGCGAACCGATCGAGGCCTACTACCACTCCACCTGCGGGGGCCGCACCGCCGACGCCTCCGAAGTCTGGGGCAAGCAGCCCGTCCCCTACCTCGTCTCCGTCCCCGACCTCGCGCCCGACGGGACGCCCTGGTGCGCCGCGTCGCGCTGGTGCTCGTGGGAGCGGACCTGGACCTGGGACGAGCTCGACGGCCTCGTGTCGAAGAACATGGCGGCGGCGAAGGCCGAGCCCCCCGCTCCGATGAAGCGGCTCGACCGGATCCAGATCCTCGACAACTTCGCCGACGGCCGCGTCCGCACGCTCGAAGTGGTCGGGGACGGCTCGAAGCGCGCGCTCGTCAAGGGCGACAGGACGCGCTGGCTGCTTTCGGACCCGAAGCAGAACGGCTCCATCCTCCCCTCCGCGAAGTTCCGCCTGGAACCCTGGGGGCAGGAAGGCGTGAAGGCCGTCGGCTCCGGCTTCGGCCACGGCATCGGGCTCTGCCAGATGGGCGCCCGCGGCCGCGCGAAGGCCGGACAGAACTTCCGGCAGATCCTCGAAGCCTACTATCCCGGCGCCAAGGTCGAACCGATCGGCCGCTGAACGAGGCCCGTCCGGTGAAACCTTCCCTCCGCGCGCTCCTCTCCGCGTTCCTGCTCGCCGCCGCGCCCGTTCCGGCGCAGACCGTCGCGCCGTGGCTCGCGGGTCCGCTGGGCGAAGGGGGCGCGGGCGCGATCGCCTGGGGCGGGAACGAGCGGAACCAGGTCGCCTTCGCGCTGCCGTGGAACCTGGACGACCCGAAGGGGGACGAAACCCGCGCGCGCCCGTTCTGGCGCCTGCAGGGCGTTCTCCCGCTTCCGTGGGAGTTCCTGCGGGTCGAGGGGATGTGGAGCCGCGAACGCCACGACGAGCGCGTGCTCAAGGCGATTTCCGGAGACCCGCTGCGCGCGTCGCGCGAGCGGTTCCTGACGCGGTGGGAGGAACGCGGGGCGCGGATCGCCGTCGTTCCGCTGCGCGGGCTGGAGTTCGGCGCGACGGCGGAGTGGACGGAGATCGACGGCGACTGGCAGAGCCGGAGCGACCGCGGCTGGGTCCGCATGCTGCGCGCGCCGTCCGCGTCGGAATGGATCTTCGGGACGTGGGGCGAATGGTCGTGGACCGCGCCCGGGTCCCGGCTCTGGACGCGCGAGGCGGCGGTCCTCCGCGTGGACGGGCTCTGGTCGCGCGACGGCGAGGGGCTCTTCGAGGGCTGGGAGTGGAGCGTCCTCGCCGGGGCGACCTTCATGGCTTCCGCGCGGTGGAACCTCTCCCCCTTCGCGGAGTTCGTCCTCCCGCACCGGGACGAAGCAGAATATCGCATATATAAAAACGACCGGTTCCTGGCCGCGGAGGAGAAGGACCCGAAGTTCCGGACCGGCGCGTCGGCGGAGTTCCTCTTCGTCGACCGGACGGACGCGGCCTTCCTCGCGGGCCCGGGCTGGCGCGCGGCCCTGGAGGGCGATTCGCTCTCCTCGGCGGAGGTCTTCCTGGACGCGCGGCTCTACGCCAAGTTCCCGAAGCTGGTCCCGCTGCGGTTCCAGGCGACGTTCGGGGCCGACCTGCTGGCGCCGAAGGAGGAGGCGTGGAAGGCGACGGTCGCCGTGGGCGCGGACCTTCCGGGCGCGGACTGGAGCTGGGAATACTCGCCGGAGCCCGCCTTCCGCTCGACGACCGGATGGAAGGACCCGCCCGTCGCCGCGCCCGAGACGCGGCCCGCGCGCTAGGCCGGAACGCGGTTTCGGTCTATTTCCACGCGCCTTCCCAATAGAGACTGGTCGAGACGTCGCCCACGCGGACGGCCAGGAAGCCCGGCGCGAAAGCCGACAGATCCAGCCAGCGCTCGCCCGGAAGGAGCGGCGACCGGCGGAGGACCTTGCCGTCCACGGTGCTCACCTCCAGCATGCCCGCCTTGGCGATGTCCATCTTCAACATCGAGCCGACCCGGGAGAACCTCGTCGTCCCCGCGACGCGCGGAGCGGAATCCACGGAGGCGTCGCCCTCCTTCGGGAACGGGCGCACGTTCACCGAACCCGCCGTGTCGCGCAACGCCTGCAGGTCCATGCAAACGCCATTCCGCCGCAGCACCGAATCCTTGTGGCAAAGCAGCACCGAATCGCCAGAT
>JAGCEZ010000019.1 GCA_017650365.1 Fibrobacterales bacterium | reverse complement strand
CTGGTCGGCGGCGCCGGCGAGGAGACCGTCATCGCGCGCGTGGGCGAGGGGATCGTCTCCTCCATCGGCTCGGCCCGCTCCCACAAGGACGTGCTCGAGAACCCGAACCTCATCTCGAAGAAGGTGCTCGCCTCCGGGCTCAACTCCGGCACGGCGTTCGAGATCCTCTCCATCGACATCGCCGACGTGGACGTGGGCAAGAACATCGGCGCCATCCTCGAGACCGACCGCGCCGAGGCCGACAAGAAGATCGCGCAGGCCAAGGCCGAGGAACGCCGCGCCATGGCCATCGCCACGGAGCAGGAGATGAACGCCCGCGTCGTGGAGATGCGCGCCCAGGTGGTCGAGGCCGAGGCGAAGGTGCCGCAGGCGATCGCCGAGGCGTTCCGCAACGGGAAGCTCGGCGTGATGGACTACTACAACATGCAGAACGTCCAGGCCGACACCGCCATGCGCGAGTCGCTCGGGAAGAAGCAGAACTAGCCGTTCCGGGATTCCGCCGTGGAAGACCTTCTCATATTCCTCGGAATCGTCGTCGTCAGCGTCGCGTGGGAGAAGCTGAAGAAGGCGATCTCCGGCGCCGCCGAGGCGTCCGCGCCGAAGCCCCGCCAGGCGTCGCGGGGGGAAGAGGCCGCGCCCGAAGCGGAGGTCGCGGACGAAGTCCCCGAGGAGGTTCCCGCGGAACCGCGCGGATGGAACGACGTTCCCGCCTGGGAAGAAGAGTCCGCCGAAGAACCCGACGAGCACGAGGAACCCGAATACATCCCGAGCCAGCCCGATCCGAGCCCCGTGCCCGAAGCGCGCAGCCGCCTGGAGGAGATCCTCCGCCGGCTCGCCGAGGCGCAGCCCGTCGAAACCGAGCCCGAAGAGGAGCCCGGGGCCATCGAAGAGCCCGTCCCCTCCCCCGCCGCCGCGCGCGAAGAGACGGGGAGCCTCGAAGACGACCGCCCGATCTGGGACATCCATTCCGAAGAACAGGCCTCGCGCGAAACGCATCCCGCCTGGGAACCGCGCGCCGGCCTGCGCTCCCCCGTCCGCGCGGAAACCGCGACGGGCTGCGGCTTCGACCGCGCGGGGCTGGAGAACGGGATCCTCTGGAGCGTCGTGCTCGGAGAACCGCGCTCCCGCCGCTGGATGCGAGTCAGGAAGTAGTGGCAGGGACTAGTGGTTATTGATTAGTGCGTAATCTGCGGCCAGGCCCCAGGTGCCGGTCGCCAGTGCGGATGATGGCGCCGGTGGCGCGTGGTGGAAAAGAGAAGGGCCCGGGTGCCATGCCCGGGCCGCTGGTCTCTAGTCACTGGCGACAGGCCCCTGATTCAGACCATCTCCCGCACGGCGGCGGCGATGTGCTCGACGTCCATGCCGTGGAGCTTGTAGAGGTGGTCGGCCAGGTAGGCGCTGCGGCCGAAGTGGTCGCCGATGCCGAGCGAGCGGACCTGCGAGAACTGCGCGCCGTGGGTGGCGAGCGCCTGGACGAGCTGCGCGCCCGCGCCGCCGGCGAGGACGTTGTCCTCGACCGTGACGAGGCGTCCCTTCGCGCCGCGGAGCAGCGGGAGGAGCGTTTCGACGTCGGGGCGGTTGACGAACGCGGACTGGACGACGCAGGAGTCGATCCCCTCGCGTTCGAGCTGCTCCGCGGCCTTGAGCGCCTTGCCGACGGGATAGCCGGCGGCGGAGACGAGGACGTAGTTGTCGCCCTTGGGTTCGCGGAGGATCTGCGCCTTGCCCCAGGCGTAGTCGAGGCCGGGGCGGTATTCGGGGGCGAAGTTCTCGCGGCCCATGTAGATGATGGTGCTGCGGGGGCGTTCGCCGTTCTTCCGGGCGTCCCAGATGCGGCGGAGCGCCTGCTCCAGGTAGGCCGCGCCGTCGGCGGCGCAGGAGCAGCAGACCACGTCGGTCAGCGGAATGGCCGAGGTGGCGGCGAAGGAGGTGATCGCCTGGTGGGAGGCGCCGTCGGCGGCGTCCTGCAGGCCGTTGTGCGAGAAGAGCGCGACCACGGGGGCGCCGGAGAGCGCGCACATGATCAGGGGGAGGTTGCCCTTCGTGATGCCGAACTGCGCGAAGGTGTCCACGACGGGGATGTAGCCCGCCTTGGAGAGGCCCGCGGCCAGGCCGATCATGTTCGCCTCGGCGATGCCGACGTCGAAGCTCAGCTCGGGATGGCTCTTGCGGAAGCCGCCCACGCCGGTCGAGCCGGGCAGGTCGGAGGTGACGCTCACCACGGGCAGCCCTTCGGCCACCAGCTTCTCCATCACGCTGGAGAAGGTGGACTGGATCTTCTTGGGGGCGACGGCGGGGGCGGGCTTGGCCGCCTTGGCGGCCTTCGCCTCGGCGTTCAGGCGTTCCACTTCGCCGGCCCATTCCATCAGGGCCGGAGGCACGTTGGCCTCGCCCTTGCAGATCTCGGCCAGGAAGGCGCGCATGTTGGCGCCCGCGGAGCCCGGGAAGCCGTGGCCGCCGGCGGGGTCGTCTTCGGTCGCCTTGATCCCGCAGCCCTTGACGGTCTTGAGCCAGAGGGCGACGGGGCGCTTCGGGTCGGCCTTGGCCTCGTCCAGCGCGGTTTCGAGCGCGGTGTAGACGGCCTGGAGGTCGTTCCCCTTTTCGACCAGGATGACGTTCCAGCCCAGCACGTCGAGCGAGTCGAACGTGGGCTGCATCGAGAAGGCGTCGTCGGGGATGCGGCCGGAGAGCTTGGTGTTGTTGTCGGAGATCACCATCACGAACGGAGCGAGCATGCCCTTGGCCGCGAAGCCGGGGATCGAGGCGAAGCACTCGCGGGCGTCGCCTTCCATGGCGGCGCCGTCGGTGAGGATGCAGATGGTGGTGCGGTCGCGCTTTTCGAGCGCGTCGGAGAGGGCCAGGCCCTGCGCGGGGGCGAGGGCGGAGCCGAGGGGGCCGTTGGAGACCAGCACGCCGCGGGGGTTGATGTGCTGTTCGGCGTGGCCGCTGAGGTGGCTTTCGATGCCCCGGAAGCCGCGCAGGTCCTCGAGGGTCATGCCGTCGAAGCCGTAGTTGGCGCGGCAGGCGTAGACGCCGTTTTCGCAGTGGCCGGCGTCGTTGACGAAATTGAAGGCTTCGTGCCACTGGCGGCCCTTGACCGAGAACATGACGCCGTGGATCGCGGCGACGGCTTCGGCGAGGGCGGAGGGCCCGCCCCAGTGGGCGGCGGCTCCCCCGAGGAGCGCGTGGGCGTTCATCAGGGCGACCAGGCAGCGGTTGGCCACGGGGTCGGCCACGACGGCGGTCGAACCGTCCTTTCGGGTCACTTTCGCGGAAAAAACGGGTTCGCCGGCGGGGGTGGGAGCCAACGGGGAGGGCATCTGCTGCGGATGGATCACGCCTGAAACCTCATCGTGTGCCAATGGCGTAAAAGGGCTGAAGCGCGCCAAATCTAGATATATTTCCGGGCACCGATGGACAAAAACACGCCCCCTTCCACGACTCCCCTCCTCCAGGGGTTCCTCCGGGCTTTCCGGACTCCCATGTTCTGGCTGGCCCTGATCGTTCCGGCCGTTTCCGTCCTCCTCCTGCTGCTCCTCCCCAAGGCGGCGATCCGCTGGGCGGACATCCACGCCGGATACTGGATCATGCTGGCCGACTTCGCCGTCCTGGTCGGGGCGGCCGTCGCCCTCAGGCGCGAAATTTGGCGCTGGCTGAAGGCGAACCTTCCCCCGGCGGGCGAAATCCTCCTCGCCCTGGCGGTGACGGGCGGGGCCCTGGCCCTCCTGCTGAGCTGCGTGGAACCCCGCCACCGGGTCCAGAGCGACGAATCGGTCTTCCTGGCCGCGGCCCAGAACATGTACCACAACCAGATCTCCGCCACCTGCGACGAGGGCCTTTTCGACGCCAAGGGCCGCCTGGAGTGCCTCCTCGACACCCCGACCTTCAAGGGGCGCGGCCAGTCCTTCCTCTGGATGGTGCTGATGCCCGTCCTGGGCTCCGACCTGCACTGGATCTTCGGCGGGCAGGCGGTCCTCTTCGTCCTCACGCTTCTCGCGATGTTCTTCGCGGTCCGCCTCTGGACCAAGGACTGCTTCCTGGCCGTCGTCACGTGCGCCTTTTTCGCCTTCCTCCCGCTCGTCCAGTTCCAGTTCCGCGCCACTTCCGTGGAGCCCCTCTACGTCTTCCTCCTCGCCCTCTCGCTGATTTGCCTGCATTTCGTCCTCACGCGCGACGAGCACTCCCCCGCCGACGGCGGACGGACGTTCCTGGCCGACGTCCTTCCCTGGATCCTGCTCGGCTCCCTGCTCGGCTTCTTCGCGCAGACCCGCCAGGAGACCGTCTTCTCGCTCTTCGCGTTCGTCCTGGCCGCCCTGCCCCTGGCGATCGAGCGCCCGCGCCGCTGGTGGTCCCTGGTCGTCTCGGTCACGCTCTTCTCGCTTCCGATCCTCTTCACCATCGCCCACTACCGCGGATACAACTTCCAGGGCGGCGAATTCGACGCGCACGGCCACTTCCTCGAAAACCTCAAGATCAACTGGGGCGTCGTCACGCAGGAGATGTCGAACGACCGGCTGAAGAACCCCTTCCTCTCCAGCCACGCATGGCTCTTCCTCGGAGGCGTCGCCGCCTTCGCCGCGCTCTTCGTCCGGCGTCCCGCGTTCCGGAAGACCGCGCTCTTCCTGCTCCTGCTGGACCTCCAGACCTACATGATCCTGGAGAACGTCTCGGGCGACTTCACCATCGAGATCAACCAGCGCTACGCCGTCGTCTTCTACCCCGTCGTCGCCTTCCTGATCGCGCTCTTCCTGCGCGAGACCCTGCTCTGGCTCTTCCCGACGATGCTGCGGATCCCGCCCGAACCCGAGGGGACGAGCTCCCGGAAGGCGCTCGCCGCGGCCGCGATCGTGGCGGTCTTCGCCGGGCTGCTCGGCGTGCGCCACCACGAGAGCCTGAAAGAGAACATCATGTACAACCGGAACCACCTCACGACCGAGGAGCGCGAAATCCACAGGTGGATGGCGGAGAACCCCCTCAAGGACGGCGAGAGGAGGCTCTTCGTCTACAACCGCCCATGGCACTTCGTCGGATACGGCATCTCGGGCGTGCAGTACTCCCGCTGGCGCTCCTGGCCGCAGAGCCGGAAGGAGGCGATGCTCGCCGAGTACAAGGGCGGCGTCTACTTCGTCCGCGGGCTCTACTGCTGGGAGAACAAGACCTACCACAAGAAGGCCGTGGAGAGCCGCAGCGCGCAGACCTGCGACGATTTCGAGCGCGAAAACGCGATGCGCGAGGTCTTCCGGACGACGATCACCAACAACTACCCGCTCGTGATCTCGAAGATCGCCGACGCGCGCGACGCCGCGAGGATCCGCGCCGCGCTCCCCTCGGGCAAGGTCCGCGACGTCCGCCTCTCCGCCGAGAACGGCGAACTGGTCTTCCGCGCCTCCGTCCTGCCGCTCCCCGCGGGCTCCAAGCTCCTGCTCTTCGCCCATCCGCGCGGTTCCGAGGCGCCCGACGTCCGCGAACTCGACCTGCCCGAGGAGGCGGGCGAAGTCTCCGCGAAGTTCCCGCTGAAGCTCGGCTTCAACCTCGTCACCTCGCGCGTCGCGGTCCCGGGCGAGAAGGTCGCCGACCTGCCCGCCGCCGTCTATTCCAACGACGGCGAATCGGTTCCGCTCGGGAACCTGGCCCCGCAGGAGGCCCGCCAGGACTGGGGCTCGCTCCAGAAGAACCAGTCCGTGAACCAGAACGGGCTGCGCGTCCACGGCATCCCCTTCGCCGAAGGCTGGGGCACGCACGCCAACTCGCACATGGAATTCGACCTCGGCGGCGCCTGGAGCGCCTTCGTCGGCGCGGTCGGCCTGGACGACGAGGAGGTCGGGGGCGACGGCGTCGTCTTCGCGGTCTCCGCGGACGGCCGGGAGGTCTGGCGCTCCGGCGACATGCGCCACGGCCAGATCCGCCTCTTCGAGATCCCCGTCAAGGGCGTCAAGAGGATTTCGCTCGACGTGGACGGCAAAGGCGACATCGACTACGACCACGCCGACTGGCTGAACCCGCGGCTCTTCCGCTAGGGGGAAACGATGCTGCTCTCCGTCATCATTCCGATGCTCAACGAAGAGGAGATCTGCCTCAAGACCCTCGACCGCCTGGAGACCGCGCTCGCGGGCGTGGAGCACGAGCTGCTCTTCGTGGACGACGGCTCCACCGACCGGACGCGCGAGCTGCTCCTCGGCGCGATCCCCGAAGGCTCCGCGAACCGCGTCATCTCCTTCTCGCGCAACTTCGGCCACCAGGCCGCCTTCAGCGCCGGACTCGACCAGGCGAAGGGCGACGCGGTGGCGATCATCGACGGCGACCTCCAGGACCCGCCCGAACTGATCCTCGACATGCTCGCCAAATGGCGCGAAGGCTGGCAGGTGGTCTACGCGCAGCGCCGCGCCCGCGCCGGCGAAGGGCTCTTCAAGAAGCTGACCGCGGCCGGGTTCTACCGCTCGCTGCGGCTCTTCACCTCGGTGGACATCCCGGTGGACACCGGCGACTTCCGCCTGATGGACCGTTGTGTCGTGGACGCGCTGAAGGCGCTTCCGGAACGGAGCCGCTTCCTCCGCGGGCTCGTGCCCTGGGTCGGGTTCAAGCAGACCGGCATCCTCTACGACCGCGCGGAACGGACCGCCGGCGAGACCAAGTATCCCCTCAAGAAGATGCTCAAGCTGGCCGGCGACGGCATCGCCAGCTTCTCGAGCGTCCCGCTCCACCTCTCGCTCTGGCTCGGGCTCGCGGCCGCGGGGGTCTCCGGACTGCTCGCCCTCTGGGCGGTGGTCTCCAAGTTCGCGCTCGGCACCGCGATTCCCGGCTGGACGTCGCTCCTGATCGCCGTGGTCTTCCTCGGCGGAATCCAGCTGATCACCATCGGGGTCGTCGGGGAATACGTCGGGCGGATCTACGACGAAGTCAAGCAGCGCCCGCTCTACATCCTGCGCGGCGAAGACGGAAAACGGAGCTGAAGCGATGGCGAGAGGAAAGCTGATCGTGATGTCGGCGGTCTCCGGGGCGGGCAAGACCACGCTCCAGGGCCGCGTCCTGAAGAAGTTCCCGAACCTGCAGTACTCGGTCTCGGCCACCACGCGCGCCCCGCGCCCGGGCGAGATCGACGGCGTGCACTACCACTTCCTCTCCGTCCCCGAATTCAAGAAGATGATCGAGGAGGACGGCCTCGTGGAGTGGATGCAGGTCCACAACAACTTCTACGGCACCCCGAAGAAGTTCCTGGAGGAGAAGCTCGAGGAGGGGAAGGACCTCCTGCTCGACCTCGACGTCTTCGGGAAGCTGAACTTCGACAAGATCTACCCCGAGGGAATCGGGATCTTCGTCACCGTGCCCGACATGGAGACGCTGGAGAAGCGGCTCCGCGCCCGCGGGACCAACACCGAAGAGGACCTCCGGCTCAGACTGAAAAACGCCGCGGAGGAGCTCTCCACGGCGAAGTCCAAGGGAAAATACGAGCACTGGCTGGTCAACGACGACCTCGACCGCGCCGACGCGGAGCTGACGAGGATCATCGCCGAGGCCACGGGCCGGGAACCGGCGGCGCTGTAGCCGCCCTCCCCCGCTCCGCAGGCCCTCACTTCACGTCGAACGTGAACTCCTTGCCGTCGTGCCCGACGGTCAGGGTCTGGCCCGCCTTCAGCTCCTGCGCGAGCAGCATCCGCGAGACCGGGGTTTCGACGTTCTTCCGCAGGTACCGTTCCAGCGGCCGCGCGCCCATTTCGGGGTCGTAGCTTTCGGAGACCAGCGCCTGCAGCGCGTCCTTCGCGAACTCGCACTTCACGCCGAGTTCCTGGAGCCGTTCGACCAGGCCGCGAGTCTTGAGGTCGGCCACCTGGCGCATCTGCTCGGGCTCCAGCTTCTGGAAGACCACGATGTCGTCCAGGCGGTTGAGGAACTCGGGCCGGAAGAACCCCTTGAGCTCGGGCTCGATCTCCTCGAAGCCGACCGGGCGGGCGCGTTCCGCGAAGAGGCGCGAGCCGATGTTCGAGGTCATGATCACCACGGTGTTCGAGAAGTCCACGTGGCGGCCCCGCCCGTCGGTCAGGCGGCCTTCGTCCAGCAGCTGCAGCAGGGCGTTGAAGACGTCCGGGTGCGCCTTCTCCACTTCGTCGAAGAGCACCACGGAGTAGGGCCGCCGCCTGACCGCCTCGGTCAGCTGGCCGCCCGCCTCGAAGCCCACGTACCCCGGAGGCGCGCCGATGAGCCGCGCGACCGAGTGCTTTTCCAT
>JAGCEZ010000018.1 GCA_017650365.1 Fibrobacterales bacterium | reverse complement strand
TCGAACTCGTCCTTGCCGGGCACGTGCCACCCGTCGGGGCAGACGCCCTGGATTCGGTTGTCGGAAGCCTGGCAGATCTTCCCGTAGCCGCAGCCCGTCGTCGCGCTGTCCACCGCCGCGCCGTAGGTGTAGAGGCGGCCGTATTGCGCGCAGTATTGCGCGCTGTCGTTGTAGCACCAGCTCCGCCCGACGAGGCTCGGCATGGCGACGCTGTCGGCGTAGTCCAGGTTCTCGGCCATCCACCGCTGCAGCCCGATGCCGACGGTTTTGTAGACCCGGCCGTCGCGCGCGTCGGCCAGCGTGTCCGGAATCGTCGTTCGCGCCGCGATCCACTTGCCGGATTCCGCGCAGCGCGCGTAGCCCTCGTACAGCACGGAGTCGCCCTGATTGTAGCTCGTGCAACCCAGGTTCGCCAGCTTCTCCGAAAGCGTCGCGTCCCGGAACGTGTCCGCGTCGCAGACGTAGAGGAGCGAGTCCACGACAAGACCGTGGACGAGCGCGCCGTCGTCCGAGCACTGGAGCCCGTAGGTGTTGTACTCCCGGACCTTCGCGCCTCCCCACTTGCCGTTGCGGCAGATGTAGTAGTAGTCGGTGGCGGCCAGGTCGACCTTCCCTTCGCGCTTCTGCGTGCAGCCGCCCAGTCCGAATGCGGTGTCGTTCGCGTTCGCCTTGCGCCACGCGCACTGGAGCGAGTCGTACTTGTAGATCGCGTCGGTGACCAGCCCCTTCTGCACGAACCCGTCGTCGGCGGGATCCCAGAGGTAGGTGTCGTATTCGAGGACGGTGGCTTCGCGCCAGGCGCCCAGCCCAGCGTCGCAGGCGTAGCGGACGCCGGGTTCGCCGACGAGCCCGTCCGCGTCCTGCTTGACCTCGCCGTCGTTGGAGGCGCCGCAGGCGCCGAGCGGAGAGACCGGCCCATCGTCCGCGGACGAGGAGGAGGTGGACGAAGAGGACGAGGAGGATCTCTTCTTGCTCGACCGTCCGCCGCCGGGCTCTTCCTCATCGGAGGAGTAGCCGTCGTCGTCGGAGGAGCCGCCGACGGACGAGCCGTCGCCGGAGCTTCCCGCGTCCGAGGAGAGGGCCGGTTCCGAGTTCGAGGGGCTGGAGCCGCCGTCGTCGCCGCAGGCGGAGAGGAAGAGAGCAAGCAGAACGGAGAGGGCCAAAGCGGGGACGGTTTTCATCGCGGCTCACCTGGATGGGGTTCTTCTTCAAAATAACGCAAAAATCCCGCCGGAGACGGGAAAAACGCAAAAGGCGGCGCGCTTTCTAATTTATAGTCCCATGATTCGCATCCTTTCCCCCGTCGCCGCCCTGGCCCTGGCCGCCCTGTTGGCCTCCTGCGCCTCGGCGCCCTCCTCTTCGGGATTCGCGGGCGCTCCCGGCGATTCCGCGGCCGAATCCGCGGACTCCGCGCCCGCCGGCGCCATTTCCGGCGAAAAGCCCGCGTTCGACGTCAAGCGCGCCCCCTCCTGGCCCGAGCTCAACCTCGCCATCGGCGAACCCCGGGGCTGGACGCTCCCCTCCGAAGACGAAATCCGCGGCGGGCGGACCATCGACCTCTTCGACGCCGACCTCCAGGCGAAGGCCCGCGTCTCCACGGTGCTCCACAGCCCGGGCGAACCCTCGCGGCTGGAACGGCTGACCGAGACCGAGCTCCGCAACGTCAAGGTCCGGCTGACGGAGCAGCGCTGGTCCTCGCGCGAGAAGATCCGCTGGGACGGGCTCGACGCGATCCTCTTCGAGATCGGCGGGAACACGGACGGCGGCGCGCTGCAGGCCGCGGGCCTCGGCGCCTGGGACGGTTCGCGCTACTACTTCGTCGTCCTCACGCACGAAGGCCTCGCCCCGCGCCAGGAGATCCGGAAGAACTTCGAGGACCTCGCGAAGCGCATCGCCCGCATCGAGCGGCCCGTCCCGCCGGACGCGAAGACCGACTTCACGAAGCCCTTCCCGGGAATCCGCTCCGAACCGCTCGGATACGAGCTGAAGCCCAAGCGCGCGGTCTGGTACGACTGGGCGGAGGGCAGGCCCGGACTGGGCGACCCCGAGGCGGCGCTCACCACGAAGGGCGAGGAGCTGAACGCGGCCCTCTTCGCCAACCGCCTGGAGGCGGACCTCGCGCGCGCCCCGCAGATCTTCGACGCCTACCTCCTGCAGCTCGGGATCCTTCCCGGGCAGGACGAGATCAGCGTCTCGCGCAAGGCCCTCGCCGGCGAAAACGCGGACGTCCGCTTCTCCGCCACGCGCCGCGAAAAGGGAATCGACTTCGACTACCGCGGCCGCTTCGTCTGGAACGGCGATCGCGCGCTGATGCTGGTCGCCTGGCACGACGCCCGCCAGTCCGCGAAGCACGCCGCCGACGTCGCGGGCCTGCTGGACGGGCTGTCCGTCTTCGACGCGCCCGAAGCGGAGCCCTCCCCCGCCGAGCGCCGCTCCACCGCGTTCCTCCTCAACCAGATCGGGCTGATCCAGCTGCAGCAGGACGACGCGCTCGGCGCGCTCGGTTTCTTCGAGAAGGCGAACCGCCTCGACCCCGAGGAGCCGCTCTACCTGATCAACTGCGGGTTCGTCTACCAGCTCAAGCGGCTTCTCGGCCCGGGCATCCAGCACTTCGAAAGCCAGCCGGAGCTGGTGAAGTCGCACGGCAAGCTCCTCTCGATCCTCGGCGAGCTCCACGAGGCCTCCTACAACTACGACCGCGCGCTCGAGTGCTACAACGCCGCGCTGCGCTTCTACCCCGACGACGAGGAGCTGCGCATCAACGTCTCCGACGCGCTCTGGGGCCTGGGCTACCGCAAGCAGTCGCTCGAGGCCGTGGAGTCGCTCTACCGCCTGCGTCCCTCCGTGCGCCTGGGCGTCTACCTCGCGAAGACCTACATGGGACTCGACCGCAACGCCGAGGCGGCCGACCTGCTGACCCAGCTCAACTCCGGGCGCGTCGCCTCGCGCGACATGGGCGCCACGCTCTCCGAGGCGCTGCTGGCGCAGAACCGCCACCGCGAGGCGCTGCAGGCGGCCGCGCAGACGATCGCGCTCTACGGCGCGGACCACCGTCTGCTCGTGGCGCAGGGCAAGGCGCAGTTCTACTCGCGCCAGTTCAGGGACGCGCTGAAGAGCTTCGAGCGCGCGGCGAAGGACGGGCAGGAGGACGAGGAGATCGCCAGCCTGCTGGCCGCCACGCAGAGCCTCCTCGGCAGCGGCGACAACAAGGCGCTGCGCAAGCCGATCGAGCCCGTGCTGCCCGCCGGGAAGCCGGCCGAGCTACTGAAGCGCGGCGGGACGGACCCCGCGGACTCCGCGGCGCCGGCGGTCGTCCGGTTCCGGCAGGAGTCGGTCTTCTACGCGCCGAAGAAGCCCTGGCGCGTCACCGAGGAGCTCCTCGTGCAGGTGCTGGACGAACGCGGCGTCTCGCTCTTCAAGGAGTTCTCGTTCACGTTCCTGCCCGGCTACGACCGCGTGCACGCCAACAGGATCGAGCTCCTCGACTCCGCGCTGAAGACGAAGTGGACCGGGTCGATCTCCGACTGGTACGTCACGAGCGAAGTGGGCGAGGAGGCCGCGAGCGAGCACCAGGTGGCGCACTTCCCCGTCCGCGGGCTCGAGCCCGGCGACTTCGTCCACATGCAGGTCAGCAGGACCTCCATCGAGAGCTCGCCCTGGCCGCCCTTCGTGGACCACCGCGCCTCGCGCCACATCCCCGTGGCGCTCGACCGCCTGGTGCTGACGGGCGACACCGCGGACCTCCGGATCGAGGAGTACGGGCCGATCGAACGCGTCGAGCCCGACGCGCCCGGGCATCTGGTCTGGGAGGCCCGCGACCCGCTGCGCCTCGGGAACGAGCTCCACATGCCGCACTACCAGGACCTCGCGGGCGGCGTCCTCATCGCCGGGTCGCGCACCTGGACGGACGTGGGCAAGGAGTACGAGGCCCTCATCGGACACCAGAAGAAGGGCTCCATCGCCGCGCGCGAGAAGGCCTACGAGATCAAGGGCTCGCTCATCGACCCGCAGGAGATCGTGGACAAGGTGGTCCGCTGGGTCCGCGAGAACATCCGCTACCGCAACGTCCCCTTCGGCGGGCACGCCGTGGTCCCCGCGAACTCGGGCGAGACGCTGCGCCGGCGCTGGGGCGACTGCAAGGACAAGAGCCTGCTCGCGCAGGAGATGCTCGCGACGCTCGGCGTGAAGAGCGAGCTGACGCTCGTCAGCCTGGGCGAGCCGGTCAGCCCGGCGCTCCCGACCATCCACCAGTTCGACCACATGATCCTCCACATCCCGGGGAGCGAAAAGTGGCGCGAGCAGTTCGTGGACCTGACCGAGCTCGGCGGCACGCGGCGCGCGGTCCCCTACGGGCTCGAAGGCGGCGCGGCCCTGGTCGTCGACGGCGACTCGTCGCGCCTGGCGATCATGCCGATGCTCGAGATCGCGCTGGAGCACCACGTGGACCTGGACCACGTCGCGCAGCTCAAGGCCGACGGCGGCGCGGAGTTCAGGGACAGGATCGAGCTCAGGGGCAAGTTCGCGGCCGGCATGCGCGAACGGCTGGGCGAGAAGTCCGAGGCCGAGCTCGCCCGCTACGTGCAGGAGTGGCTCGACGACGAGATCCCCGGCTCCACGCTCCTGGACGTGCGGCTCGAGAACGCGGACCGCACCGACCTCCCCTTCGGGATCTCGCTCAGCTACGCCGTGAAGAAGATGTTCTCCGTCGAGAAGGGGCGCGTCTCCTTCCGCCAGCCCGGGCTCTTCGAGCGCGGCTTCATGAAGATGCCGCGCAGCTCCGCGCGCCGCCACCCCGTGCGTCTCCCCAACGCGCACGTCTTCTCCTGGAAGCTGCGCCTGCTCTACCCCGAATCGTGGACCGTGGACAGGGCTCTGTTCAAGGGGCCGAAGAGCGCGGACTACGTGGACTGGAAGGGTTCCTCCGACGCGAAGAGGGGCGAGCTCTCGTTCTCGGCCGACTGGGAGACCCACGCGGTCTTCGCCGAGCCGAACGAGTACCCGCAGCTGCAGCGCGAATGGGAGGAAGTGGTGGACGCCGCCACGCCCGCCGTGGAGTTCAAGGGGGCGGAATGAAGGCCTTCTCGGCGTTCCCGTTCCTCGCGCGGGGGCTGAAGCTCTTCCTCGAGCGGCCGCGGCTCCGCCTCTGGGTGCTGATTCCGGTCCTCGTCGGGCTCGTCGCGCTGGTCCCCTGGTGCTGGTTCGCGCCCGACCTCCTGCGCGCGCTGCGCGGCGCGCTTCCCGACTTCCTCGCGCCCGAGACCTCCTTCGCCGCCGAACCCGGCGCCTGGAACGCCTTCGTCGCCGCGCTCCAGGGCGCGGGCTACGCGGTCCTGCGCTGGGGCGCGCACCTGCTCGCGCTGCTCCTCGTGCTCCTCTCGGGCCTGCTGCTCCTCCTCTTCGCGGTCAAGGTCGTCGGGGCCGCGGCCAACGACCGCCTGAGCGAGGAGGTGGAGCGCCACGTCCTCGCGAAGACGGACGGGATCCCGCCCTGTCCCCCGCTCGTCCAGGGCACGCTCCACGCGCTGCGCGTCACGCTGGTCCAGCTCGCCGTCGTCTTCGCGGTCTTCGTCCCGCTCTTCCTGCTCTCGCACCTCCTGCCCGGCGTCGGGGCGCTGGTCTTCTCGGCGCTGCTCTTCCTCTTCGGCTCGGTTTCGCTCTGCTACGACGCGATGAGCTACTCCATGGACCGCCGGCTGATGCCGCTCTCCAGGCGGGCGAAGCTGATGCTCTCGCACCCGTGGAAGTGCTTCGTCTTCGGGGCGCAGGCCAGCGTGCTCCTGATGGTCCCCGTGGTCAACCTCTTCCTCTTCCCGCTCTTCGTCGCGGGCGGGACGCTGCTCCTGCTCGACATTTCGGGAGAGGCCGCGGAACCCGGGAACGTGGCGCCGCGGTCGCCGACGGGCTCGCTCCGCGACGAAGCGGGACAAGAAACGGTCTAGCGCGGCTCGGGCGGAACCCAGCCGTCGCGCAGCGTCTTCAGATCCGCCCCCACGGGGTCGAGGACGAGCGGCGTGGTCATGCGGTCGATCTGCTCGCCGCGCGGGCTTTTCCAGACCAGGTCGCGGCAGCTGCGGTAGAGCGGTTCCCCGCGCCTGAGGTCCCAGACCGAGAAGCGGTGCACGATCCGCACGCTCCCCTTGGGCTCGTTCCCGCGCGGGAAGAGCGTCACCTCCGTCTTTCCCGGCAACAGCAGGAGGTCGACGTTGTACTTCGCGGAGAGCTTCGCGGTCAGCTTCCGGATTTCGGGCGGCACGGCGTAGCGCAGCGCCACGAGCGAGGAGTCGACGCCCTGGCAGATGCCGTCGCCGGAGCCGGACCAGGCCGCGAGTCCGCGCACGAACCCGTCGATCGCCGAGTCCCCTTCCGCGAACGGGGGGATTCCTGGCGCGAAGCGCAGCACGGTCGCCTCGGGCCAGAACTCGCGGGCCATGCTGTCGAGGATGTTGTCGTACTCGAACTCCCAGTAGTTCGCGGAGGCCCCGTGGCACGAGTCGCACTTCCCCTCCACGGAGAAGTCCACGTCGAGGAGCGAGGCCAGCGCGATCCGCTGCGCCTCCGGGCGCGCGGTCCAGAGGCGGTCCGGGGCGTCGGGCGCGGCGTCGCGCCAGGGGCCGTCGGTCGAAGCCGCGCAGCCGGAGAGCCACAGGAGCCCTCCCAGGGCGGAGACGAGGAGTTTTTTCCGGAAAAAACGCGCCATCGTCGCTAAAATACAAAGGAAACCTTGAAGAGAGCCCCCCTCTTTTCTATCATTGCCGCCGCACTGGCCTATGGTGTAATTGGTAACACAGCAGATTCTGGCTCTGCCATTCTAGGTTCGAGTCCTGGTAGGCCAAGAGAAAGAGGAGAACGCCGACGCGCTCTCCTCTTTTTTTCCCGTTTTTCCCGTCCGAGCTGCGCTACTCCATCTCCTGGCCGCAGGTTCCCAGGGTGCCGACCTCGAACAGTTCCACCGCGCCGCTGTCGCCGCCGGCGCCGGTGAGGGTGATCTGGATTCTTTCGACGTTTTGAAGGACTTCGTTTCGATCCACGGAATCACCGCCCCAGTCCGCCTGCTCAAACGCGCTCCAGGGAAGATCCAGCGTCACGGTCTCCGTCGAGGAGTCCGCAGCCGCCGTGTAGTGATTGAAGTCGTTGACGATTGCGCGGGGAGCGGCGATTTGGACCTTGAACGGCGCGGAAGCGCTGTAGGTCAGGCAGATTCCGCTCCATGCGGAGATGTCGGCGGTACCGTCCGGGCCCATGCCGAACCCCAGCAGGACATACGGATAGGCGTAGGCGTCGGACAGCGCGTATGTGAACGAAATCGCCCCGCGCGCCCGAATCGACTCCGCGATGCCGCCTTCCGCGAGCGTGATGCTGGAAGCGCCGTTGTCGGCGCTGTCGTCGGACGCGAACCAATAAGTCGTCACATCGCCGTCGGGAAGCGGCAGGACGAGCGCGGTGTCGCCCCGGGCGGCGCACCAAAGGTTCGCGCACGGGATTTCGTCCTCGCCGCCCTGCTGCGACGAACTGCTGTTCGGGCCCGAGGAGTTCCCGCCGCCGTTGCCGGAGGATTTTCCGCCGCCGTTCGAGCCGGAGCCGGAAGAGCCCTGGTCCGCGGACGAACCGGGCTTCTGCGAGGAACCGCCGGACCCGCCCGCCGTCCAGGCGCCCGATTCGCAGACGTAGACGGCGTCTTCGTCCTTCACGTAGGCGGTTTCGCCTTCGCGCGATTCGGAGCAGACGGGGAGCTTGTCGAACGTCGAGACCGTCCGGTCGGCCTTCGACGGGCCGCTGCTCCCGCCGTCGTCGCCGCAGGCGAGCAGGAGAAGGGGAACGACGGCGGACAGGAGCAGACGTGCGCTTTTCATCCGGAAACCTCCACGGAAGACGGGGCCTTTTCCGACAATCTACGTCGAAAAACCGGCGAAAGGGCGGGAAAAGCAAAAAAAGGAAGGCCTCCCGCGCGGGGAGGCCTTCGTCGTTCCCTTTTCGGGGCCCGGCCTTTAGTTCTGGCCGAGTTCCGGAGGACGCTTGACCTGCTGGCGGCGGCCGAAGTGCACTTCGGCGGGGGCCGCTTCGGCGACCGGAGCCGCGGAGGGGACTTCGGCGGCGGGAGCGGCGGAGGCCGCTTCGGCCTGACGGTCGCCGCCGCGCGGGGCGAGGGCGGGACGCGAGCTCTGGACGGGAGCCTGTTCCGCGGGAGCGGCGGCGGGGGCCTGGGCTTCGG
>JAGCEZ010000017.1 GCA_017650365.1 Fibrobacterales bacterium | reverse complement strand
GAGCCCGGAGGCGAGCACCTTCTTCGAGATGAGGTTCGGGTTCTCGAGCACGTCCTTGTGGGAGCGGGCCGAGCCGATGGAGGAGACGATCCCCTCGCCCACGCGCGCGATGACGGTCTCCTCGCCGGCGCCGCCGACCAGTTTCTTGATCGAGGCGCGCACCGTGATGCGGGTGGTCACCATCAGCTGGATGCCGTCGAGCGCCACGGCGGAGATGCGCGGGGTCTGGATCACCTTGGGGTTGACCGACATCTGCACGGCCTCGAGCACGTTGCGCCCGGCCAGGTCGATGGCGGCGGCCTCCTTGAAGTCGAGCTGCATGTTGGCCTTGTTGGCCGCGATCAGCGCCTGCACCACGCGCAGCACGTTGCCGCCCGAGAGCAGGTGCGCCTCGAGCAGGTTCGTGTCGATCGGCATGCCCGCCTTGGTGGAGAGGATGCGCGCCGCGACGATCACCTTGGGGTTGACCTTGCGGATCTTCATCCCGATCAGCTGGAAGAGCCCGATGTAGGCCTTCGAGAAGAGCGCCTGGATCCAGAGGGTCAGGACGTTGAAGGCGATGGCGGCGACGATCAGCAGGATGACGGCCGCGACGGCGACGAGGACCATGGTGAGTGTCATTGCTTTTCCTCCACGGGAACGACGATGATCTTGTTTTCGGAGACGGAGACGACCCGGACGCGGCGCCCGGGGTCGACGAAGTCGGCCTCGCTGATCGCCTCGAGCGAGCGGTCGCCGAAGCGGACGCGCCCGACGGGGCGGAGGTGCGAGAGTACGGTCCCTTCCTCGCCGACGGCGGGAAGGCCGGCGACGACGGGGGAGTTCGCGCCCTCCATCGTCGTCCCGAGCGCGATGCCCACGCTGTCGGGGATGCGCTTGACGATGAAGCGCCCGAAGACCAGCGGGAAGAGGAGCGCGAGCGCGGCGAGGAGCGACACGTAGGAGATGTTCCGCAGGATGCGCGCGAAGTCGACCGCCGGGGCGGCCTCGTCCGGAAGCGACGGCGTCGGCTCGCCGACGGTCAGCGCCATCGCGGCCGCCATCAGGACGACGCCGATGCCGCCCGCGATCCAGGTGCCGGGCAGGACGAAGATCTCCAGCAGGACGAGCGCGCCGCCCAGCACGAGCAGCCCGAGCGCCAGGTGGTCGGCCAGACCGACCACCGACTGCCCGAAGAAAACCAGCAGCAGCGCCGCGATCCCCACGATCCCGAAGACGCCGAACCCCGGCGTGTGGAACTCCATGTAGAGCGCGCCGAAGCCGATCAGCATCAGAAGCGGCGCGATGGTCGCCAGGAAGCGGGCCAGGTGCTCGGTCCAGTCCAGCTCCACGCTTTCGTAGGAGGAGACGCCGAGCGCCTCCATCAGCTTCGGGACGTTCTCGACCGTTCCGGAGGAGAAGCCGAAGCGCCCGGCCTCCTTGTCGGTCAGCGTGAGGAGCTCGCCCTTCTGCACGAGCGTGCGGCGGCTCCACCCCTCGGTCTCCTTCTCGGGAAGCTCCTCGAGCGCGGTCGAGAGCAGCAGGCGCGAGGAGTCGCCCCGGGTCAGCTCGACCACCTCGAGCTCCTCGGAGACCATCGCCTGCGCGAGAAGCGAGGGGTAGCCGTGCTTTTCGGCGAACGCGCGGAACCGGGCGCGGAGCGGGGACTGGATCTTCTCGCCCAGCATGACCGGCCCTTCGTTCCCCTGGAGGATCGGGGCGCAGTCGCCGATGGTGGTGGAGGGGCGCATGTAGAGCTTCCGCGCGGAGAGCGAGATGAGGGCGCCGGCCGAGATGGCCTTCTTGTCCACGAGCGCCACGGTCGGGATCTTGACCGCGAGCATCGTGTCGGAGATGTCGAACGCGGCGTCGAGCCGCCCGCCGTAGGTGTTGATCTCGAAGACGAGGAGGTCGGGCGAGGATTCGAGCGCCTTGCCGATCGCGCGGGCGGCGTAGGCGGCCATCGCCTGGTCCACGTCTCCCTCCAGGACGATCAGCCCGGCCTTCCTGCCCGCGAATTCCGGCCCGGAGGCCGCGTCCGCCTTCGGAAGACCCTCCGCGAGGGCCGAATCGGTTTCCGTCGGCGCGGCGAAGAGCGCCAGCGCGGAAAAGGCCGTGAAAAGAGCGAATTTCCTCAAACCTTCGAAGCCGATTCTCGCCACGGGAAGACCTCCAAAAGAGAAAGTAGCCAAAAAGGACGGCCCGCCCAAGATTTTTCCGGAAAAGTCTTGCCGATTCCGCCCCTGCGGGATATATTGCCTCGTAAGAACACGCCACCCCGGAGGTGCACATGAAGAAATTCCTGGAAGTCGCTCGCGGCGGCAAGAACGACGACAGCGACGACTACGCCTACCAGAACAACAACGAGGATTTCGAGGAAAACGAAGAGAACGACTCCGATGTTGACGAAGAGGTCGATTTCGACAAGCCGACATTCGGACGCGACCAGATCTGGAACGACTACGCCGAAGATCTGGACTTTGACGAGTGATCCGCTGAAGGGCGCTTTCCCGAAAAAGGCCCTTTTCGGAGCGCTTTTCCTGCTTTTGGCTTCCTGCTCGCCGACCGCGCCCCGCGCGGACGAGCAGGTCGCGCCCTCTCCCGGGGAGGAAGCCGCCCCGGCCCCGTCCGAACCGGTCCTCCTGGACGGGAGCCTTTCCGCTCGCAAGCTGGCGAAGATCGCCGAAGAGCAGCGCGGCGAGGGCAACTGGGACCTGAGCGCGGAGGCCTGGCGCCTCGCCGTGCTGCAGGAGGTCCGGGCCGGCCGCAACAAGTTCAAGAAGTCCGGCGAACTTCCCCCGAAGGCGAAGGAGCTTCTGGAGGGCTACGAACGCGCTCTTCTGGCCGTCTCTTCCGTCGAACGCTATTCCGAAAGCGACTGGCCCGGCGACTTCTCCGTCGAGGATTTCGTCGAGGGGTACCCCGAGGACTCCCTGGCCGAGAAGCCGATCGACACCGGGCTCCTGCTGGACGGCATCGACCTGCCCGTGGAGCTGAACGAGCGCGTCTGGCGCGAAATCCGCTACTACACCGAAGTGGTCCCGGGCTTCACCGAGCGCTCGCTCGGGCGCAAGGCCGCCTACGACGACATGGTCCGCGAGGCGCTCGACTCCGCCGGGCTCCCGCTCTCGCTCGCCTGGCTCGCGTTCGTGGAGTCGGGCTACGTGGTCAGCGCCCTCTCCAGCGCCAAGGCGAACGGCATCTGGCAGTTCATGCCCGCGACCGCGCGCCACTACGGGCTGACCGTGGACTGGTGGGTGGACGAACGGCGCGACCCCGAGAAGAGCACGCGGGCCGCGCTCCGCTACCTGGCGACGCTGCACGCGGAGTTCGGCGACTGGCTGCTGGCGATGGCCGCCTACAACTGCGGCGAGGGCCGCGTGCGCCGGGCGATCCGCGAGCAGGAGACGCGCGACTTCTGGGAACTCTCGCTCCCCGAGGAGACGATGCACTACGTGCCGCGCATCCTGGCCGCCGCCGTGATCGGGCGCCAGCACGGGCACTGGGGCTTCGAACCGGTCCCGCAGACGCTCCGCGCGGCCGACACGATGACCGTGGACCATCCCGTCCCGCTCTCGACGGTCGCCGAAATCGTCAAGACGAAGGAGGACACGCTCCTCGCGCTCAACCCCACGCTCGTCCGCTGGACCACGCCTCCCTCAGCGAAGAAGTTCCTGCTCCGGCTCCCCGAGGGGACGCGCGAGACCTTCGCCGCGGGCTGGGCCAAGATCGACAAGAGCAAGCTGGTCCGCTGGCAGCACCACAAGGTGAAGAGCGGCGAGAACCTCAGCGTGATCGCCGCGCGCTACGGCGTCTCGGTCTCCGCGCTCCAGTCCGCGAACCGCCTGAAGAACAGCCGCCTGCGCGTGGGCCAGGACCTGATGATCCCCGACCCGTCGAACGGGAAGGCGGTCTACGCCGAACCCGCGGGCAGGGGGAAGGGCGGCGCCTCGGAGACGAAGAGCGCGCGGGGGACGATCACCGTGCGGGCGGGGGACTCCTACTATTCGCTCGCGCGGGCCTTCAACGTGACGGTCGAGGAGCTGAAGGCGGCCAACGGCGCGACGGACAACAACCTCCGCGTGGGCCAGAAGCTGAAGCTCCCCGGCGGTTCGCGCGGCCCCTCGGACCCGCAGTCGACCTACACCGTGCGCAAGGGCGACAACCTCTACTCCATCGCGAAGACCTTCGGGGTCTCGGTGGCCGACCTGAAGGAGTGGAACCGCTTGGACGACAAGGCGCAGATCTTCCCGGGCGACAAGCTCGTCTGCAAAAAGCCGGGCGCGGCGAAGAAGCCCGAGGCCGCGAAGAAGGCGGAGCCGAAGAAAGCGGAGCCGAAGCCGTCCGAGCCGAAGAAGTCCGAAGCGAAGGCCGCGGACTCGAAGAAGACCGAGGTCTGGTACACGGTCCGCTCCGGCGACAACCTCTGGGACATCTCGCGCAGGAACAACACGACGGTGGACCAGCTGCTGAAGTGGAACGAAAAGGCGAAGGACGGCATCCGACCCGGCGACCGCCTGAAGGTCGGCGAACGCTGACGGAAACGTCCGAAGGAGGGTCTTCATGGGAGAAAAACTCTGGAAAGCGCTGAAGGCGATTCTCGTCCTGGCCGTGGTCGGCGGGGCGTTCGCGTTCGGGCTGGCCGTGCTCGGGCTCCTGGCCGCGGGCGAGGCCTATTTCGACGAGGACGAGCCCGCGATCGGACTGATCCGGATCGAGGGCGGCATCTACGACGCGCAGCCGGTCCTGGACCAGGTGGAGAAGCTGCGGAAGCTGGGCCGCCTGGAAGCGGTCCTCGTGCGGATCGATTCCCCCGGAGGCGCGATCGGCGCTTCGCAGGAGATCTACTCCGCGCTCCGCGAATTCCGCGCGGACTCGGTTCCGGTCGTCGTGAGCATGGGGAACATGGGCGCCTCGGGCGGGCTCTACGCGAGCCTCGCGGGCGACAAGGTCTTCGCGCTGCCCGGGACGATCACCGGCTCCATCGGCGTGATCTCCACCTTCCCCGACGCCACCGAACTGCTCGGGAAGATCGGCGTGCAGTTCAACACGGTCAAGACGGGCGACCTGAAGGACGCCGGCTCGCCCTACCGCAAGATGAACGCGAAGGACAAGGCCGCCTTCGACAAGCTGGTCGGGGAGATGTTCGACCAGTTCGTCGGCGACGTGGCGCTGGAGCGGAACCTCTCCGCCGACTCGGTCCGCAAGCTGGCCGACGGCAGCGTCCTCTCCGGGCGGCAGGCCGTGGCCGCGGGCCTCGTGGACACGCTCGGCACCTGGCACGACGCGCTCGCGTACGTCCGCGAACTCCGCGGCCTGGACGACGAGGTCCCGGTGCACGAAGCGCTCCCGAAGAAGAGCTTCGCCGAACGGGTCCTGGACTACTCCACGAAGACCTTCCGCCCGCTGGAATCGCGGCTGAAGAGCACGCTGCGCTGGGAACTTCCGGGAATCTCCCGCTGACTTCGACGAGGGTAAGATGGGCCTCCCGCGCAAACTCCTCCTGCTGACGCTCCTCGCGCTTTCGGGCGCGGGGTTCGCCTCGGACGGAATCAAGCGGGTTCGCGCCTCCGCGGACTCCATGGTCTTCGAGGTCGAGGCGCTTTCGCTCGGAGTCTCGGGAGGCGCGAACGGCGCCGCGTTCTCCTGCGCGAACTGCGACCGCGACGTCGACGGCTCGCTCTGGATCTCCGTCCCGCTGGAACTGAAGGGCCCCGGGCGCCCGAAGATCTCGGTGAAGGTCCTGGAACGGCGGAACCTGGAACGCGGCGCCGCGGAGCGCTGGGCGGACCAGAGGGACACGGCCGCCCTGGCCATGGGCGCGGCGGCGGCGAAGTTCGTCCCGCGCGCGACGAACCCCGTCCGCTCGGGCTCGGGGTGGATCGCCGCGTTCCGCGTCCCTGTCGCCGCCGCGCCGCAGCCGGGTTCCCGGGCCGCCGCGGTGCAGGCGACCGCGCGCGCGAGGGTAGAACTCTCGTTCCCGGGCGCGCGCGGAGCCGGAACCGCGGCCTCTTCTCCGGCGGCCGCGCCTCTTCGCGCGCTTCCCGCGCCCCCCGAAGAGGCGGAGAGGACGTTCTCCTTCGGCCGCGAAGAACCCCTGGTCCGCGTCCGGGTCGGGGACGACGACCTCTCCACGTTCGACGAGGACGGGCTCTACGTCCTGACGTTCGAGCGCTTCCGCTCGGCCTTGTCGTCCGCGGGCCGCTCCGCCACCGCGGACGGGATCCCGGTCGGGCGGCTCGCGCTCTTCTCGGGCCTCGCGGACACGATTCCCCGGATCGCCGCCGGCGCCCCCTCCGCGGGCAACCTGGCGCAGATCCCCTGCGAGGTCCGGGACCACGGGGGCGCCGGCGGCGCGGGCGACGGGCTCTTCGGGCCCGGGGACTCGCTTCTCTTCTTCGCGCACGGGGCCTCGGGCTGGGTTCCCTCCGGAACCGATTCCGACGGGCGGACCTATTGGAAGTTCTACGCCTCGAAATGGGGCAAGACGCAGGACTACTGGGTCGCCCTCCTCGAAAGCGGGGAGGCGCTCCGCCTGAAGACGGAGAAGCGGAGCGGCGGGACCGCGCTTCCTTCGGCGCCCCGCTACGTCCGCGCGGAGAAGGACCTGAGCGCGCAATGGGGCTACGGCTCCTCCGCGGACGACAGCACCGGCGCGGACTGGTTCTGGTTCCGCACCGAGGTGCAGGCGTCCCGCGCCCTCTCCTCCGCCGACCTGGCGCACCCCTCCCTCGCGAAGCTCTCCGGCATCGGCTCCTCCGGCGAGGTCCTGGCCGCGCTCGACTTCTATTCCTACTACGACTTCGCCGGCTCCATCTACCCCGATCCGGTCTTCGACCTCAAGGCGGGAAGCGCGTCCGCCTCGCCGCTCGGACGGAAGGACGGCGAATCCCTGGTCCGGCTCTCCGGCGTCTCCGGAACGAACCCCGCCTGGTCGCTGGAGTTCGAATCGACCGCGGACTGGCCGCTGCGCTTCAACGGCATGAGCCTGCGCTGGGAGAGCCCGGTCGCGGAGGACTGGCGCGGAAGGCGGATCTTCCACGACCGCGGGAACGGGCTCTGGAAGCGGACGCTCTCCGGCGCGGACGGCTGCCGCGTCCTGAAGATCGTGGACGGAAACGCGGAGGCGGCGCTTCCTCTCGCGTCCGGGAGCTGGAGCGACTCGGTCTCGTCCGAAGGCACCTCCTACTGGGTCGACTGCCCGGCGGACCGCAGGACCGCGAAGGAGGTGGAGGCCTGGCGTCCGCCTTCGAGCGCCTGGACGATGGCGGACCCCGTTTCCGGGACGAACGCCGCGGGCGAACGGCTCAAGCCCGAGATGGCGATCGTCGCGCCGGCGGCGTTCGAGTCCGAGGCCGCGGACTACGCGCGGTTCCGGAGCGAGGAGTCCCTGAAGAAGGTCCGCTGCGCCGTGGTGCGCGCCGAGGACCTCTACGCGCTCCACGACGGCGGGCGCGCGAGCCCGGTCGCGCTGCGGGACTGGCTGCGCAAGGCGAAGGAGGACATGCCGTCGCTCAAGTCCGTCCTCCTGCTCGGCGACGCCCATTTCGACTACCTGGGGAACTCGGGGATCGAGCCGATGCTCCTGCCGTCGTTCGAGCACCAGTTCCTCCTGACCGACGACTACTTCGGCGCGCTCGACGCCGGCGAGTCGGTCTCCGCCGCGGACTACACGCTCGAACTCGCCGTCGGCCGCGTTCCCGCGCGGGACGTCTCCGACCTCCGCGCCTATTTCGCCAAGGCGAAGACGGTCGAGCGCGCCTCCGGCGGCGACCTCTCCGAATGGCGCAACCGCAACCTCTTCGTCGCCGACGACTTCAACAAGCCCTCCTCCGCGGACCTCATGGGCCACACCGCCAGCGTCGAGTCGGCGGCCGAGCTCGCGGACTCCCTCTTCCCCGTGGCCGAGAACCGCCGCCTGCTGATGGCCGACTGGCCCTTCGACGGGGTCAACTCCAAGAAGGGCGCCGCCGACGCCTTCGTCCGCGAGCTGAACGCCGGGCGCTGGCTGACGGTCTATTTCGGGCACGGCGGCATGCACCAGATCGCCGACGAGAAGCTCTTCGACGTCGCCGCGGTCCCGCGCCTGACGAACGCGTCGAAGCCGACGCTCCTCGCGGCGTTCAGCTGCCACCTCGGGCTCTTCGACCGCCCGAAGCACCGCGCCCTCGGCGAAGAGCTCCTCTTCGCCCCGAACGGCGGCGTCTCCGCGGTCGTGGCCGCCACGCGCGAGACCTATCCGAGCGACAACGAGGCGCTGGCCAAGAAGTTCCTCGCGGCTCTGGCGGAGAAGTCCGGCACGACCATGGGCGAGGCGCTTCGGCGCGCGAAGAACGCGCTCTTCTCCGACAGCTGGATCCGTTCGGTCAACACGCACAAATACGCGCTTCTCGGCGACCCCTCGCTCTCGCAGCTCCCCTGGAAGGCGACCGTCTCCTTCACGCGGCGCCCCGACACGCTCAAGGCCCTCGACCGGATCGAAATCGCGGGCACGGTCGAGGGAATCTCCTCCGGAGACGTCCTCGTCCAGCTGGAGGAGCAGCCGCGCGTCCGGACGGAGGCCGACACGGTCTTCGGCGAGGACGTCTCCTGGACCGTGCGCGAGCAGGGGAACGTGCTCCTCGGTTCGCACGAGAAGATCCGCGGCGGGAAGTTCTCCGCGACGTTCGTCGCGCCGCGCAAGCTCTCGTTCGGCGACACGAATTCGGTCCTGCGCGCCTACGTCTGGTCCGGCGGGGAGAGGATCCGCGGCGGCTCCGTCGTCGGCGGCATCCCGGTGCGGGGGACCTCCGCCTGGGCCGACTCGATCGACGATTCCGAGCCGCCGACCGTGCGCGCCCGGCTCTGCGACCAGGCCGCCGCGGGGTGGCTCGGGCCCGAGGCCGAGCTGCAGCTTCCCGCCTGCCTGGAGTTCGAGGTGACGGACGCCACGGGCGTGGACCAGTCCGCGCTTCCCGACGAAGGGGTGACGCTGGAGCTCGTCGGCATGGAGAAGATCCACCATCCGCTCTTCACGGAACAGAGCGGGACGCGCGTCCTCTTCCGCAAGCTGATCCCCGAGGAGCGTCCCGACGGGCGGATCGTGGCGCGCGTGCGGGCGCAGGACGTGGTCGGGAACGTCGTCGAGAAGGAGTGGAAAATCCGCGCGGGCGAGAAGCTCGAGGACGGGCTCTTCGACGTCCACAACGCCCCGAACCCGATGAAGAACCGGACGACCTTCCGCTTCAAGCTCGGCTCGACCTCGCCCGCGGAGGTCTCGATCCGCATCTACTCGACCTCAGGCAAGCTGCTCCGCGTGATCCGACGCGCGGTCTCCGGCGTCACGACCTGGGACGGCCGCGACGCCTGGGGCAACAAGCTCGCGAACGGGCTCTACTACTACCAGGTGAACGCGAAGTTCAGGACGACCGACGCCTTCACCGGAAAGACGAAGACGAAGAGCTTCTCGCGCCTGCAGAAGCTCGTGATCTCCAGGTGACATGGAACGGCTGAAATCGCTTCTCCAATCGCTTCCCGCCGCGACGGTCGCGCATCCGTGGACCGCGCACCTCCTGATGGCCGCCGTGCTCGCCGGCGGATGGTTCTGCGGAAGCGGCCTGCGCACCTCGCTTCTGCCCGAACAGGAGCCGGACCGCGTGACGGTCGAGCTCTCCTGGCCGGGCGCTCTGCCCGAGGAGATCGAACGCGAAGCCGTGGTCCCGCTGGAGGAGCGGATCGCGGCCCTTCCGCGGGTCCGTTCCCGCGAATCGGTCTCCATGCCCGGGGGCGCGCGCCTCTCCGTCCGGGCGAAGAGCGCGCGGCAGGCCGACCGGCTCGCGCAGGAGATCCGCGAGGTCGTCGGGACGCAGCCCCTCCCGCCCGGGTGCGCGGCGACCAAAGTGGAGCGGGAGCCCTTCTCCATGCCCGGCGCGGTCTTCCTAGTGAAGGGGGAATCCGCCGCGGAGGCGCTCCCCGTCGCGGACGAATTCAAGGAGATGCTCCGGAACGAGTTCGGGCTCTCCGACGTCCGGATCGACGGCGCCCCGATTCCGTTCCTCCCGCCCGAATCGCCCCTCGGGAAGATCCGGTACGACGGGAAGGAGGTCCTGGCGGTCTCCGCGAACCAGAGCAGGGGAGAGGACCTGCTCCGGGTGGCGAAGCGCGCGCACGACGGCCGCGAACGGTTCCTCGCGAAGCGTCCCGGCAGCGTCGAGGTCTTCTACGACGGGACGAGCGTCCTGGGCGACCGGATGAGCCTGCTCGGGCGCAACGGCCTGCAGGGGCTCTGCCTGGTGCTCGTCGTCCTCGCCCTCTTCCTCAACCTCCGCGTCGCCTTCTGGGTCGCGCTTTCGCTCCCGTTCGCCGTCTCCGGGATGATGGTTCTCGCCCGGGCGACGGGCATGACCTTCAACCTGCTCTCTCTCTTCGGGATGATCGCGGTCGTCGGGATGCTGGTCGACTCGGCCATCGTGGTCGCGGAACGCGTCTGGCAGGAGCTGGAGGCGGGCGCGGCCCCCGCGGAGGCGGCGCGGACGGCGGTCCGCAAGGTCTTCGCGCCGGTGACGGCCTCGACCCTGACCACGATCGCGGTCTTCGTCCCGTTCTTCTTCTTCCGCGGGATGATCGGGAGCATGGTCTGGCAGATTGCCGTGGTCGCCATCGCCGCGCTCGTCTTCTCGCTGGTCGAGAGCTTCCTGGTCCTGCCCGCGCACCTCGCGCACGTCCGCCGGAGGAGCGCGTTCGAGTCCGCGCTTTCGCGTTCGGCGAGGATGCGCGCGGAGATTCTCCGCCGCGTCCACCGAATCTACGGGCCGGCGCTGCGCTTCGCGCTCGACCACAAGGCCCTCGCGCTCGCCGTCCCGCTCCTCGGCGCCGCCCTCACCGCGCTCTTCTTCCAGACCGGCGTCCTGCAGGTGAACCCCTACCAGGAGACCGACGACGAGATTCCCGGACTCGAGGTCACCATGCCCGCCGGAACCCCAGCGGAGACCACGGACTCCCTCCTGGCCGCGGTCGAAGAACGCATCCGCGCCGCCGTCGCGGAGATGGAGCGCGAGAGCGGGGGAGCGGTCCTGAAGGGGACGATGCGCTCCGTCGGCGCGAACCGGATCGGGGACGCCGGTCCGCACGCGGGCCGGATCGTCCTCCGCCTGGTCTCGGGCCGCGAGCGGCCGCTTCCCTCGGAAGCGGTCGTCCAGAGGCTCCGGCGCGCGCTCGGGCGGCCGGACGGGGTCGCGCGGTTCCGGTTCGGGTCCGCGGGGCAGTGGGGCGCCCCCGTCTCGATCGCCCTGCGCGGCGCGGACTACGCGGAACTCCACCGCGCGGCGGACGACCTCCGCCGGGAGTTCGAGGCCGAGCCGACCGTCGTCGATCCCGTGGACGACTACGTGGAGGGGACGACGCCGACCGGCTCTCCCTGCGCGACCATCCGCCGCGCCGACGGCGCCCGGGAGATCGTCGTCGAGGCCTCCCTCGCCCCAGGCGCCTCTTCGCTGAGCGTCCAGCGCCTGGTCCAGAACGAGCTGCTGCCCCGCGTCCTCGCGAGGCACCCCGGCGTGGACTGGCGCCCGGGCGCGCAGCAGCGCGACAACATCGAGTTCGCGGTCAGCATCGCCCTCTCCTTCACGCCCGCGCTGCTGCTGATTCTCCTGATGCTGCTGGCCGAGTTCCGCTCCCTCAAGCAGTCGGCCGTCGTCCTGGTCGTGATTCCGCTCGGCGTGCTGGGCGGCCTCTGGGGGCACGTGATCCACGGCGAGATGGTCTCGAACATGTCGGTCTTCGGGTTCGTCGCCCTCTCCGGGGTGGTCGTCAACAACGCCATCATCTTCGTCGACAGCATCAACCGCCTGCGGCGCGAAGGGCTGCCGCTGCGCGAGGCGACGGTCGCCGGATCCCTGAGCCGCCTCCGCCCGATCGCCATGACGACCTTCACGACCGTCGCCGGGCTGATGCCGATAATGCTCGAGCGCAGCTTCCAGGCGAAGGAGATGGTCCCGATGGCCTTCACCGTCTGCTGGGGGCTCCTCTTCGGGTCGCTGATGGCGCTCTTCGCCACGCCGGTCCTGGTCGAATGGCTCGCGGAGCGCGAGTCCCGTCCGGGTCGGAACGCGGCGAAGTGACGCGGGTTCCCGCGGCCGCTCTTTTCTACCTTTGGGCGCGATGGATCTTCGCCCCAAAATCTCGAGTTCCCGGCGCTTCGCCGAAAGACTGGTCCGGTTCCGCCTCCTGCTGGCGATTCTCCTCCTCGCCGGCTTCTTCTGGGGGCTGGACGACCTCGTGAAGGTCTCCCGCTTCTGGCGCGACGACGCCCGCGTCGCCCTCCGCCTCCTGGCCACGCTCCTGGCCGAACGGCACGATTCCGTGCACGAGCTGGTTCCCTGGGCGATGCTCTCCTTCGCGGGATCCGTCGGCTGGTGCGCCTGGCGGTTCCTTTCGGCGAAGAAAACCGGGCTCTTCCTCGTCCTGCTCTCGCTTCCGGCCTGGCTTTTCTCCTATTTCGGCTGGGAGCCCCGCGTCCACGCGCTCGTGGCCGGTTCGCTCTTCCTCGCCGGGTTCGCGGGCGTCCTCCACGGCCTGCGCTGCTGGTGGCTCGCGGTCCTCGCGCCGATGGTCCTGGTCCTGCCGCTCTTCGGCGCGGTTCCCGCCTACTACCTCGGCGGAATGGGCTACGGGACGCACGCCCTCACGGCCGTCCCGATGCTCGGCGTGATGCTCGGCGAGCTCTTCGTCTCGTTCCCCGCGCTCGGCGCGATTTCGGCCGAGAAGCCCACGCGCATGGCCACGGCGGTCGCCTGGCTGGAGAAGCTCCTGCCCGCCTGGACGGGCGCCTGGCTCGCCTCGCTCTTCCTGACGGTCTGCGCCGCCGTGGGGCTGGGCAGCAGCTGGAAGTCGCCCGACCTCTGGGTCGCCGTCGGCGCCTCCGCGATGGTCTTCCTGGCGCTGGCGGTCGTCGTCCCGACGATGGTCTCCTTCGTCCCGAACAAGGCCGAATCCTGACCTCCGGACCGCGCCGGAGAGGGCCGCGAAAGCTATATTTAGGCCCGTCAAAACCCTTTTCCATCCCCAAGGAGCGGTGAAAATGGCTCGCAAGAAGATCGTTCTCGTCGGCGCCGGCCAGATCGGCGGCACCATGGCTCTCGTCCTCGCCCAGAAGCAGCTCGGCGACGTCGTCCTCATCGACATCCCCCAGACCGAGGGGATGCCCAAGGGCAAGGCCCTCGACATCATGGAAGGCCGCGGCGTGATGGGCACCTCCTGCAACCTCACCGGCTCCACCGACTACGCCGACATCGCCGGCGCCGACGTGGTGATCGTCACCGCGGGCGTGCCCCGCAAGCCCGGCATGAGCCGCGACGACCTCCTCGGCATCAACTGCGGCGTCATCAAGACCGTCGGCGAAGCCATCAAGAAGACCGCCCCCAACGCCTTCGTGATCGTCATCACGAACCCGCTCGACGCCATGGTCTACAACATGCAGAAGGTGACCGGGTTCCCCTCGAACAAGGTCGTCGGCATGGCCGGCGTGCTCGACTCCTCGCGCCTCGCCTGCTTCGTGGCCATGGAGCTCGGCGTCTCCGCCGAAGACGTCAAGGCCCTGGTGATGGGCGGCCACGGCGACACGATGGTCAGCCTCTACGAATGCGTCTCGGTCGGCGGCATCCCGCTGCCCCAGCTGATGAGCAAGGAGAAGTTCGACGAACTGGCGGCCCGCACGGCCAACGCCGGCGGCGAAATCGTCAGCCTGCTCGTCCGCGGCTCGGCCTTCTACAGCCCCGCGACCTCCGCGATCAAGATGGCGGAAGCCTACCTGCTCGACAAGAAGAGCGTCCTCACCTGCGCGGTCAAGCTCGACGGCGAATACGGCGTCAAGGGCCTCTACTGCGGCGTTCCCTGCGTCATCGGCGAAAACGGCGTGGAGAAGATCTTCGAAGTGAAGATGAACGACGCCGAGAAGGCCGCCTTCGACAAGTCCGTCGAAGCGTGCAAGAAGAACGCCGACTGGGTCGACGCCAACGCTTGATCCCTCCGGCTCCGGAACGACGAAAGGCCTCCCTCGCGGAGGCCTTTTCGCGTTCCCGAAATGGCTATCCTTTCGGGAAAAGGGGAACCCGCATGAAATCCATTGCACGCGCAGCCGCCGCGCTGCTGTTCCTGGCGACCGCCGTTTTCGCGCGGTACCACGAGTTGGTCTGGGACCACGAGAAGATCTGCTCCACCCTTCTGGAACGCGCGAAGGCCGGGGAAGTTTCCCCGAAGAGGATCAACTACGAGGCACTGCGGCTGAACTGCGCCAGGACTTCCTGGTACCTGGACCGCGAAAAGGACAAGATCCGGGAATTGAGCGAGAAGATGCACAAGGCCGCCTATGACGGCAAGTACGAACGGGCAAAACAGTACGCCGCATCCATCCTGGAACTGGACTACCTGGACATGTGGGCGCAGAAGATCTTCTCCCAGTCCATGCTCGCGCTGGGAGAGGATTCCGTCGTTGCGAACCGGCATAGAGAGTTCCGATTGGAACTTTTGGGCGCGCTGGTGAACAGCGGCACGCGCAAGAGTTGCAAGAACGGCTGGGTCGTCATCGACGTCGACGAAGAATATTTCGTGATGAACATGGCGGGTTGGCGTCCCAAACGCCAACAGCTTGTCAACGAGGACGGGCACACCTGCGATCTGATGAAGGTCGAGGACGAGGACGGCCGGGAATTCAATGTCTATTTCAACGTGGACGTCGTCTTCGAGAACTATCGACGCGCGATGGTCGTGCCGAAGAAGCTCCTGGAACTGGACGCTCTTCTGAACCTACAGGACCCGTCCGGCCTCTTCTGAAAACTTCCCGACGGAGCGGTACTTGCGGTAGCGCCGCTCGACGAGCTCGTCGGGCGGGAGGGCGCGCAGCGCCTCGAGTTCGACGCGGATCGTCTCGCGCAGCGCGGCGAAGAAGCGCTCCGGCGCGGCGAGCAGGTCCTCTTCGGGGACGATTCCGTCGACCAGCCCGAACTCCAGCGCCGTCGCGGCGTCGAGCTTGAGCGCGTCCGCGGCCTCGGGGGCCTTGGCAGGATCCTTCATGAGGATCGAGGCGCATCCTTCGGGCGAGATGACCGAGAACCAGGCGTTCTCCAGCATGAAGATCCGGTCGCCGAGCGCGAGCGCGAGCGCGCCGCCCGAGCCGCCCTCGCCCGTGACCACGGCGACCACGGGCGTCCTCAGGGCGCTCATCTCGAAGAGATTCTGGGCGATCGCGTGCGCCATCCCGCGCTCCTCGGCGGCCATGCCCGCGAACGCGCCGGGCGTGTCGACGAAGAGGAGGACGGGGCGCCCGAACTTCTCGGCCTGCTTCATCAGGCGCAGCGCCTTGCGGTATCCTTCCGGATGCGGCATCCCGAAGTTGTGCCGGATGTTGCCCTTGAAGTCGTGCCCCTTGCACGTTCCGATCGCCGTGACCGGGATTCCGCAGAACCGGCCGACGCCGCCGACCACGGCCGCGTCGTCGCCGAAGGCCCGGTCGCCGTGGAGTTCCACGAAGCCGTCGACCAGCGCAGCGACGAACTCCTGCGGCTTCGGCCGCTCGGGAGCGCGCGAGGCGAGGACCCGGGCCCAGTTTCCGCGCGCCGAAGCGCCCGTTTCGGGATTCCGTCCGCTCATCGCCCCACCTCGTGGAGGTCCAGGATGCCGGAGAGGAGTTCGCGCAGCTCTTCGCGCGGCGCGATCCTGTCCACGAACCCGTGCTCCAGCGTGAACTGCGCGCTCTGGAAGCCCTCGGGCAGCTTCTGCTTCATCACCTGTTCGACCACGCGCGGGCCCGCGAAGGCGATCAGCGCGTCGGGTTCCGCGAGGACGACGTCGGCCTGCATGGCGAACGAGGCCGCGACGCCGCCGGTGGTGGGGTAGGCGAGGACGGAGACGTAGAGCAGCCCCGCGTCGCCGTGGCGGCGGATCGCGGCGGAGGTCTTGGCCATCTGCATCAGGGAGAAGAGCCCCTCCTGCATGCGCGCGCCGCCCGAACGGACGACGAGCACGAGCGGCAGCCGCCTGGCCGTGCACTCCTCGGCGAGCCGCGCGATCTTCTCGCCGACGACGCTCCCCATGGAGCCCATGACGAAGCCGGTCTCCATGACGCCGAGCCCGGTTTCGCGCCCGCCGATCTTCGCGATTCCCGTCAGGATCCCCTCGGAAGGGTGCTCCTCCAGCGCGGCTTCCAGCTTTCCGGCGTAGCCCGGGAACTCGAGCGGGTCCTCGGGAGCGAGCCCGGCGAAGAGCTCCTCGAACGAGTTCTTGTCGCACAACAGGTCGACGTAGGCGTTCCGCGGGGAACCGCCTTTCCCGAAGAGCCGTTTGAGAAAGCCGAACATCCGGCCCGCGGACTAGGCTTCCGAGGAGGTTTCCCCGGATTCGTCGTCGTGGCAGCGGCAATGGTGGCCGTGTCCGCCGCAGCAGCCGCCCTCTTCGCCCTCGCCTTCGTCGTCGCAGCCGCACCCGCAGCCGCATTCGCAGTCGTCGTCGCAGGAGCACTCCTTGCGGGCGCCGAGTTCGAGCGTGAAGTCGCCCTGGGAGATCTTCAGCGAGCCGAGGTCGAGCTGCGCGAAGAAGAGCATCAGTTCCTTGATTTCGTTCGTGGTCATGGGAAACTCCTTTGTCCGCCAAATATAGCGAGACGCGGACGCCGCGCGGCGCGCGGGGGAAGATGTCAATTGCGAGAAAAAACGGAAAAAGCCGCCCCCGCTCTTGACGAATCCGGATAATGTGCCTATGTTATCGCCCGCCCCGGAGAAATCGGGGCGCCCGTTCCCCGAGACTTCCCAGAGGATTTCATGCCTGCGAAAAGCAAGAAGAAGCCGGCGAAGGCCGCCAAGAGCACGACGAAGAAGGCCGTCCGGCCCGCGAAGAGCGCGAAGCCCGCGCCGAAGAAGACCGCCAGGACCGCCAAGGCCGCCGCGAAGCCCCAGGCCAAGTCCGCTTCCCGCAAGCCCACCGGCCGGAAGCGCGGCCGCCCCACGCTCTCCCCGCACGGGCTCGTCGGCAGCAACATCTCGCTCCGCATGCCCCCGGAGCTATACGGCTACCTGAAGAAGACCGGCAAGAACTGGCAGACCCGCGTCGTCCGCCACCTGATGGCCGAGATGGAGAAGAAGGCGGCCTGGATGAAGGGCTGACGCCCCGTTTCGTTCCGAGAAGAAGGCGCTTCCGTCCGGGAGCGCCTTTCGTCTTTTCCGCGCGGCCGTCCGCGGGCTAGGAACGGGAGCCGAGGAGGAAGCGGACCGCGAGCGAGGAGAGCGCGAGCCCGAACGCGGCGACGACCGGGGCCGCGCTCCCGCACGTGGTCTTGCGCAGCGTCCCGGCGGGCGCGCTTTCGGGCGGGACGACCGTTCCGCGCGGCGCTTCGGCGCTGTAGACGCATTCGTAGTCTCCGCCGAAGCCGGCCGCCCGCAGGCGCCGGCGCACCTCGCGGGCGAGCGGGCAGCCGTCCGTCTTCCAGACGGAGGCCGCGCGGACCTGCGTCGGGTCCAGCTTGCGGGCCGCGCCCATGGAGGAGAACAGCTTCGTCCCCGCGGCCGCGCAGTCGAGCGCGAGCTCGATCTTGCTCCGCATCGTGTCGATGGCGTCCACCACGACGTCGTAGGCCGAGAGGTCGATTCCGCATCCCTTCTCGTAGAACCGGGCGATCGGCTCGGCCTCGCAGTCCGGGGCGACCTCGCGCAGGCGCGCGGCCATCGCCTCGACCTTGGGCAGGCCGACCGTCTTCGACGTGGCCTCCAGCTGGCGGTTGAGGTTGGAGGGAACCACGACGTCGTCGTCCATCAGCGCGACGCGCCGGACGCCGCTGCGGACCAGCGATTCCGCGCACCAGGAGCCCACGCCGCCGACTCCGACGACGAGGACCTTGGCGCGGGCGACCCGCTCCAGCCCCTCCTTCCCGAAGAGGAGCTCCAGGCGCTGCGTCGCGCTTTCGGGGGCCTTTCCGGAGGAGGGGGGGGTCGCGTTCGTTTCCATGTCCGCGAAATCTAGCTCGTCTCCGGCGATTCGCGGTTTTACGGCCCGGGAACGGGTCCGGAGGAGGGCCGAATTCTAGATTTCGAGAAATGCCAAAGGCGGACACGATGCCACGATCCGAACGTCTCCCATTCACCGCGGCCCTGCTTTCCGCCGCGGCGCTCGCCGTCCTGCTCCTTCCCGCGCCTCTCCGCGCCCAGGACGAAGGCGAACTCAAGCGCCAGATCCGCCTGGTCCAGGAGGAGATCGACCGCGAACAGAAGCTCCGCGACCGCGAACAGGAGCGCGACGCCGCCTTCTTCGCGAGCGCGAACGAGCGGCTGAAGCGGCTCCAGGGCGAACGGGCCGCCGTCGCCGCGCAGACCGACAGCCTCGCCGCCGAGCTCCGCCGCCTGGAAGCGGCGCGCTCCAAGCAGCTCTCCACCGCGCGCTGGTACGCCAAGCGCCACGACGACCACGACAAGTTCCTCGCGGGCTACTGCGACTCGCTCGCCGCGCTGGTCGAAGCGGACTTCCCGTTCGCGAAGGAGGAGCGCCTCCGCTCCGTCGCCGCGCTGAAGGAACAGCTCCTCGCCGGCTCGGTCTCTCCCGAAGAGGGGACCGACCGCCTCTGGTCCATGCTCATGTCGGTCCTGAAGACCGGGAACGGCTCCGAGAACTGGTCCGGCACGCTCGCCACCCCCTCCGGCGAGATCTCCGGGAAGTACCTGCGCCTCGGCGCGGTGCTCCTCGCGTTCGTCTCGGACGACGGGCGCGAGATCCATCTGATGTCCCGCGAAGGGGGAGAGTGGTCCTGGCGCCCGGTCGACGGCGAAAGCGAGGTCCGCGGCGCCCTCCGCGACGCGCTCAAGGTCTCCGAAGGGAAGAAGGCTCCCGGCCTCGTCCTCCTGCCGGTCCAGGCCTCCGGCGTTGAACGCCGTTCCGCGCAGGGAGGTGCACGATGAAGCGCCTCCTCGCGACCCTCCTTTCCGCGGCGGTCCTCGCCGCGCCGCTCTTCGCCCAGCAGAACGACGAGGAGCAGAAGGCGCTCCAGCGCCAGATCCGGATCCAGAACCTGCAGAGCCAGCTCGAGGACCTGCGCCGCAAGCGCGACAAGATGGTCGTCGACCGCTGGGAGGAACGCCGCGCCGCGAACGAGAAGCGCGAGAACCTCAACCGGAAGATCGACGAGGCCCGTTCCGCGCTGGAGCAGGCCGGCGAGCGCAAGTCGCGCCTGATGGACGACATCCGCGCGGTGCAGGGCGAAGTGGCCCAGGGCCAGCAGTCCGTCGAAAGCTCGCGCGCCCGCTTTCTCTCCCTCTCCGAACAGTCGGGCAAGCTCCAGGAGCTACGCCAGCTGGCCGACGAAGGGCTCCGGCTCGACGAGCCCGAACGCATCGCGCGCTACGGCCGGACCGAACGGTCGGTCGCGCTGCTGAAGGACAAGCCCGAACAGGTCTTCGCGCTCCTCTGGAACGACGCGGTCCGCGACATCCGCGAAAGCCGCGCGGTCGAACTCGTCGAAGGGGAGTTCCTCGCGGGCGAGAAGCTCCGCCCCGGGAAGATGCTCCGGCTCGGCAACGTGCTCGCGCTGCGCGAAGTCCCGACCGCGGAACTGCCCGAGGCCGCGCTGCTGACCAAGGTGGAGAAGAACCGCCGCGCGTTCCGCTGGCGCGACCGCCTGGACGAGACGGCCTCCGAGGGGATCCGCGCCGCCTTCGCCGCGCTCGAAGCGGGCGGCGACTCGGCCCGCACGGTCCTCGTGCCCGGCGACATCCTCCTCGCGCCCCTGGAGCTCGGCGACGGCTCGTCCGAAGAGGCGGGCGGCGTCGCCGGCTACCTGGCCGACCTGTTCCGGAAGGGCGGGATCCTCTCCTGGCCCATCGTCGCGCTCGCCGCGATCGCCCTGCTGCTCGCGCTGGAGCGCGCCGTCGTCCTCTGCCTCCTCGCGCGCCGGAACGAAAAGCGCTTGCGCGGGCTCTTCGCCGGGATCGTGGAACGGTCCGCGGACCGAGGCCAGGCCGAAGACGCGGTGGAGGAGGTCCTCGCGCGCGAAAACCCGAAGTTCGAACGGCACCTCAGCACGATCTCCACGCTCGGCGGCGCGGCTCCGCTCCTCGGGCTCCTCGGCACGGTGCTCGGGATGATCCAGCTCTTCGACGTCATCACGCGCTACGGCACCTCCGACCCCAAGCTCCTCGCCGGCGGCATCGCCGTCGCGCTGGTCACCACGCAGATGGGCCTGATGGTCGCGATTCCCGTGATGCTGCTCCACAACGCGCTGGCGAACCGCGCCGACCTCCTCTCCGCGCGGACGGAAGAGGCCGCCATCGCCGCGCTCAACGCCCGCTTCGGGTCGGAGAAGCGCTGAGATGGAACTCTCCGTCGTCGTCGTCGAAGAGGTCGCCGGGACCCTCGTCCGGGGAGGCTGGGTCCTGGTCCCGCTCTTCGCCGTCGGCCTGGCCGCCTGGTTCTTCGGGATCCTGCAGTGGGCCGCGCTCGGCGGAATGCTCCGCGACGCCGACGGTTTCGCGGAGCGCCTCGTCGCGGAGCGGATGCCCGCCTCGCGCGAGGCCTGCGACGACCTGCTCGACGAGGCGCGCGCCGGATGGAAGGCGCGGAGCGGCGCGCATCTGCGGACCGTCGCCCGGCTCGCCGCCGCGGCTCCGCTCCTGGGGCTCCTCGGCACCGTGACCGGGATGCGCGAGAGCTTCCGCACGATCATGGTCCACGGGTTCGGGAACCCCGTCCTGCTCGCGGACGGCATCTCCGAGGCCCTCCTCACCACGCAGGCCGGGCTCGTGGTCGCCTTCCCGCTCGTCCTCCTCTCCGCGTTCCTGAAGAACCGCGCGAAGCTCGCCGACCAGGCGATGGAACAGGCCTTCGTCCGGAGGCGCAACGCGATGGAGGCCGGCGCATGAGCCTCCGCCTCCGCAGGAAGGAGCGCCGGGAAGGCGGGATCGACGTCTCGCCGATGCTCGACATGGTCTTCATCCTGCTGATCTTCTTCGTGGTGACCAGCACCTTCACGCGCGAGACCGGCGTGGACGTCACCAAGCCCAAGGCCTCGACCGCGCAGGACCTGTCGCGCGAGGCGGTGATGATCGGCATCAGCAAGCAGGGCACGCTCCACGTCAACGAGGCGCAGGTCCCCATCGGCTCCCTCCGCCGGATCCTGGAGAACATCGTCCGCGAGACGCCCGACCGCCCCGTGGTGCTGGTCGCCGACCGCGACGCCCCCTCCGGGCTCGTGGTGGACGTGATCGACGAGTGCAACCTCGCGCGCGTCTCCAAGGTCTCCATCGCGGCCCAGCGGGAGCGGTAGATGGGGAAGCGGGCGCTCCGGACCCTCGCAATCGCCCTGGCCGCGCTTCTCGCGCAGTCCTTCTTTTTCCTGCTGATTCCCGTCCTGAACGCGCTCTTCTTCGAGACGCCGAAGCGCGACCGCGCGGAGATCGCCGAGGCGGTTCCGGTCGAGACGGAGATCGCGAAGCCGAAGCCCCCGCGGAACCAGCGCGAGATCAAGCCGATCCGCTCGCAGTTCAGGCTGAAGTCGCCCCGCGCGACCGCCGGGAACGCGAGCCGCACCTTCTCGATGGACCTCTCGCTGGCCACGGGGACGGGAAGCGCCGGGGGAGTCGCGGTCGCGGCGGGCTCAGGTCCGGCGGCCAACGCGGTCTACGAGGCCGGGCAGGTGGACGAGCAGGCGACCGAACTCGCCGGCGGGAAGGTGGAGTACCCGAAGCGCGCCCTCCGCGAACGGGTGCCCGGGCGCGTCGAGCTCCTGCTCGTCGTGGAGACCTCCGGGAGCGTGAGCTCCGTCGAGGTGCTCTCCGCCGACCCTCCGGGCTACGGGTTCGAGAACGCGGCCCTCAAGGCGATGAAGGAGTACCGGTTCCGGCCGGCGAAGCTGGACGGAGTGCCCGTGCGCCAGCGCTACACGAAGGAGTTCTTCTTTGAGCCGCCGAACTGAACTCCGCGCCGCCGCGCTCCTGCTCGCGCTGTTCCTCGCCGCGCCGCTCTCCGCGCAGATGCAGGTCCGCGAGACGCAGTCGATGGACTCCTGGTTCCTCGCGGCCAACGAGGCTTACGGGCGCGGCGACTTCAAGGAGGCGGCGCGGCTCTACCGGCTCTCGATCCAGAACGGGCAGCGCGAGGCCTTCTCCTGGTTCAACCTCGGGAACACGCTCGTCCAGCTCGGGAAGAACCCCCTGGCGATGGTCGCCTACAGGCGCTGCCTGGAGCTCGCGCCCGGATTCTCCCGCGCCTGGGTGCAGCTCGGCGACCTCCTCTTCTTCGGCGGCGAGTACTCCGAGGCCGCCGGCGCCTACACGCGCGCGCTCGAGCTCGACGGTTCCGACAGGACGCACGTCCACGCGGCGCTCGGCGAGATCGCGCTCCGCAGCGGCGCCTGGACCGACGCGCAGTTCCAGTTCGAGCGGGCGCTCGCCCGCGACCCCGACCGCGCGGAGCTCTGGTTCGCGCTCGCCGAGGCCTACGAGGGGCTCCAGGACTGGGACGCGGCCATCGAGACGCTGAAGTCCTCGCTCGAACGCTCGCCGAGCGCGGGCGCGGAGACCTGGTTCCGGCTCGGCCTCCTCCACGAGAAGACGGGGAACCTGAAGGCGATGCGCCGCGCGTTCGACGAAGGGCTCGCGCTCGACCCCGGGAACGTCGCCTTCCGCATCTACCTCGCCCGCTCCTGGAGCGCGGAAGGGGCCCCGTGGATGGCGGTCTTCACGCTCGAAGAGGGGCTCTCGCGCGGCGCGGACCGCAAGGACGACTCCGACCTGAGGCTCGAGCTGGCGAACACGCTCTTCGCGCAGAAGCGGTTCGACGAGGCGCTCGAACAGTACCGCGTCCTCGCGCGCCGCGGCGACCCGCTCGGCCGCGCGGGGATCGAGAACGTCGCCGGCTCCTGGTGGAACGCGGGCGACACGGCCAGGGCCGGCGAGCTCCTGAAGGAGATCCGGTGAACCCCGCTCCGGAAACCGCCCGCGCCGGCTCCGCCTCAGGAGAGCCGTTCCTCGTCGCCGTCACGGGCGCCTCGGGTGCGGTGTACGCCGCCGCGCTGCTGAAGCGCCTTCGCGAGCTCGGAATCGAGTCGCACGTCGTCCTCAGCGCGGCGGGCGAGGCCGTGGCCGCGCACGAGGGGTTCCCGGCCCTCGCGGAGCTCGCGGAGAGGCGGTTCGCGAACGACGACCTCTTCGCGCCCTGCGCCTCGGGCACCGCGCGCTACCGCGCGATGGCGGTCGTCCCGTGCAGCATGGGGACCCTCGGGCGGATCGCGCACGGGGTTTCGGATTCGTTGATCACGCGCGCGGCCGACGTCTTCCTGAAGGAGCGCCTGCGCCCGCTCGTCCTCGTCCCGCGCGAAACGCCCTACGGCCTGATCCACGTCGAGAACATGGCGACGCTCGTCCGTGCGGGCGCCCGGATCGTGCCCGCGTCCCCCTCCTTCTACCGCCGCCCGGAGACGATCGACGACCTCGTCGCGAGCGTCGTCGGGAAGGTGCTCGAGCAGTGCGGAATCGAACACGGCCTCTACCGGCCGTGGGGAGAAGAGGGACGCTGACGGAAAAAGGCGCCCGGAAGCCGGACGCCCAAGACCGGTTCCCCGCGGAAATCAGGCGGTCGGCAGCTTGCGCTGGCCGGTGATGAACTGCTTCACGTAGGGGTTGTTGGTGTTGCGGATCTCGTCCACGGTCCCGCAGGCGATGATGCGCCCCTCGTAAAGCATGGCGATGCGGTCCGAGACCTTGTAGGCGGAGGCCATGTCGTGCGTCACGACCACGGAGGTGACGCCCAGCTTCTGCTGCATGTCGATGATCAGGTCGTTGATCACGTCGCTCGTCACCGGGTCGAGGCCGGTCGTCGGCTCGTCGTAGAGCAGGATCTGCGGCTTGAGCGCGATGGCGCGGGCCAGCGCGAGGCGCTTGCGCATCCCGCCCGAGAGCTCGCTCGGCATCTTCGTGCGGAATTCGGGCTTGAGGTGGATCATCTGCAGCTTCTCGGTCACCTCGGCCTGGATCTCCTCCTCGGTCATGGAGCGGTTGTGCTCGCGCAGCGCGAAGGCGATGTTCTCGCCCGCGTTCATCGAGTCGAAGAGCGCCCCGTTCTGGAAGAGCATCCCCATCTTCTTCCGGATCAGCTTGGTGTCGAAGAAGGTCGGGGTGGAGATGGTCTCGCCGTCCACGCGGACTTCGCCGCCGTCGGGCTGCAGGAGCCCGATCATGTGCTTCAGGATGACCGACTTGCCGCCGCCGGACTGGCCGATGATGGTGATCGTCTCGCCGCGCCGGATGTCGAGCGTGACGTCGCGCAGGACCTGCTGCGGGCCGAACGCCTTCCGCAGGCCGTGCAGTTCGATCATGATGTCGTTTTCGTCGATTTTCACGCCGGGCATGGGGGCATCCTAGAAGAAGCAGAGGGCGACCACGAAGTCGAATATAAGAATCAGCACGCAGGCCGAGACCACCGAGCGCATCACGGCCAGGCCGACGCCGCGCGCGCCCGCGCCCGCGTTGCGCCCGCTGACGTAGCCCATCAGGCAGATGATGATGCCGAAGATGAACGACTTCAGCATGCCGGAATAGAGGTCCTTCGTCTGGAAGTAGAGCTGCAGGCCGCTGGTGTAGGTGTAGGTGGTCATGTTGAGGCTGAGGACCGAGACCAGCCAGCCGCCGAAGAGCGCGAGGAGGTCGGAGATCAGCGTCAGCGCGGGCATCATCACGATGAACGCGGCGAAGCGGGGGAGGGCGAGGTAGCGCAGCGAGTCGAGGTTCAGCACCTCCATCGCGTCGAGCTCCTCCTTCTCCTTCATCGAGCCGATCTCGGCCGCGAGCGCGGACCCCACGCGCCCGGCGAGCACGAGCCCCGTGAGGACCGGCCCGAGCTCGATCAGGATCATCTTGCACGCCGCGGTGCCGATGAACTTGTCGGGGACGAAGTTGCGGAACTGGTAGGCGCACTGGAACGTCGCCACGGCGCCGGTGAAGATGCTGGTCACCACGAGGAGCGGGAGGCTGCTCACGCCGATCGAGATGGTCTGGACCAGCGTCAGCTCGCGGTTGCGCATGATGTAGGGGACGCGGATCAGCACGCGCCCGAGCAGCGCCATCGCCAGGCAGGACTCCTTCAGGAGGTTCTTCGCCTTCGCGCCGAGGCGGAGCCACGGCCCGAGGACCACGAGCGCGGCGGGGGAGTCGAGCGCGGACGCCCTCTTCGGGGCCTCTTCGGGAACGGTCTTCGTCTCTTCCATCAGAACGGGGCCTCGCCGCCCGGAACGGTCCGGAAACTGGGTTCGTAGAAGCCGGCGTACTTGGGGATCCACGCCAGGGGGACCTCGCCGGGGGCGCCGTTGCGGTGCTTGGCGACGATCAGCTTGGCCTCCTGCTCCGCCTCGAAGTCGACGGCTTCGTCGTCCTTGCGTTCCTTCTTGCGCCAGACGAACCAGACCATGTCGGCGTCCTGCTCGATGGCGCCCGATTCGCGCAGGTCGGAGAGCTTCGGAACGGCGTTCGCGTTTTCGGGCGAGTTTCCTTCGCGCTTCTCGATGTCGCGGGAAAGCTGCGAGAGGGCGAGGATGGGGACGTCGAGCTCCTTGGCGAGCTGCTTCAGCCCGCGCGAGACCTGCGCGACGAAGACCTGGCGGCTTTCCACCCTGGCGCCGCCCGCGTCGACCAGCTGGAGGTAGTCCAGGACGATCAGGTCGAGCTTGCGCCCCTGCCGCGCGAGCGAGTCGGCCAGCATCCTGCACTTGGTGCGCATGTCGAGCATCGTCAGGTCGGGCTGGTCGTCGATGAAGAGCGAGGCGTTCTTGAGCGCGCTGACGGCGAAGGGGAGCTTCTTCAGGTCCTCTGGGGCGATGCGCCCGCTGCGGAGGCTCTGCATGGGAACCTGCGCGCGGTGGCTGAGAAGGCGGAGCATCAGCTGGTCCGCGGACATTTCGAGCGAGAAGAGGGCGACGGAGGCGGGATGCTGCGGATGCATGACCGCGTTCAGGGCCAGCGCGAGCGCGAAGGCGGTCTTCCCCATGCCGGGGCGCGCGGCGAGGATGATCAGTTCGCCGCCGTGCAGGCCCGTGGTCATCATGTCGAGCTTGTGGAACCCCGTGTGCGTCCCGCTCACGACGTCTTCGCGGTTGACGAGCTTCTCGATCAGCTCCATGGTCTCGTCCAGCATGTCGCCGACCGGGCGCAGGGTGTGGCGCACCTGGTCCTGCGCGAGTTCCGAAAGCGCCTGCTGGGCCTTCCCGAGCACGCGGCCGCCGTCGGCGTCGGCCTCCTGCGCGTCGAAGATCGTGGCGTTCGACGCCTGGATCAGCATGCGCAGCAGCGACTTCTGCTTGACGAGGCGGCAGTGGTGCTGCACCGCGGCGGTGGAGGCGACCCCGGAGGCCAGCTCCTGGAGGTATTCCAGGCCGCCCGCGACGCCGAGCGTCTCGGTGGAGCGGAGCTTCTCCTGCACGGCGATCAGGTCGGTCGGCAGCCCCTCCTTGCTGAGGTCGAAGAGCGCCTGCGCGATCGCCTTGTGGGCGTCGGAGTAGAAGTCGGCGGGCGTGATCCTCGCGTCCTGGGCGGCGAGGAAGGAGCCGCTGTCGTACTGGAGAAGGCAGCCGAGCACGTAGCGTTCGGCCTCGTCCGCGCGCGGAGCCCCCATTCCGACGAAGGGGTCGGGGCGGTTCGTTTCGTTTTTCCTGTTCCGTTGCGCCATTTCGTTTCCGGACTTCTATGCGTGGATTTTCCGTTCCAGTTCCTTCAACCGCGCCAGCGTCTCCTCGCGCAGGGCGGGGTCGTTCGCGAGCTGGAGCGGATGCGGGATCGCGTCGAGCGGAACCCCTCCGAACTCCTCGTCCCGCGTTTCGCCGGGCGTCGCCTTCCTTCCGAGCAGAATCTCCAGCGCGGGCGCGCCCAGCACGAGGACGCGCGCGGGGGAGACCAGCTCGACCTCCTTCCGGACGACGTCGCGGAAGAGGTTCTTCTCGCGCGGGAGCATCTGGCGCCCGAACGGCGTCCTGGACTTGTAGACCGCGCTCTTCCAGCAGAGGTTGAGCGAAAGCGAGCTCGCGCGGAAGAGCTCGTCCAGGATCGCGCCTGTCTTGCCGGAAAGCGGGGACTTCTGGACGAAGTCCTCCTCCTGGAAGCGGCCCGCGACGAGGAAGAGCGAAGCGGGAAGCGGGCCGGCGCCCGGGAGGATCGTCGTCGGGCTTCCGTCCTCCTTCGCGTAGAGCGCGAACCCTTCGAGTGCGGCGAAGAAGGCCTCCAGGTCGGCGGCCTTCCTGATCTCCTCGACCTGGCGGGCGGCCAGCGCGACGGGGGAGGTTCCCGAAAGGCTGAGGGACCGCAGCGTGGCCTTGGGGCGGGGCGTGGGCGGAAGCGACGGCATCGGCACGGCGACGTTCGGCTCGGGCGAGACCATGGGAACGCCGTCGTCGAAGACCACCTCGTCGCCGCAGAGTTCGGCTTCGAGCTGCAGGGCGCGGGCCTCTTCGATCGTCAGCATCCCGGGCGCTCCGCGAGAATCCGTTCCGTTTCGGCGGCCAGCGCCGCGGCCAGCTCGCCCTTTCCGCGCGTCGCCAGCGGAAGGAGTTCCTCGACGCAGTCCCTGCGCCGGCGGAGAAGCGCGCACTCCACCGTCGCCTCGCCGAAGCCGCCCTTGCCGCGGGCGGTCGGGTCGTTGACGGCCATCAGGTCGCATCCCTTCGCGAGGATCTTCTTCGCGCCGTTCTCCATGGGGGAGACGGTCTCGAGCGCGAATCCGGCCACGACCTGGCGGCGCTTCTTCTTGGCCGAGAGCTCCGCGAGGATGTCGGGGTTCGGGACCAGCTTCAGGATCTTCATCGCGCGCGAGCGCTTGATCTTCTCGGGCTTGGCCTCGGCGGGGCGGAAGTCGGCCACCGCGGCGACCATCACCGCGGCGTCGGCGGCCCGGAACGCCTTCTTCGCGGCGGCCTCCATCTCGAGCGCGGTCCGCACGCGGACGACGTCGCACCAGGCGGGGTAGGGGGTCTCGCACGGACCCAGGACGGTCTTGACTTTCCAGCCCGCGGCGCGGAACGCGCAGGCGATCTCCAGTCCGGTCTTTCCGGAGCTGCGGTTCGTCAGCACGCGCACGGGGTCGATCGGTTCCTCGGTCCGGCCGGCGACCACGACGACGGTTCCCTTCGCGGGAGCGGGGGAGAGGAGGTCGAAGCAGATCTCGAGCAGCTCCTCGGGCTCGGGCATGCGCCCCTTGCCGGTCTCGCCGCAGGCGAGGAAGCCGCTTCCGGCCTCGACGACCGACACGCCGTCGCGCTTCAGCGTCTCGAGCGAGCGGCGCACCGTGGCGCTTTCGTACATTGCGCAGTTCATCGCGGGGACGACGACGCGCGGGGCCTTGGTGGCCAGGAAGACGAGCGAGAGGAGATCGTCGGCGAAGCCGGCGGCCAGCTTGGCGGCGGTGTGCGCGGTGCACGGCGCCACGAGGACGAGGTCGGCCCAGCGGGCCCATTCGATGTGGGCGACCTGGGTGGCGGTCGGGTTCTCGACGGGGGAGAAGACCTCGGAGAGAAGCGGGTGGCCCGAGAAGGTCTCGAAGGCGCTGAAGCCGGCGATCTTCACGGCCGACGGGGTGGCGATCACGCGCACGTCCGCCCCCTCCGCCGTCAGCAGCCGGAGGAGCGAAATCGACTTGTAGGCGGCGATCCCGCCGGTCACGGCGAGAAGGACCTTCTTTCCGGTCAGTCTCATCGTCCGAAAAATAGGAAACGGGGGAGCCGGAGCTCCCCCTCCACAAGCCGTTTTGGCGCGGATCAGGCCGTCGGGCCTTCGTTGAATTCCGGGGCCTCGGAGGCTTCCTGGATTTCGTCCGCGGCGTCGTCCTGTTCGACCAGGGCGATGCGGTTCGCCTTGAACTGGCGCATGGCGCAGGTGGTGGGCTTTTCGGTCAGGTCGATGAAGCCCTGGGCCGCCTGTTCGTTGATGAAACGGGCCTCTTCGGCCATCATCTTCACGGCGCGGAAGATGGAGCCGCCGGCCACCGGATTCTTGTAGATGTCGTCCAGAGAGATGTGTTCGTTCGGCATGTTGTCCTCGCGCGTTAGGTCAACCGATGTCTAATGGAGAGGGGGGGATTCGAACCCCCGTTACCTTGCGAGTAAACACGCTTTCCAAGCGTGCGCCTTCAGCCACTCGGCCACCTCTCCGGAGGTGCGGCAAAAATAGCAAGCCAGACGCAAAAATCAAAGGCAGCCGCGCAAAAATCG
>JAGCEZ010000126.1 GCA_017650365.1 Fibrobacterales bacterium | reverse complement strand
GCTGGGACTGCCACGGGCTTCCGATCGAAAGCCTCATCCAGAGCGAGCTCAAGCTCGACGGCGTCGCCGCGATCCGCGAATACGGCATCGGGAACTTCAACGAAGCCTGCCGCTCCAAGGTGCTCCGCTACACGTCGCAGTGGCGCCAGACGGTCGGCCGCATGGGCCGCTGGGTCGACTTCGACAACGACTACAAGACGATGCAGCCCTCCTTCATGGAGACCGTCTGGTGGGTCTTCAAGCAGTGCTGGGACAAGGGGCTCATCTACCAGGGCTACCGCATCCAGCCCTACAGCCCCGCGCTGGCCACCCCGCTCTCGAACTTCGAGACGAACCAGGGCTACAAGGACCGCCAGGACCCCTCGCTCACGCTGATCTTCCCGCTTCTCTCCGAAGATCCGCGCTTCAAGGGGACGAACCTCCTCGTCTGGACGACCACGCCCTGGACGCTGCCCTCGAACTTCGCGATCGCCGTCGGGCCCGAGATGGAGTACTCCCTCGTCGAGTCCGAGGGGAACCGCTTCTGGTGCGCCTCCACGCGCGTCGCCGCCTACTTCAAGGAGCCGAACGTCGTCGCGACCTGCAGGGGCACCGACCTCGTCGGCCTCTCCTACGAACCGCTCTTCCGCCTGAGCGACGCGTACGCGACGGAGGAAGAGCTCGGAAAGCGCTACAAGATCTACCCCGCGGACTTCGTCAGCGACGAAGACGGCGCGGGCGCGGTGCACATCGCCCCCTCCTTCGGCGAAGAGGACTTCCAGCTGGGCGCCGAGCTCGGCCTGGGGCTCTTCGACCCGCTCGACTCCGAAGGCAAGTTCACCGACAAGGTCCCGATGTGGAAGGGGCTGGGCGCGAAGGAGGCCGACAAGTCCATCATCGCCCACCTGAAGGAGCGCGGCCGCGTCTTCCGGCACGAGACCTTCGTTCACAGCTACCCGCACTGCTGGCGCACCGGCGTGCCGCTTCTCTATCGCGCGCTCAAGACGTGGTTCCTGAAGATCGACGGCGAGGTGACCTCCGCCGAGGGCGTCACGAAGACGCTCAAGCAGTGGATGATCGAAAGCAACGCGCAGATCAACTGGGTCCCCGCGCACATCAAGGACGGCCGCTTCGGCAAGTGGATCGAGGGCGCGCGCGACTGGAACATCTCGCGCAACCGCTTCTGGGGCACCCCGCTCCCGGTCTGGATCGCCGAGGACGGCGACATGATCTGCGTCGGCTCGCGCGAACAGCTCGAGCTGCTGACCGGGAAGAAGGTGGACGACCTCCACATGCACAAAATCGACCCGCTCGAAGTGCGGACGAAGGACGGCGTGCACTACGACCCCGAGGGCAAGCTCTACAGGCGGACCTCGGAAGTGTTCGACTGCTGGTTCGAATCGGGCTCGATGCCCTACGCGCAGAACCACTATCCGTTCGAAAACCGCGAGGGGTTCGAAAAGCGCTTCCCCGCCGACTTCATCGCCGAAGGGCTCGACCAGACCCGCGGCTGGTTCTACACGCTGACCGTCCTGGCCGCGGCGCTCTTCCAGAAGCCCGCGTTCAAGAACGTCGTCGTCAACGGCATCATCCTGGCCGAGGACGGCCAGAAGATGTCGAAGCGGCTGCGCAACTACCCCGACCCGAACGACCTGCTGGAGCGCACGGGCGCCGACGCGATCCGCCTGTTCCTCATCGACAGCGCGGCCGTGAAGGCCGAGGACCTGCGCTTCTCCGAGACCGGCGTGCGCGAGATCGTCAAGACCGTGCTGCTGCCGCTCTGGAACGCGATGCTGCTCTTCGTCACCTACGCCGAGGCCGACGCGGCCAAGGGCCAGCTCTCCTGGAAGCCGGGCGACGTCCGCCGCAGCTCGAACGAGCTGGACCGCTGGATCGTGGCCAAGCAGCAGGACCTGCTCGCGAAGATCGAGGCCGAGATGTCGGCCTTCCGCCTCTACAACGTGGTGCCCGCGATCGTGCAGTTCATCGACGAGCTGACGAACTGGTACATCCGCCGGAGCCGCCGCCGCTTCTGGAAGAGCGAAAACGACGGCGACAAGAACGACGCCTACGCGACGCTCTACGAAGTGCTCGTGACGCTCTCCAAGACCCTCGCCCCGTTCCTCCCGTTCCTTTCGGAGAAGATGTGGCAGGTCCTGGTGCGCGACGCCGGCCGGGCGGACGGCCTGGTGAGCGTGCACCAGTGCGGATTCCCCTCCGCGGACGACGCGAAGCGCGACCCCGAGCTGGTGGCCCGCATGGACATGGTCCGCTCGATCGTCGAGATGGGCCGCTCGCTCCGCGCGCAGAACAACCTGAAGAACCGCCAGCCGCTCTCGGCGCTGACGGTGGCCGCGCGCGACGCGGCGAAGCGCGAACTGGTCTCCCGGATGCGCGACATCGTCTGCGAGGAGCTCAACGTGCACGAGCTGCGGATCGTGGAGCGCGAGGACGACCTCGTCCGCTTCAGCGCCAAGGCCAACTTCAAGGCCCTCGGCTCGCGCCTCGGCAAGCAGATGAAGAGCGCGGCCGCGCAGATCGCCGTGTTCACCTCCGAACAGGTCTCGTCGCTCCTGCAGGGCGGGACGGTCTCCATCCCCGAGGGCGAAATCGCCCTGGGCGACGTGGTGGTCGTGCGCCAGGTGCAGGAGGGGCTCGTGGTGGAGGCGAACGCCGACTTCACGGTGGCCCTCGACACGGTGGTGACGCCCGAGCTCGACCGCGAGGGGATGGCCCGCGAGCTCCTGAGCCGGCTCCAGCAGTGCCGCAAGGAGCGCGACCTCCGGGTGACGCAGCGCGTGAAGGTCTCCGTCTTCTCCGAGGACGCCGATTTGAAGCTGGCGCTGGAGGAATACGGGAGCTGGATCGCCTCCGAAGTCCAGGCCGATTCGCTCGAAATCGCGGAAAAAGCCCCGGTCGGGGCCGATTCCGGCGAAAACGAGGCGAACGGGCGCAAATTTTGTTTCACCCTGACCGCCATTTAGGTGTAGGTTTATCAGAGTAGTTGCGACGTTTCGCGGCTGAGGAGATCAACATGGCAACGACGAAGAAGACGAAGGCCCCTGCGAAGAAGGCTCCCGCCAAGAAGCCGGCGGCGAAGAAGGCGGCTCCCGCGAAGAAGGCGCCCGCGAAGAAGGTGGCGGTGAAGAAGGCGCCGGCGAAGAAGCCCGCTCCTGCGAAGAAGCCGGCGGCGAAGAAGGCGCCTGCGAAGAAGGCGGCCAAGAAGTAATTGACTGGCGGCGCTGAAGCCGCATCCCTGGCGCGTCG
>JAGCEZ010000125.1 GCA_017650365.1 Fibrobacterales bacterium | reverse complement strand
TCCGCGGGCGCTTCGGAGCGCGGTCCGGAGGCGTTCTCGCCGGCCGCCGCGGCGCCCGGCGCGCCTTCCCCGGAGGGCTCCCCTTCCGCGGCGGGCGCGGATTCCGCTTCGGGAACCGGGTTGCGCGGCACGGAGTCGGCGCGGAGCTCGGACCAGGTGGTCGAGTCGATCACGCGCTGGAGCAGCAGGTTGTTGTAGATGACCGCGCGGCGCTGCGAGAGGAAGACCGACTTGGCGTTGTGCGGGTTGTAGCGCTCGGGGTTGGCGAGCACCGAGGCCAGCGCGACCGACTGCTCGAACCCGAGCTTCGCGGCCGAGGTGCGGTAGTAGGCGCGCGCGGCGGACTCCACGCCGAAGATCCGGTCGCCCCACTGCGCGTAGTTGAGGTAGAGCTCCAGGATGCGGTCCTTGCCGAGCGTCTTCTCCATCATCAGCGCGTAGACCGCCTCGACCGCCTTGCGCTGCACGCTCTTGTCCTCGCCGTCGAGGAAGAGGTTCTTCGCGAGCTGCTGCGTGATGGTGCTGCCGCCGAAGCGGTTCTTGCCCCGTTCGCGGTTGGTCTGGAGGGCGGAGAGGAGCGCCTCGATGTCGATGCCCGGGTGCAGGCGGAAGCCGGCGTCCTCGGAGGCGAGGACCGCGCGGACGAGGACCGGGGAGATGCTGTCGAGCGGGACGAAGCGCTGTTCCAGATGGAACGAGGTGTCGCGGGCGTGCGCCTCGGCCACCTGCTTCATCATCATGGTCCGCTCGGGATTGTGGTCCTTCAGCCACTCCACGCTCGCGACGAAGCCGTCCACCTTGTGCTTGGCCCAGACAGCGCCGGCGGTGACGGCGAAGCTGAAGACCACCGAGTAGGCGACCAGCAGATAGACCGCGATCTTCAGGACGAACCAGAGCGATTTCCCTGTCCCGACGGCGACGGTCTTGGCGTGTTTTTTCAAGCGGGGATCCACGGACGCAAATATAGGTTTCGGGGCTCTTGGCTATCTTTGGAAAAGATGAAAGAGCTCAAGCGCCGCCTCGTCTCCCTCCTGCTGATCGTCGCCGCCATCGCCGCCACGCGGACCTGCTGGCAGTCCACCCGCGGGGAGTGGCGCCGGCTGAATTCGCGCAGCCTCTACACGACCATCTCGCTGACCGCCCGGGCCGACACCGCGACGCTTTCGCGGGTCTCCGCGGAGATCGACGCCTTCTTCGCGGACTACACGAAGCATTTCCAGAACGACGGCCCGTTCGACATGAAGATCTTCTCGGCGAAGGCCGGGGAGGAGGTGGCGCTCGACTCCGTGGAGTGCGCGCTGCTCGCCTACGCCACCCGCGCCTGGGAGCTGACGGACGGGGCGATCCACCCGGGCGTCGGGAACCTGATCCGCGAATGGGGGCTCGTCTGGGGCGGGACTCCGCGCGTTCCGTCCGACGGCGTCCTCGAAGCCGAGCGCGAGGAGCTGAAGCGGCTCCCCTACGAACTCGACGCGGAGCGCTGCTCGGTCCGCGTGCTGCGCGAAGGGCTCCACGTCGCGCTCGGGGCCTTCTCCAAGGGCTGGGCGATTGACCGCGCGGCCGAGAAGATCGAACGGGCGGGGATCCGCGACTACCTCCTGGAGGTGGGCGGCGACCTGCGCTGCGGCGGGAAGAACCCGAAGGAGTCGGCCTGGAGGCTCGGCGTGAAGGACCCGCGCCGCCCCGACACGCTCGCGACGGTGCTGGAGCTCGGCGACGGGCTGCCGTGCGCGATGGCCAGCTCCGGCGGCTACGAGAAGTTCTTCGTCGACTCCGCCACGGGCGAAAAGCACCACCACATCCTCGACCCGCGCACGGCGCGAAGCGCGCGCGGGACGCTCGGCGCGACAGCGATCGCGAAGAACGCCTGCGACGCCGACCTCCTCGCCACCTGGCTCTACGTGGCCGGGCCGGAGAAGGCGGCCGAGGTCGTCTCGAAGATCCCCGGAAGCTCGGCCTACGTCGTCCCGGAATCGGGCGAGCCGTTCTTCCTCCACCCCGAAACGCATTGAGAACGACGGAGACTGGCGGCATGGAACCGAAGACGCCCGAAGAAAAAGCGGCCCTCCAGACGCTCGAAGCGGGCTGGGAAAACGAACTCGCCTTCCTGAAGGAGCTGATCGCCCTGCCCACGGTCTCGTTCGACCCCTGGCCGAAGGAGCCGCTGTTCGAATGCGCGGCGAAGATCGAAGCCGAACTCGCCGCGCTCGGGCCCGACGAACTGACGCGGCTCCGCGCGCCGGCCGTCCCGGAAGACGCGGTCCCCGTGCTCTTCGCGCACTGGAAGGCCCCGGCCGGCGCGAAGACCGTGCTCCTCTACGCGCACTACGACGTGCAGCCCCCGATGGACCCGGCGGACTGGACCACTCCCCCGTTCGAGCCGCACGAGCGCGGCGGGCGGCTCTACGCCCGCGGCTCGGCCGACGACAAGGCGGGGATCGTCCTGCACCTCGCCGCCTTGCGCGCCTGGAAGAAGAGCCTCGGGAAGCTCCCCTGCGGCGTGAAGATCCTCTTCGAGGGCCAGGAGGAGATCGGGAGCGCGAACCTCGAGGAGCTCCTGCGCCGCAACGCCGCGCTTCTGGAGGCGGACGCGGTGGTCATCGCCGACTGCGGGAACGCGGAGGTCGGGACCCCGACGCTGACCACCTCCCTGCGCGGCATGAACGCGCTGAACGTGGAGGTCCGCGCGCTGCGCACGGCGCTCCACTCCGGATCGTGGGGCGGGATCGCGCCGGACGTCGGCCTGCTCCTCTCCCGGGCGGTCGCCTCGCTGGCCGACGACTGGGGCCGCCCGACCTTCCCGATTCCGGGATGGGATCCCCGGACGGCCCCCGCGCGCGCGCTGCCGGTCCCGGACCGCGACCGGATCTCGGGCCAGATCGGGCTTCTGCCCGGGACGGAGCTCCCCTTCCCGCTCGAGTCGCTCTGGGCGCACAACTGGTTCGAGCCCGCGGTCGCCGTGACCGCGATGGAGTGCGGGCGCGTCGGCGAGTCGGGCAACGTGATCCACCCGGTCGCCCGGGCGCGGATCGGGCTGCGCGTCCCCGCCGGATGCGACGTCGGGGCCGCGACCGGGGCCCTGGAGAAGGCGCTCCGCGCGGCGCTGCCCGCGTGGGTCGAGCTCCGCGCCGAACCCGAGGACGCGGCGAGCCCCTGGGAGGCCGACGCGGACCATCCGCTCATGCGGCTCGCCGCGGAGACGATGTCCGAAGCCTACGGGAAGGAGACCGTCTTCGCCGGGTGCGGCGCGAGCATCCCGCTGGCCAAGCTCTTCGGCGAACTCCTCCCCGGAACGCCCGTCCTGCTGACCGGAGTCGAGGACCCGCTGAGCGCCGTGCACGCCCCGGACGAGAGCCTGGAGCTCGCGGACTTTTTCAGCGGCGCGAAGGCCGAAACGGCGTTGTTCGGCAGGCTTTCTGACTAGTTTTTCCGCAGCATGGTCAGCAGTCTTCTCAGTTCCCTCACCGGCTACAGCATCTTCGACGGGCGCATGTTCCGCGCGGGCGCTGCGGCGATCCTCGCCGCGTTCGTCGTCTTCGCGCTGATGCCCGCGTTCCTGCGCTTCCTGCGCAAGGTGGACGCCACCTCCGACTTCGACAAGGAGGGCGCGCCGCCCAGCCCGCCGATCCTCGGGGGGCTCCTCCTCGTCGTCTCCACGCTCGTCGCCTCGGTCGCCTTCTGCGAATTCAACGGCTACGTCGTCTCCACGCTGCTGATCCTGGTCGCCTACTCCTCCGTCGGCCTGATCGACGACGTCGCGAAGATCCGCACCAAGCGCCGCATCAACCTCGGCAAGGCGAAGGCCGCCGACTACCAGAACAAGGCCGACGGCATCGGCGCCACCACGCGCCTCGTCCTCTACTTCCTCTTCAGCTTCATCGTCGCCTTCTGCGCCTACAAGTTCATCCCCGAGCTCCGCGGCAACCTGACGGTCCCCTTCGTCAAGCCCGAGATCTGGCACCCCTACCTCGAGAACTGGCTCTTCATCCCGTTCATCAGCTTCGTCATCACCGCGATGGCCAACGGGACCAACTTCACCGACGGGCTCGACAGCCTGGTCGCCGTCCCGATCATCACCTGCGCCGCGTTCGTGGGGATCATCGCCTACGTCTCGGGCAACGCGACCTTCGCCGCCTACCTCCACATCCCCTGCCTCCCCGGCGTGGACGAGCTCTTCCCGCTGGCGGCCGCCATCATCGGCACGCACATCGCGTGGCTCTGGTACAACTGCCCGCCCGCGCAGATCTACATGGGCGACGCCGGCTCCGTCGGCTTCGGGGGCGCGCTGGGGATGATGTTCATCCTCGTGCAGGCGGGGCTCTTCCTGCCGATCGTCGGCGTGGTGATCATCGCCGAGGCCTTCTCCGTCGCCGCGCAGATCGGCTGGTTCAAGCTCTCCGGCGGCAAGCGCATCTTCCTCTGCGCGCCGCTGCACCACCACTACCAGATGAAGTGGAAGGGGATGTTCCCCAGCAAGCCGCTGCTCAACTCCAAGATCGCCTGGCGCATGCACCTGGTCTCGATCTTCGCGCTGATCGTCGGCCTGACCCTCTTCTTCAAGGTGCGCTGATGCACGTCCCCGAAGAGCTCCTCGCCCGGCTGCGCGAACACCGCCAGGAACACCTCCTCGCGCATTGGGACAACCTCGAGGACCCCGAGCGCGAACACCTCCTCGGCGAACTGGAGGAGGTCGACTTCGCGAAGATCCTCTCCCTCTACGGTCGCCGCAAGGAACGCGTGGGCGCGCTGGCGGCGCACAACCTGCGCCCGCTCGACTTCCTGAAGCTCGCGGACCAGAGCGCGTCGCAGATCTCGCGCTGGGAGCGGACCGCCGCGGGCGAATTCCGCGCGGGCCGCGTGGCCGCCCTCCTCGTGGCCGGCGGGCAGGGGACGCGCCTCGGGCACAACGGCCCCAAGGGCAGCTTCCCCTTCGCGATCCCCTCCGGGCGGACGCTCTTCGAACTCCAGGCCCTGCGCCTGCTCAACCTCGGGCGCCGCTTCGGGAAGCCGGTCCCGTGGCTGGTGATGACCAGCCCGATCAACGACGCCGACACGCGCGCCTTCTTCGCGGAGCACGGCTTCTTCGGGCTCGACCCGAAGGACGTCTTCTTCTTCAGCCAGGGCCAGCTTCCGGCCGTGGGCGAGGACGGCAGGCTCCTGCTCGAAGCCCCCGACCAGCTCGCGCTCGTGCCCGACGGCAACGGCGGCGTCTTCGCGGCGCTCGCGCGCTCCGGCGGCCTGGACTGGCTGAAGGCGCGCGGCGTCAAGTCCGTCTTCCTCTACAGCGTGGACAACGCCATCGTCCGCGTCTGCGACCCCGCCCTCCTCGGCTTCCACGTCGAGAGCGGGAAGGCGGTCACCTGCCCCGTCGTCCGCAAGGCGGGTCCAGGCGAACGCGTCGGCATCTTCGTCGACACCGACGAGGGCTCCTGCGTGGCGGAGTACTCCGACATCTCCGAGGAGATGCGCAACGCGGCCGACGAGCGCGGGCACCTTCTCTACGACGGCGCGAACCTCGCGATCCACGTGCTCGACGTCGGCGTGCTCCAGGACGCCGCGGAGCAGGCGCTCCCCTACCACTCCGCCTTCAAGCGCGTCCCCTGGTGCCGCGAGGACGGGACCATCGTCCTGCCCGAGAAGGAGAACGCCTGGAAGTTCGAGCAGTTCATGTTCGACGTCTTCCCGCGCTTCGGGAAGATGGCCGCGCTCGAGGTGGAGCGCTCCGACTGGTTCTCGCCGATCAAGAACTCCTCCGGGAACGACTCGCCCGCGACCGCGATCCGGATGATGCTCGACCTCCACTCGCGCTGGCTGGTGGAGGCCGGCGTGCTCGCGCCCGACGACCCGCGCAAGTTCGAGATCTCGCCGCTCTGGAGCTACGCCGGGGAGAACCTCCGCGGCCGCACGATCTCCGAGCTGCTCGAGAAGGGCGCCGTCGTCCAGGCCTGACCGGCCCGCGCCCCGTTTCCGCTAGTGCGGCAGAAGCCGCAGGTTCGTCCGCATCAACAGCCCCTGCGAGGGGCTGAGCTCGATGTTGTCCGCCGAGGAGCTCGTGTAGGGGAACATCAGGTTGTTCCGGTCCGGGCAGTTGTCCGACGCGGGTAGCCCGAGGATGTCCGCGCGCAGCGACTTCTCGTAGCTCTTCGGGAGGAGGCGGAATCGCGCGGTCCCCGTCCGGACGGCGCCTTCGGCCGGCGCGGCGGCGATGCCGGCGTCGCAGAGGTAGTCGAACGGAGTGTCGGAGAGCCCGTCGTCGTGCATCGAATCGTCGAGGAACGTCAGGCGGTCGTCCCAGGTCGCCGTCGTGTGCCGCAGCCCGAGGAAGTGCCCCACCTCGTGCGCCATCGTCTGCGCGATCTGCTCCGGGGTGTTCGGGACGAGGGAGCGGTTCGACGCCTTGGCCTGCGCGCCGACGACCGCCACGGCGCCTGTGCCGAACCCCAGCGTGACGCCGGGAAGCGGGGAGATGCCGATGCAGCCCAGCTCGTCGATCGCCTCCACGACGACGATCTCCAGCGCCTCGCCGCCGTCCGAAGGCCAGCCCCGGGAAAGCTCGTCCGCGTCCAGTTCGCGGTAGCCGCGGGCGTTCCAGAAGACCGTCCACGAATCGACGTCGAACCAGAAAGTCGCCGTGTCGGACAGCGCCGCGGCGTAGGAGGCGACGGGATGCCCCGAACCGCGGCTCCAGCCCCGGAGCTCGACCTCGACGCCGGCGGAAGCGTAGAGCGCGCCCATCTCCGCGACGAGGTTCTCCGCGAACGCCCCGCGCGCGGAATCGGACGGGAGCCCGGTCAGCTCGCCGAGGAAGAGGATCGTGACGGGAAGGCGCGCGGAATTCGTCCCCTCGCCGCCGAAGCGCACGCTCCGGATCCCCGTCGCGCCCTTGCGGCCGCCGTCCACGGCGAGCGCCGCGAGCCAGAAGGAGAGTTCGTTCCCGCCCGAGAAGGCGAACGTGCACCGTTCGCCGTCGCAGACCCCGTCCGTGATCCGCGGGGAGGTCCGGATCCGGTTTCCGGCGAGCAGCTCGAAGCGGTCGAGTTCCATCTCCTCCGCGTCGGTCTCCACCTCGAGGAGGTAGTCGCCGCCGGGCTGCGTCCACATCATCACGCCGCTCCCGAGGTGGTTCAGGACGGAGTCGCCGGGGAGGGAGTCGTTGGGCTGGAGCCGGTAGGTCGCGCGGGAGACGTTGGACGCGGTCTCCTCGACGAGGGCGTAGCGGTTCGGACCCGAGGGGCCGGAGGTCTCCGTGCAGCCGAGGAGCGAAAGCGAGACAAAACCGGAAAACAACAGTATATTTGCGAAACCAAAAAGAGGCGGTTCCGCCGGACGGACGGCGGGCTGTTTTCCGCGAAACGGAACCTGGAACCCCATGCGTCCAATATACCCATTTCCGCTGCACCTCGCCCTCGCCGGATCGCTCGCGGCCTGGGCGGTCCGCGCCGCCGGTTCCGTCCCCGCGCTCTGCGCGCTCCTCGCGCTCTGCGCGGGGCTCCTCGTCCGGCAGGCGGCGCGGCGCGGCGCGCGTTCGAACGGCTGGTTCCTCCTCGGGCTCGTCGCCGAGCTCCTGGTCTTCTGCGGCGGAAACCCGGCGCGTCTCCTCGACCGCGCTTCCGGAGCCATGGACGTCCGGGACTCCGCGCGCGCCCTCTTCGCGCAGGGCGGAACGCGCGAACTCGACGAGGCCGCGCTCGTCCTCTCTTCGGGCGAGGGGCGCTTCGGGGGCTCCGAACTCCTCGTCCGGACCGGCTCCGGCGAACTCCTGCTCCGGACGAAGGCGGGCCCGGACTCGCTCCCGGAACCGGGCGACCGGATCCGCGCGCGGTGGAGGCGGCGGCCGCTCGACCCGGAATCGTTCCGCGACCGGGCGCTGGCGGAACGGGTCGCCGCCGGAACCGCGCGCCCCCGCGGCGAGCTGCTCTCCTGGATTCCGGAACCGGAAGCGCCCGCGCTCCCGGAACGCCTCGCCGCGGGGACGGCCCGCTTTCGCGCAGGGACGCTCCGCGCCGCCGGCGATGCGCTGGAACGCCGTCTCGGGAAGGCCGCCGGCGGCGCGGCGCTCGCGGTGCTCCTCGGAGAACGCGGAGGCCTCTCCGAGGAGCAGTCGCGGGACCTGCGCGACGCGGGCCTCTTCCACCTCTTCGCCATCTCCGGAATGCACCTCGCCCTGCTGGCGAACATCCTTCTCGTCCTCCTGCGCGCGGCGGGGCTGGGGGCCCGCGGCTGTTCGGGCGCGCTGATCGCCCTCCTCTGGGCCTACGCGTGGCTCTGCGGCTTCCCGGTCTCCGTCCGCCGCGCCGCGATCATGGCCACGGCCTCGCTCTCCGGCCCCTGGTTCGCGCGGAGGAGCGCGCCCTTCCACTCGCTCGCGCTCGCCTGCTGGATTCTTCTGCTGACCGCGCCCGGAGACTTCGCCTCCCCCGCCTTCTTCCTCTCCTTCGGCGCGACCGCGGGCATCGTCGCCTGGAACTCGAAAAGCGCCGCGTCGATCCTTCCCGACAACCCGCTCGCGGCCCCGCTCGGGATCTCCGTCTCCGCGTTCCTCGCCACGCTTCCGCTCCTGGTCCTCTTCTTCAACCAGGCGAACCCCTGGACGCTGCTCGCGAACCTCCCCGCCTGCCCGCTGACGGCCCTCTTCTTCGGCTCCTCGCTCGGAGCCGCGGTCTGCGACCCGTGGTGCGGGCCGCTGGCCGACGCCTTCGGCGGTTCCGCGTTCTGCATCTACGAAATCCTCACCTGGACGGCGGAGCTCGCCGCGAAGGCCCCCTTCGGAAAGACGGCCGTCGCCGCCTGGCCGGTCGCCGTCGTCCTCCTCTGGTACGCCGCCTACTTCGCCTTCTCGCGCTGGAGGAGCGGACCCGCCGCGCGCCGGATCGCCCTCGCCTCGACAGCGCTCCTCCTCGCCTGGTGGGCCCCGCAGCCCCTGCTCCAGCGCCTCTTCCCCGAAGCGCGGATCGACGTGATCGACGTCGGGCAGGGGGACGCGATCCTCTTCACGGCGCCCAACGGGCGCAGGCTCCTCGTGGACGCGGGCCCGGGAGGCGCGGACGGGAGGCGCCTCGTCCGGCACCTGCTCTCGCGCGGCGGCGCGCCCGACCTGATGATCGTCACGCACCCGCACGCCGACCACTGGGGCGGGCTTCCCGCGATGGCGGAGAACCGCCTGCTCCCGCCGCGCATCCTCGTCGCGAAGGGGACCACGAAGCGACCGTCGCGCTCCTACCTCAAGGCGCTCGACCTGGCCCGAAGCGGGGGCGCCGCGATCGACTCGCTCTCCGAGGCGACGGTCGCGCTCGACCCGACCGTCCGCGTGCGCGTCCGGCAACCCGGGCGTTCCGCGCGCCCGGTCAGCTCCGCCAACGACCTCACGCTCGTCTCCGAAATCGGGCTGGGCTGCGCGGGCGGCGAATGCGAGAATTGGATCGTCCTCACCGGCGACCTGGAGAACCGCCCCGAGCTCCTCTACGCCGCCCTCCCCTCCCCCGGGCCCGTCGCGCTGCTCAAGGTCGGGCACCACGGAGCGAAGAGCGCCACCTCCGACGCGCTGCTCGAAACGCTGAAGCCGGAACGCGCCGCGATCAGCGTCGGGACGAAGAACAAATACCGGCACCCGACGCCGCAGGCGCTGGGACGCCTCGCCCGGCGCGGAATCGCGGCCGACCGCACCGACGGACAGGGCTCGCTCCGCTACCTCTGGCGTCCGGGCAAACGGCTATCTTTGTCCGCGGATTGAACCCCGAAACGCCGGAAAGACGATGACCGTCCACATCCCCGCACCCGAAGAGGCCGACGGCAAGGCCGCGCGCACGCGCATCGAATTCCGCCACGCGCTCCAGAACGACAGCGAACTCCCCACGGTGCGCCATCTGGTCAACCTCTTCGACGAGAACAGGAAGCCGATTCCCACGGCCGACAACCTCCCGGACAAGAAGGAGTGGAGCTGGACCGACTTCTGGCCGGACCTCGCGCCCGACGCGCCCGTCGAGGTGGAGATCGGCGCGGGCAAGGGGAACTTCATGGTGGAGTACGCGCAGAAACGGCCCGAGCTCCGCTTCGTCGGCATCGAGATCGAGCCGAAGTACGCCAAGTACGGCGGCTCGCGGCTCTTCCGCAACCACATTCCGAACGCGATCTCCCTCCGCGGCGACGCGCTCCTCTTTCTGCGCGACTACGTGCCCGAGAACAGCGTCTCCGCGTTCCACATGTACCAGCCCGACCCCTGGCCCAAGGAACGCCAGCGCCGGCGCCGGCTGCTCCGCCCCGAATTTCTCGACGCGATCTTCCGCGCCGCCAAACCCGGGAACGAGGCGCTCTTCCACTGGAGCACCGACTTCAAGGAGTACGACGAACGGGCGCAGGAGATGTTCGCCGAGACGCCGTTCCTCGAACTGGTCCAGAACGACGCGCCGCCCACCTGGGGCATCATGACCAACTTCGAGAAGAAATACCGGCTCGAAGGGCGCCCCATCTACCGCAGCGTGGTGCGCATCCTCAAGGAAAAGTAGGGCGCAAGCCCCCTTCCCCGCCGCGCTCACGCGAAAAAACGGCCGAAAACGGCGGGCGACCCTTGAAACTCCGGCGCGAATTTCTACCTTTGAACCCGCTCGGCTCGGTAGCTCAGTTGGTAGTGCAGTGGATTTAAAATCCACGTGTCGGCGGTTCAACTCCGCCCTGAGCCACGCAAAGGCAGGTCTCCGGACCTGCCTTTTTTCGTTTCCCGGGGCATTTCATCGCGTCACGGCTTCAAAAGTTTCCCGTTCGGCCCGAATCCTTTCCCCGTTTTGACCTTGGCGAGGTTCCAGCCGGAGATATCGCCCTGGAACGCGGAATCGTAGAACATGCAGCTCATGTCGGTGACGCGGGAAACGTCCCACTTCGAAATATCGCCGTTGAAGTCGGACTCAGCGAACATCTCGCACATGTCGGTGACGTTGGACACGTCCCAATTCGAGATGTCGCCGTTGAATCTAGATCCTTCGAACATCCTGTCCATGGTTCCGACATTGGAGACGTCCCATTTGGAGATGTCGCCGTTGAATCTGGAGCCTTCGAACATCCCGTTCATGGTTCCGACATTGGAGACGTCCCATTTGGAGATGTCGCCGTTGAATCTGGAGCCTTCGAACATCCCGGTCATGAACATGACATTGGAAACATTCCACTTGGAGATGTCGCCGTTGAACTTGGAGTTTCTGAACATCCAGCACATGCGGATTGCTCCGGAAACATCCCACTCGGAAACATCCCCGTCGAACCTGGCCTCCGCGAACATGGAATTCATGTTATCGACGTTGGAGACGTTCCACCTGGAGATGTCGCCGTTGAATTCCGAGCCGTAGAACATCCCGTCCATGGTTCCGACATTGGAGACGTCCCACTCGGAGATGGCACCGTTGAACTTGGACCCCGCGAACATTCCGTGCATGGTCTTGACGTTGGAGACGTCCCAGTTCGAGATGTCGCCGTCGAACTTGGAGCCGCAGAACATGGCCATCATGTTTTCGACGCCGGAGACATCCCACTTGGAGATGTCTCCGTCGAATCTGGAACACACAAACATGTCGCTCATGTTCTTGACGTTGGAGACATTCCACTTGGAGACGTCTCCGTTGAACTTCGATTGGCTGAACATGCCGGTCATGTCTTCGACGACGGAAACATCCCAGTTGGAGATATCGCCGTTGAACCTGGAGCCGCAGAACATGTAGCTCATGTCGGTAACATTGGAGACGTCCCACTTGGAAATGTCACCGGCAAACCTGGAATCGGAAAACATCTGGCTCATGTTTTTGACGTTGGAGACGTTCCACTGCGAAATATCTCCGTTGAACGCATTCGTTTTGTGCCAGCCGTCCCATCCCACATGTTCCCGGCCCTTGAACAATTCGCTCATGTCGGTGACATGCGAGACGTCGATGAAGTTGAGGTCGCAGCGCTGGCCGTTTTTCTTGATGGCCGCCTTGATCAGCCGCCGGAGATGTTCCTTGTCCTTGGCGACGACCGTCGTTTCCGTCTTCATGGCAACGGGCTTCTTGGCCACAGCCTTTTTCGCAGCGGTTTTCTTCGCGGTTTTGGTCGTTTTCTTGCCGGTCTTCTTTTCCATTCTGCGCCTCCATAGCGTGTCGCGTTGCCTCTAACCTATACAAAAACGGAGCGGACGCGCCGTTTTCGCGCTGAAATGGCCCATTTCAGAGTCTGACGCCTACATCTTGCCGAACGGCGGATAGTCCGGGCCGCAGCCCTTCTTGACCTTGGCGAGCTTCCAGCCGGAGGTGTCTCCCCGGAACGCAGATTTGTAGAACATGTAGCTCATGTCGGTGACGCGGGAAACGTCCCACTTCGAAATATCGCCGTTGAAGTCGGACTCAGCGAACATCTCGCACATGTCGGTGACGTTGGACACGTCCCACTGGGAAATGTCTCCGTTGAACCTGGATTCGCGGAACATGCCGCTCATGTCGGCGACGTGGGAGACGTCCCACTTGGAGATGTCACCGCCGAACTTGGACCTCGCGAACATATAGCACATGTCTTTGACGTTGGAGACATTCCACCCGGAGACGTCTCCGTTGAATTTGGTGTGTTTGAACATTCCGCTCATGTCCCTGACGTTGGAGACGTCCCACTTGGAGATGTCGCCGTCGAACGCAGACCAGGCGAACATGTCTTTCATATTGGCGACATTGGAGACATTCCATTCGGAAATGTCGCCGTCGAAGACGGACTCGTTGAACATCTCGTGCATGTCGACGACATTGGAGACATCCCACTTCGAGATGTCGCCGTCGAATACGGATTCGGAAAACATCTCGCTCATGTCCTTGACGTTGGAGACATTCCACTTGCCGATGTTTCCGCAAAACTTGGATCGGGCGAACATCCCGCACATGACGGCGACGTTGGAGACGTCCCAGTTCGAAATGTCGCCGTCGAACTCGGATTCGTAGAACGTTCCGTGCATGTCGACGACGTTGGAGACGTTCCACTTCGAGATGTCGCCGTTGAAACTGGTGCTGAACGTCCCCCGCATGTTGGCGACGTTGGAGACGTCCCAATTCGAGATGTCGCCGTCGAAAGCGGACTGGTAGAACATCCAGCTCATGTCGGCGACGTTCGAGACGTCCCAGGCGGAGATGTCTCCGTTGAATCTAGAGCAGGAGAACATCCCACACATGTTGGCGACGTTGGAGACGTCCCAGAGGCTGATGTCGCCGTCGAAGGAGGCGCGGATCACGCAGTCGCGTTCGATCATCTCGCGCTTTTTCGGGTCTTCCACGCCGTCGAGGTCGGCGTTCCCCGCGATGGAGAAGAGGCAGCTCAGGTCCGTCAGCCGCGAGACGTCGATGTGGTTGAGGTCGCATTTCGGGCCGTTCCGGCCGATTTCGCGCAGGACGAGCCGCTTCAGGTGGTCGAGGTCCTTCGCCACGACGGTCCGCTCCGGCTCCTTGCCGCCGGCGGTGCGCCGCGCGAACTCCATGAACTGCGCGGCCCGGCGCATGCCCGTCTTCATGCTCCGATTCGGAAGCCGATGCCCGCCCGGCACCATGATCCAGTCGCGGTGGCCGCGGACGGAGTCCGTCGAAAAGGTTTCGAGCCAGAGGTCCTTGTAGGAGAAGAGCTCGTCCTCCTTGCCGAAGACCGCGAACGTGCTCCGGCGGACCTCCTCGCCGACGTCGGCGTAGAGCCGCTCCTCGCGCTCCCGGAACGCGGCGACCCATTCCTCCGGAACGGGCTCCTCGCTCAGGCGGGGAATTTCGGCCGAGGGGCGCATGCACGGGTTGACCGCGATCGTGAAGATCCCCTCGCGCGCCGCCTCCAGGGCGTAGAAGCCGCCGAACGAGTGGCCGCAGACGATCTCGATGCCGTCGGAGCGCAGGATCTCCTCGATCTTCGCGCGGGTCGCCTCGTGGTCCATGAGGTCGAACTGCGGCGCCACGACGTTCGCCTTTCCGAAGCGCTTGCGGACGAACGTGCCCGTCGAACCCGAGGGCGATCCGTTGAAACCGTGTATATACAGGACTTCCATGCCGTTTTCTCCTCAGGAGAAACTAGCATCCTTTCCTGTCATTCGATGTCAGAGAAATGCGAAGGCGGGAACCGCCCGCTATTCCGCGCCGGCCTCGATCCGCCTGCACTGGCAATAGGCGAGCTCGCCCGTCTTCCCGTCGCGCAGGTGGAGCCCCGATCCCTCGCAGTAGCGCCAGAACCGGCACTTCGCGCAGTCGCCGACGCGCGCCCAGCTCCGGTCGCGCATGACCTGGAAGCGGTTCTGCCAGACGTCCCAGAAGTCGTCGCGCCGGACGTTCCCCTGGACGTAGTCGCCGCGCAGGCTCGGGCAGGCGGAGATGCTCCCGTCGCAGAGCACGGAGCCCACGTTGATCCCCGCGCGGCAGAAGAAGGGATAGCTCCGCGCCTCCTTCTCGTAGCTTCCCAGGAACCCCTCGCAGTCGGCGTCGACCCGGATCTTCCCGGCCTTCTTCGTCTCGCGGATGAAGTCGTAGACGCCGCGGAACTCGCGGTCGGAGAGCTCGAAGAGCGGGTTGCCCTTCGCGCGCCCCTTGGGGAAGACGATCGCGACGCGCCAGCGCGGAACGCCCATGCGGACGAGCATGTCGCGGACCTCGGGGAGCTCGGGGAGGTTGCGGCGGTTGACGCAGGTCATCGCGTCGAACGTCAGTCCCGGCGTGCGGACGGCCAGCTCCAGGGCGCGGACGGCGCGGTCGAAGCTATGCGGGTTCCCGCGGAAACGGTTGTGGCTCTCCTCCAGGCCGTCGAGGCTGATCGTCAGGTTGCGGAGCCCGGCGTCGAGCAGGGCTGCGTGCCGTTCGGGCGTCATCAGCAGCCCGTTCGTGACCATCCCCCACGGGTGGCCGCGTTCCATGATTCCGCGCCCGCACTCCTCCAGGTCGGCGCGCATCAGCGGTTCGCCGCCCGTCAGCACGACGAGGAGCCGCTTCGGGTCCACGTGTGGCGCGAGCGAGTCGAGGACGCGGAGGAACTCCTCCCGGGGCATGTCGGGAATCGCCTCGACGAGGCAGTCGCTTCCGCAGTGCAGGCAACGGAGGTTGCACCGCAGCGTGCACTCCCAGAAGAGGTAGGTCAGCGGGTGCGACTTGGCCTGGCTGTGCCGGTAGAGCCGGAAGGCCTCGAGCGCGAGCGTTTTCCGCAGGCCGAGCTTCATGGAGGACTATCGTCCGGAGCCGTCTTCGCGCAGAAACGCGCCGTCGTCCAAGGAGTGGCGTTCGAGGAATTCGTCGACGGTGTAGTTCTTCCCGTCGTCGCAGGCGATCTTGCCCGATTCCCCTTCTCCGGGCAGCGAACAGGTCAGGTCGTCCTCGCAGCGGAGCGTGCGCCGGGCGGTGTCCAGGTCGCCGGGAACGCCGTACTTGACGACGGCCGGGAACGAATCCACGTCGGCCGGAACGCCGTATTTCACGACGACGGGAACCAGCCCGCTGTCGCGCGGAACGCCGTACATCGGCGTGATCAGCCCGACGTCGTCGACGGTGCAGGGCACCAGCCGGATCTTGTTGCAGGAGCCGGAGCCCTCCGTTCCGTCGCAGTCGTCGGACGTGGCGGAAGAGTCGCCGCACCCCGCCCAGAAGAGGCCGGTGGCCAGCAGCGTCAGCTTGTCCCAATGGCGGCGGAAGTTTCCCATGCCCGCAATCTAGCAGTTTTCGGCGGGCTCGGGCCTCTTTCCGCCCTTCTTCCGCAGCCGCGCGAAGAACTCCTTCATCAGGGCGACGGATTCGTCGGCCAGAAGGCCCGATTCCACGACGACCTCGCGGTTGATGGGGTTCCCGCGCAGCACGTCCATCGTGGAGCCGCAGGCCCCGAGGCGCAGGTCCGGCGCGGCGTAGACCACGCGCGAGATCCGGCTGTTGAGGATCGCCCCCGCGCACATGGGGCAGGGCTCCAGCGTGGCGTAGAGCGTGCAGCCGTCGAGACGCCAGTCGCCGACGGAGCCGCAGGCGGCCGTGAGGGCCATCATCTCGGCGTGCGCCGTGGCGTCCTTGAGCCCCTCCATCGCGTTGCGCCCGCGCCCGACGACCTGCCCGTCCCTGGCGACGACGCAGCCGATGGGCACCTCCCCCGCCTCGAACGCGGCGCGCGCCTCGTTCATCGCGAGGAGCATCATCCTGCGGTCGAGCTCGTCGGGGGCCATCAGTGGTACCCGACCGCGCGGTTGCGGCCGTTCTCCTTGGCGCTGTAGAGCGCCTTGTCGGCCTTGTCCACGAGGTCGACGAGGTCCTCGGAGTCCTTGGGGTAGAGCGCGTAGCCGAGCGAGAGCGTCACGTGCAGGGGCTCGGCGAGGCCCGCGTCGATCTTCTCGGCCTCCACGGCGGTCCGGATGCGCTCGGCGGTCGTCCGCACGATCTCCTCGTCGGCCTCCGTGATCAGGGCGATGAACTCCTCGCCTCCGAAGCGGGCCACGCGGTCGAGGTCGGAGCGGACGGACTTCGCGAGGATCCGCGCGACCGTCTTCAGCACCTCGTCCCCGATTTCGTGCCCGTAGGTGTCGTTGAACGCCTTGAACTTGTCCACGTCGGTCATGATGACGCCGACCTGCTTGCCGAGCCGCTTGGCGCGCATCGTCTCGCGCTCGAGGTTCTCGTCGAAGTCGCGCCGGTTGGGAAGCCCGGTCAGCGGGTCGCGCGTGGCCTGCACCTGCTTCTCCTCGTAGGCGCGGACGCGCGTGTAGGCGAAGCCGGCGGCGTTGGCGATGTTCCGCAGCAGGTTGACCTGGTGCTCGGTGAAGGGGCGCCGGGCGCTCTCCACGCAGATGACCATGCGCACGTGGCCGCGCGAGTCCTCCGCCACGGGAAGCGCCGTGAAGTTGGAGGCGTTGTCGAGCGGCTCGCCGGGGCCGAGGCGGTGGAACGGCTCGCCGGGGACGAGCTTCCGGTTGACGAACTCGTAGCCGCGGAGGAAGCACTGCTGCACGACCGCGCTCCCCTCCAGCGGGACCTCGAGGTTCTCGTAGTGGCTCGCGTTGAGTCCGGAGACGGCCTTCACGCGGATCTTCCCGGGCGACGCGGGGTCCGCGATCACGAGCATCATGCGGTCGTTGGGGACGTTGTCGCGGATGAAGGCGCAGATCTCCTCGTAGATCCTCTCCGCCGTCATGTTGTCCATGAACTTCTTCTGGTATTCGAAGAGCCCCTTGTACTGCTCGCGCTCCTTGCGGAAGAGGATGTTCATGGAGGTCTGGTAGCTGAGCGCGCAGACCAGGTCGGCGTAGGCGTTGAGCTGGGAGATCGTCTCGTCGACGAACGCCTGCGGGGCGAGGGAGTCCACGACGACCGCGCCGTTGACCTCGCCCTCGAGCACGATCGGCACCGCGGCCACGGAGCGGATCTTCACCTCGTCGCGGTAGCAGTAGGTCTGCGTGGAGCCCAGGTTCCCCTCGAGGAGGAAGGGGTTCTCCTTCTTGAAGAGCAGCGTGAGGATGCCGCGCGAGACGACCGTGTCCGGCGCCACGTTGTCCGTCTCCACGGAGTCGAAGATCTGGAGCTGGAACTCGCCGGGCTCCTTCCCGAGGAAGAAGACGAAGACGGAGTGCGTCTGCGGAAGCAGCGTGCGGAGCAGCTGCGCGGACTCGTAGAGCTGCGCGTCGAGCCTGGACTGCATCTCGGTCCAGAAGGGCTGCCTGGAGGCGCCGTCCCCGGCGCGGTCCGCGGGCTCGGCGCCGACGAAGCTGGGCGCGGAGACGGCCGGGGTCTCCGGAACGGACTCGGGGCCGAGCGCGTCGATCGCCCCGGTGCGGGACGCGGGACGCGGGTTGCGCGGGCGGTTCAGCCAGGCGAAGAGCAGCGCGAGCGCCGCGAAGGGAAGCGTCCAGACCCAGCGTCCGCCGAGGAACGCGAGACCGGCGAGGAGGCCGGCGAGAAGCATGAAGAAGGAGGTCACAGCTTTACCGAACGGACGAGGAGAACGACGGCCACGGCCCCCACGACGGCGTTCCCGAACCACGCGCCCGCAAGGGGCGACAGGACGCCCGTTTCGCCGAGGACGAGGCCGATCCGCAGGAGTATATAATAGCTAAACGTCAGGAGCAGGCCAAGGGCGAAGACCCGCGCCAGGCCGCCCCGGATGGCCCCGTGGGCGAGAGCGATCCCGATGACGGCGATGAGGACGCCGACCATGCTCCCGGCCAGCTTGAAGTGGTACTGCGTCTCGAGCGCGCGGGTGTCCTCGCCGCAGCGCCGGAGGCTCTGGATCTTCTTCCGGAGCATCGCCCGGTTCATCTCGTCGGGGCTGTAGCGGTCGTCGATGAAGTCGTTCGGGACCTCGGAGACCTTGCCCTCCAGGCTCGCGGTGCGGAACGCCTCGCCGACCGACTCCCCGTTCGGGAGGAACGTCCGGTGGAAGCCGTTGCGCAGCAGCCAGACCGAGTCGCTCCAGTCCATCGCCATGGCGTCCCAGCGCTCGGACACGCCCAGGCTGTCGAACTTCAGGACGATGACGTTGTGCCCGCGCTGCGACCGCGCGGAATAGGTGCGGAAGTAGTAGGTCGCGTTCTCCCCCACCACCACGGCGCGGTTCTTCTGCTTCTCGCGGCGGATCTTGCTCGCCTGCTCGGTCGGCGGCTGGGCCAGCTCCAGGCGGCGGTGGTTCGCGTCGGGGAGGATCTCCTCGGTCGTCCAGAACATCGCGCCGGCGATCAGGACCGAGACGGCCAGCAGCGGCGCCGTGATCCGCAGCACCGAGCGCCCGGCGGTCTTCATCGAGGCGATCTCCAGGTGCCGGGCCATGCTCCCCACCACGCCCACCACGGAGAGCAGGAGGTTGACCGGCATCACCAGGTAGACGATGTTCGGGACGAAGTTCAGGTAGTACTCCGCCACGTCCTTGGGGTCGCGCTGCAGCCAGACCTTGATGTTGCCGACGAAGTCGAGCAGGACGTAGACGAAGAGCGTGGAGAGGAGGACCAGCGCGAAGAGCCGGAAGAAGCGGCGCAGGAGGTAGCGCGTGAACATCAGCGGGCCCTCCCGGGGCGGAAGAGCGAGCGGACCGCGCGGAAGAGGCGCGCGAACAGGCCGCCGACCGCGGCGACCGGCTTCGGGACCATCGGGAGGTCCTTCAGCAGCCTGCATGTGAAGAAGAGCCCGGCGCAGAGCAGGACCAGGTTCGGGCCCCACATGGCCAGCTCGGGCGAGACCATCAGCTTGTCGGCCATGTGCTCGCCGCCGGTCAGCCCGACCCAGTAGATCACGAAGAAGGTGATGGAATAGACCGCGCCCACGCCCACGCCGCCCGTCCGCGCCACGATCCCCAGCGGCGCGCCCACGAGCACGAAGAGGACGCAGGCCACGGGAAGCGCGAACTTCTTGTGGATCTCCACGCGGTACTGCGCCTGGCGCCGGATCTCGCGGTCGAGCGAGCTCCCCGTGGAGCGCAGCGGGCGCTGGCGCGAGACCTCCTGCCCGCGGACGACGTTCCAGACCCTCTGGGGGACGGGCCCGGGCGTCCAGGCGGGCGCGGCGTCCGGCGGGACGGAGGCCGTGTCGCGCAGCAGGGCCAGCGTCCGGTCCATGTCGCCCCAGAGGCCCGGGAACTGCTCCGCGCGGATCTTCGACTCCCGCTCCTCGGCCTGCTCCACGACCTCCATCATCGCCTCGACCGGCATCTCGCGGTCGCCGCGGGCCCGCTCGCTCCGCCGGAACGAGTCGTCCACGTTCTTCACCGCGAGCGTCTGGTCCTCGTACTTGATGCGGAAGTAGCGCCCGGGGTCCTTCTGGTCGCGCATGTGGTTCCAGCCCGACTGCAGGTGCAGGAGGATGGTCGCGCCCCCGTCCACGTACTCGATCCAGCCCGAGTCGGCCAGGACGATCTTCGGGGTCTGGTTGTTCTCGATCTCCCAGACCTGGATGCCGTGCAGGCGCCCGGTCTCGTCGTCGATGCGGTCGATCCAGATCTGCACGCCGGGGAACTGCTTCAGGAGCTGCCCCTCCGCGATGAAGGCCTGGGGCTTCTTGCGCGAAATGGAGGCCAGCAGGCTGCCCGCGCGGTGGTTCGCCTCGGGCAGGACCCAGTTGTTGAAGATGACGAGCAGGACCGCGCTCAGCGCGGAGACGGCCAGCGCGGGGCGCATGAGCGCGACCGGGGAAATCCCGGCGCTGCGCATCGCCGTGATCTCGCCGTCGGCGGAGAGGCGCCCGAAGGCCATCAGGGAGGCGACCAGGAAGCTCATCGGGATGGAGAGCGCCAGCATCCAGGCCAGGCTCAGGACCATCACCTCCAGGAGCAGTCCGAAGGGCAGCCCCTTGGAGAGGACCGAGTCGAGCAGGTTGATGAGGTAGTTGACCGCGAAAAGGAAGGTGATGACGCAGAACGCGGCCAGGAAAGGAGCGACGTGCTCTTTGAGGATGGAGCGTTCCAGGATCATCGGGACAAAAATAAATAGGTATATTCTGCCCCGTATGCGCCTCGCCACCCTCCGCGTCTCCCTCGCCCTCCTCGCCCTTTCGTCGGGCCTCGCCCACGGCTGGATCTGGTCGAAGGACGAGCCCCTCTCGATCACCGAAAAGTGCAGGCTCCGGCTGGAAAGCGCCCGCGCGGACATCGCGAAGAACAAGCCCTCCGCCGCCCGCGGGACGATCGACGAAATGCTGTCGGACTGCTCCGGCACCGGGTTCCTGGAAGAGGCGCAGTTCCTCATGGCCGAGACCTACTTCCTCGAGAAGGAGTGGACCGAGGCCCGCGGGGAGTACGACTCCTACGTCCGCTTCCATCCCAACTCCCCGTTCACCGAGCTCGCGGCCTACAAGAAGGCCCTGTCGGGCTACCGCGCCAAGTGGGTCATGGGCCGCGACCAGCAGTCCGTCAACACCGCGCTCGAGGATTTCGGCGACTTCCTCGAACTCTACCCGTCCTCCTCCAAGGCCGACTCCGCGAGATACTACGTCTCGCTGCTGAACGAACGCCGCGCCGAGCAGGACTACTACGTCGCCAACCTCTACTTCCGCATGGAGGAGTACCAGGCGGCCGCCATCACGATGCGCGACTTCCTCAACGACCACCCCGCGTCGAAGCGCGTGCCGCTCGCCCGCGAGACGCTCGTGGAGAGCTACGTCCGGCTCGGGCAGCTCGACCAGGCCGAACGCATGGTCGAGCTCTTCTCGCGCGAGACCGCCGTGCCGATGGACGAAAAGCAGGCGAAGAGGTTCGCCGAGCGCATCGAAACCGAGCGGATCAAGCAGCAGAAGCGCCTGGCCAAGGAGCAGAAAAAGCAGGCGGCCCGGGAAAAGGAAGGGCTCTAGGAGTCCGCGATGGCCCGCCGCGCCGCGATTCTCACGCTTCTCCTCGCCGCGCTGGCGGCGGCGCAGGCCCCCGCGACCTCGATTTCCGACGGCTCTTCCGCGCCCGCGCAGGCCTCCGCCGTCGCGGACGCCGCCCCGGCCGCGCTCCCCGACTCCTCGCGCCCGGCCTCCGTCCAGGACGCCGCGGCGGCCGCGTC
>JAGCEZ010000124.1 GCA_017650365.1 Fibrobacterales bacterium | reverse complement strand
GTCCTGTCCCAGACCGGGCGCGCCCGTTCGACCATGAACGCCATGCAGGCGAATCCCGCGAGCAGCATCGTGTTGAGCCCCGGGATGTCGAAGTGGAGCACCCGGCCGAGAAGGAAGTCGCGCGTCAGCGAAAAGGCGATGACGAGGAAGATCGCGCGGGCGAGGAACTCCTTTTCGTCCAGGACGAAGAGGGGACGCGCCGCGGCGTTCCGGGAATCAGGCGCGCAGGAGCCGTTCATAGGGGATGACCGTGGTTTCCCGGAAGGTGTTAGCCGTCGCGCGGCGCCTGGCCGCTTCGGAGAGCTTCGCGCGCAGGACGGGGTCGGAGAGGAGCGTCTCGATCGCGCGGGAGAGCGCCTCCTCGTCGCCGGGGGGGACGAGCAGCCCGTCCACGCCGTCGTCGATCAGTTCGGACGGGCCGGTCGGGCAGTCGGCGGAGACGCAGCATCCGTTCGTGAAGAGCGCCTCGGCGAGCGCGTTGGGGGAGCCTTCGAAATCCGAGCTGAGGACGAACACGGTCGCCTTGGAGACCAGCGCGTGCGGATTCGGGCGGAACCCGAGGAAGGAGACGCGGTCGGACGCTCCGAGCTCCTCCGCCAGCTTTTTCAGTTCGGGCTCGAGGGCGCCCGTTCCCAGGATCAGCAGGCGCGCTTTCCGCGCGAACGGGCCGCCGTGCGCGAAGGCGCGGATGAGCAGCGGGTAGTTCTTCTGCGGGGCGAGGCGGCCGCAGGCGACGACGGTCTGGCCGTCGAAAAGGGCGTCGTCCTCCGGGGAGAGCGGCTGGCGCATGTCGCGCTCCAGCGCCTCGACGTCCAGGCCGTTGGGGATGGCGACGACGGGCGCCTTGGGGCGGAAGTCCTCGCGAACCATCTCCGCGACCGTTTCGGAGATCGACGTGACCGCGCGGACGTTCCTCCGGCGGCAGGCGAACTTCAGCAGGAATCTTTTCGCCGCGGCGTGCCGGGCTCCGGCGAACTCCGCGCGGTAGTTGTTGCGCACGGCGAGGACGAGCGGCACGCCCGCGCCGAGCAGGGCGAGCGCGACCGCGATGTCGGTGTAGAAGAGGAAGGAGAGGACGACGTCCGGCTTCCGGTCCAGGATCGCCTTCCGCAGGCGCCGCAGGAAGCGCAGCTTGTTCCCCTCCTTCGGCACGAGCTCGACCGGGACGCCGGCGCGCTCGAGCTCCTCCTCGTAGACGCCGCCCCGTTCGAGGACGACGAGGGAGACGTCGAAGGCCGGGCGCAGTTCCCGGAGAAGCCGCGCGAGGACGCGCTCCGCGCCTCCTCCTCCGAGGCTCAGGATCGCCGCGACCAGACGGGGGCGCGCGTTCCGCTCAGCCATCGCGCCCCTCCGCCGCGGGCAGTCCGGCCGCCTCGCGCAGGACCTCGTCGTACGCCTCCGCCTGCGCCTCGAGCGTGTTCGAGAGCGCCCATTCCCGCGCCGCGGCGGCGCAGCGCGCGCGCAGCCCTTCGTCCGAGAGCATCCGCTCCAGCGCCTCGGCGAACGCGCGCCCGTCGCTGACGGGGACGACCAGCCCGCTTTTCCCGTCCTCGACGATCTCGAGGGCGCCCTGGTTGGCCGTGGTCACGCAATGGCCGTTGACGAACATCGCCTCCGCGAGCGCGCAGCCGAAGCCCTCCGAATCGGAGCAGAACGCGAAGACGTCGGCGCGCGCGACCCAGGCGTGGGGGTTGACGCGGAATCCGGCGAAGAGGACGCGGTCCGCGATTCCGAGTTCCGAAGCGAGCGCGCGCAGCCGCGCCTCCTCTTCGCCCCGCCCGACGAGGACGAGCTGCGCCCGCCTGCACATGGGGCCGCCGTGCGCGAGCGCGCGCATCAGGAGCGGGACGTTCTTCACGCGGTTCAGGCGCCCGACGGAGACGACGCGCGGACCGTCGCCCCCGTCGTCGTCCGGAACCGGTTCCGCGGACGCGCGCCGGAGGAGATCGAGGTCCAGCCCGTTGCGGATCGCGCGGACGGGGACGTCCGGCGCGAAAAGCTCCTTCACGACCGAGGCGGCGTGGCTCGACACGGCGACGGCGGCCCTGGTGTTCGGCGCATGGTAGGCGAGGCGCGCGAGCGCCTTGTAGATTCCGGGGCGGCCGATCCGCGTCGCGAGCGCGTCGGCGACGTCGTTGTGCTCGGAGAGGACGTGCGGGATCCCCGTGCCGCGCAGCGCGAGCGAGACGACGGCGTTGGTCGCGACGAGCGCGGAGAGGACGACGTCGGGCCTCGCGCGGACGAGCGCGCGGCGCAGGGGGAGGAGCTTGCGGAGCGTGGCGAACTTCCGGAAGACGGGAAGGCGTTCCACCGGGACGCCGGCCTCGGCCAGGGCGGGCGCGTAGACGTCCTCGCTGCTCCCGGGGTCCGTCAGGAGGAACCGGATCTCCCAGTCCTTCCGGAGGGCGTGCGCCAGGTCGACGACCACCTTCTCCGCGCCGCCTCCGTTGAGCGTGGGCAGGACGATCGCGAGCCGCGGCTTTCCGGAGGGCCCGGCCATCCTACCGCTCTTCCTTCCACCATTTGGCGAAGCGGGCCACGCCCTCTTCGACGGAGACGCGCGGCGAAAAGCCGGTCAGCTTCCTCAGGGGCTCCACGTCGGCCCAGGTGGAGGGGACGTCGCCGGGCTGCATCGGCTCGAGGATCCGCTCGGCCTTCTTTCCCAGGTTCTCCTCCAGCACCTCCACGAAGCGCAGGAGCGGAGTGGGTTCGCCGCGGCCGATGTTGAGCACGCGGTAGGGCGCGCGGGCGGAGGAGGGCTTCGAGCCGTCGTCGCCTTCGTCCGGCTCCGGCGGCAGGTCGAGCACGCGGACCACGCCCTCCACGATGTCGTCCACGTAGGTGAAGTCGCGCCGCATGTCGCCGCGGTTGAAGAGCCGGATCGGGCGTCCGTTCTCGATCGCGTCGGCGAAGAGGAAGAGCGCCATGTCGGGGCGTCCCCAGGGGCCGTAGACCGTGAAGAAGCGCAGCCCCGTCGTCGGGATCCCGAAGAGGTGGCTGTAGGTGTGGGCCATCAGCTCGTCGCACTTCTTCGTGGCGGCGTAGAGGCTGACGGGGTGGTCCACGGAGTGGTCGGCCGAGAAGGGCTGGACCCTGTTCGCGCCGTAGACCGAGGAGGAGCTGGCGTAGACCAGGTGCCGGACGGGATGGAACCGGCAGGCCTCGAGGACGTTCAGCGTGCCGACGACGTTGCTGTCGACGTAGGTCCGGGGCGATTCGAGGCTGTGGCGGACGCCGGCCTGGGCCGCGAGATGGACCACGGCGTCGAACTTCTCCTCGGCGAAGAGGGCGTCGATCGCCTTCGCGTCCGCCAGGTCGGCCTTGACGAAGCGGAACCCCGGATTCGGCTCCAGGAGGGCGAGGCGCCGCTTCTTCAGTTCGACGGAGTAGTAGGCGTTGAGGTTGTCGAAACCGACGACCTCGTCGCCGCGGTCCAGGAGCGCGGCGCTCGTGGCGGCGCCGATGAATCCCGCGGCGCCGGTGACCAGGATTTTCATGACCCTAATTTATATAATCCGGCCCGTTTCGCCCCGTTCCGGGCGGCCGTTTCGCCTCCAGACGGCGCCGATCAGCGGTTCCCCTGCAACACGACGGGTTCCGCCCCGCGGGAGCGGGCGCCGGACCATTCCAGGACGAACTGCCCCCGCAGCCCACCCACTCGCAGCCGGGCCTCCCGCCCCTCCCGCCAGTTCCCCTCGGCCAGGAGGCGACCATCGGGGCGCAGCAGGCGGACCCGGCCGTTGCCCGGAGAAGGCGCCTGGACCACGAGCGATTCGCCGTCGCGACGCCAGAGGAGGCGGGGGGCGGTCGTCGGGTTCGCGCTTCCGGGGGAAAGGGAGACGGGGTGCCATTTTTCGGCGAACCACCGGCGGGTGTCGGGCAGCTGGAGACCTTCCACGCCGAAAAGCCCGCTGGCCACGTAGGGGAGCTGGTAGGTGACCACGTTGGAGTCCAGGTCGAAGATCACGAAGCCATTGAAGCCCTGTCGGCGCACCTCCCGGATTTCGTCGACCAGGGTCGCCAGAGGCATGTTGTCGAAGGCGCCGATGCCCGGGTAGATTTCGACCCCGGTCCCCTCCAGGGCGGCCTTGTCCGCGGAGATCTGCCCGGCGAAGCGCGAGAAGCTGTTGGTGTAGGCCATGGGCGCCAGGAAATCGACCCAGCCCCGCTGCGCCCAAAGGGGCCAGTTCTGCATCACCTGTTCCTTCGCGGTCGCGAGCGCGGCGAAGACGGCGGCGCTCAGCTTCATGCCGGGACGCAGGGGCAGGACCTCGTCGTGGACCCGCTGGACGATCGTGTCGATCAGGTGCATGCGGAACCGGGCGTAGAGGTCGGCGTTTTCCCCGGAGAGCACCTCGGCCGGCCAGGTGGCGGAGTCGACGGAAATGCCGGACCACCGTTCGAAACGGGCGCGGCAAGTCGGGTTGTAGTCCACGTCGGTTCCCGAAAAGCGGATGTAGTCGAGATGGAGCCCGTCGACGGGATAGCGGGTCGCCAGCTCCTTCATGGCGTCGATCTCGTACTCCATGGCCACCGAATCGCAGGGGGAAAGCCATGCCGTGGTGTCGCCCGTCCGCGTGATCTGCAGCCGCCCCTCGCGGCGCCAGCGGTCGCTGGGCAGGGAGCCGTCCTCCAGGGCGGAGGCGAGCCATCCCTCCGAGAACTGGAACATCACCTTCCAGACGTGGATCTGGATGCCGGTGGAATCGCGCCAGCGGAGGAGGTCGGCCAGATGGTCCGCCCCCTGCCGCACGGTGTAGTGGCGGGGGACGACGTCGCTGGGATAATAGGCCACGCCGCTCCACAGCATGTTGACGAAAAGCGCGTTGATCCCCAGCGCGTCGATCACGGGCATCAGCGTGTCCCATCCGGCGATGCCGCGGGGCCAGTAGTATCCGTTGCCCATGTGGCACCAGATGCCGCGCAGCTCGTCGGCCCCGGGATCGTCCTGCGCCAGGGCCCAGGCTTCGCCCAGCAGCTGCTGCCCCCGGAAGACCAGGGTCTCGGTCTGCCAGTTGGCGAGCCCGGGATTGTTTGCCAGCGTGTCGACGATGGCCTGGATCGAGTCGAGCCGGGCGGCGATCTCCGGCGAGCGGAGGGCGTCTTGCCTGTGGCGGACGGAATCGAGCGCCTGGTCCAGGCTGGAGAAGGCGCCGACGGCGCCGATGTCGGAGGCCTTGTATCCTCCGCGCGCCACGATGGACGCGACCTGCAGCGAAGAGGGGATTTTTTCGCCGGGCAGCGCGGAAAGGCGGATGGCGGTGATGACGTCCCAGCCCGCCGGGGTGCCGTCCACCCAGGTCTCCTTGAGCGGGACGGTGTAGGTGGCCCATTCCGTCGAGGGGACGAACCCTTCGAGCGTGTACCAGCCCCTGCGCGATTCGAAGTGGGGAATGACGGCGGCGAACGCCCTGGGGTCGTCGCTGCGCGCGGTGATCTCCAGGCGGTCGCAGCCGTCGAATCCGGTGGAGAGGGAGTGGTCCCAGAAAAAGCGCCAGGTGGTCAGCGTGTCCATGGCGACGGGGAACTCGACGGCCGCCGTCTGGTCCGGCCCCCGCGCCAGGTCGACCGCCGGGGAGTTGGACGCCGGCCTCCAGCGGGCGCGCGCCTGCGACAGGTCGGAGTACCCGAAGATCTCCAGGGGGATTTCGACGGCGCAGAGCGTCGACGCGGCGCAGAGGAGAAGGGGAAGCGCCTTGCGGAACGCGGCGACGGCGAGCGGGATTCTCATGACCCCAATCTACACCAAATGGTCCCTAAACGATTCGGCTCAGTCCGCCTTGCCCTTGCCGATGCAGGCCACTTCGAAGCCGATCTTCGACAGGGCCGCGGCGTCGAGGATGTTGCGGCCGTCGAAGACGAACGCGGGCTTTTCCATCCCGGCGTGGATCCGCTTCCAGTCCAGCTCGGCGAAGCACTTCCACTCGGTGCAGACCACCACGGCATGGGCCCCTTCGCAGGCCTTGTAGACGTCTTCCTCGAACCGGACGCGGTCGAGCACGTCGGCCAGGTCGCGCTTCGCGTCGGGGATCGCCTTGGGGTCGGTGACCACGGGGAGGGCGCGTTCGTTCAGCAGGTCGCGCACCACCAGGTTGGCGGGGCTTTCGCGGGTGTCGCCGGTGTTG
>JAGCEZ010000123.1 GCA_017650365.1 Fibrobacterales bacterium | reverse complement strand
GGCCGCGCAGCCCGACGCCAAGGCCGGGACCGCCGCGCGGCCCGAGCCGTCGTCCGGCGAGGCGAAGGCGGCCGGACCCGCCAAGGAAGCCAAGCCCGAGGTCACCACCGCCTCGCTGGAACTCCGGCTCAAGGCGATCCTCGACTCCACCGGCACCGCGGGCTCCCCCGCGCCGCTCGCCGTGCGCGCGAAGGAGAAAATCGTCGCGGCGCGGGAGGCGCAGCAGCTCGATCCGACGAACCGCCTGCTCCCCTCGCTGCTGCGCGTGGCCGAGCTGATGGTGGACGCCGCCGAAGCCGAGGCGAAGAACATCGTCCTGCGCGCGAAGCAGGACTCGCTCCGCGACGCGCTCTTCGACGTCAAGGAGAGGATCCAGACCGCCCAGAACGGCATCATCCAGACCGAGCAGGGGCGCGCCGCCTCGCTGATGAACAACCTGGCGGAGAAGAACCGCCAGATGGAGATGGAGAAGCGGCGCAACTCCGAGCTCCAGAGGCTCGCCGACGAGGAGCGCGCGCGCGGCGACCAGTACGCCGAGGAGGCGATGAAGGAGCGGGCCCGCGGCGACCAGCTCGCCGAGGAGGCGCTCAAGGAACGCGAACGCGGGGACCAGCTGGCGCAGCAGGCGCTCAGCGAAAAGCAGCGCGCCGACGAGGCCGCGCGCGTGGCCGACTCGCTCCGCGCCGAGGCGCTCAGGCACCAGGAGGAGGCGCGCAAGCAGCTCGACAAGCTGCAAAGCAAGCTGATCCAGGTGACCAAGGACGCGCGCGGCATCATCCTCTCGATGTCCGACATCCTCTTCGAGACGAACAAGGCGGACCTCACGCAGGACCTGCAGAACAACCTCGCGAAGATCGCCGGCATCCTGACCGTCTACGGCGAGTCGCGGATCACCGTGGAAGGCCACACCGACAACAAGGGCACGGCCGAATACAACCAGGGGCTCTCCGAACGCCGCGCCGAAAACGTCCGCGCGTTCCTCGTCAAGTCGGGCATCGACGAAGGGCGCCTCTCCGCCGTGGGCTACGGCATGACCCGCCCGGTCGCCGACAACTCCACCGCCGAAGGGCGCCAGAAGAACCGCCGCGTGGACCTCGTCATCGCCGACCCGGCGCTGGACGCGAAGTAGGCCGCGGCGCCATCGTCCGCGCCGTCCCCTGCTCCCCGATCACCTCTCGAAGATGTTGGAGGTGCGGTTGCGCCGCTCGTCCTCGATGCCGCGGTAGTACTTCCTGTTCGCGGCGATCTCCTTCGTGAGGTAGTCGAACGCGGAGTCCACGTCGTCGAACGTGCGGAAGATCATCAGGTCGTCGGGGTCGATCATTCCGGTGTCGGCCAGGTGCCGCAGGTTCATCACCTCGTTCCAGAACTTGCTGCCGTAGAGCACGACGGGCATGGGCTTGTCCATCTTGTGCGTCTGGATGAGCGTGACCGCCTCGAAGAACTCGTCGAGCGTGCCGAAGCCGCCGGGGAAGACGACGAGCGCCTTGGCCATGTAGAGGAACCAGTACTTGCGGATGAAGAAGTAGTTGAACTGCAGGCTCAGCTCCGGCGTGATGAAGGGGTTCGGATGCTGCTCGAACGGCAGTTCGATGTTGAGCGCCACGCTCGGCGCGCCCGCGTCGCACGAGCCGCGGTTGCCCGCCTCCATGATGCCGGGCCCGCCGCCGGTGCAGATGGCGTAGTTCTCGGGCTGCTTTTTGCTCCATTCGCACAGGCGCCGTCCGAGCTCGCGCGCGTCGTCGTAGAAGCGCCCGACCTCCGCGAGCCGGTGGAGCTTGGCGATCCGCGCGCGGTCTCCGGCCGCCTCGGCCTTCGACAGCTCGCGCTTCAGCGCCTTGGGGCCGAGCGTGCGCGCCGACCCGAAGAAGATGATCGTGTTGTCCACGCCCAGTTCGCGGAACCGCGCGCCCGGGGCCATGAACTCCGCCATCACGCGGGTCACGCGCCCCTCCGGGCTTCCCATGAAGACGGGGTCGTCGCCGACGAGCATCGCCGTCGGCTTCTTCGCGTCGGCGTTCGCGGACTTCTCCGCGGCCTTCGCGCTCTTCTTCGCCGTCTTCGCGGCGGCCTTCGCCGCCTTCTCCGTCTTCTTCGACAACGCCATTTCGGACCTCTCTTCGGAAGAACTTCCCTTCGTTTCCCTCTCCGTCAGCTCTCCAGCAGCTTCGAAAGCGGGGCCGTGCGCGGATGGTGCGCGAGCCCGACCTTGACGCAGACCGTGAGCGGGACGGCCATCAGCATCCCGGCCGGACCCCACATCCAGCCCCAGAAGACCATGCTGAGGAAGACCACGAGCGCGGAGAGGTTGAGGTTCTCGCCCATCAGCCGCGGATCGACGTAGCTCCCGAGCACGGTCTGGATTCCGAGCAGCCCGAGCGCGACGACCAGCGCCGAGGCCAGCGGCGACGCGGGGTCGAGCAGCGCGAGCAGGACCGGCGGCACCGACGCGACGACGCTCCCCACGCTCGGGATGTAGTTCAGCGCGAAGGCGACCATCCCCCAGAGCAGCGGGAAGGGGATGCCGGCGGCCCAGAGGAAGAGCCCGACGGCGACGCCCGTGGCGAGCGAGATCGCGGTCTTCACGACGAGGTAGCGCTGGATGTCGGAGGCGACGCCCCGGAAGGACTCGTCGAAGAAGTTCTTCTCGCCGAAGGCCCGGCGGAGCTTGTCCTTGAAGCGCGCCCCCTCCAGCAGCGCGAAGAGCGTGATGAAGAAGACCATGACGCCGTAGCGCGAGGCCGAGACGACGAACTTCAGGCTGTCGGTGACCAGCGGCGCGACGTTCACCAAGTCGAAGGAGGCGAGGAACTGGTCCACGTGCAGCTCCACGCCGCGCGCCCGGGCCAGGCCGTTCGCCTCGCGCGCGAGCTCCAGGAGGCGGGCGGTGTAGCGCGGAAGCTCGCTCCCCAGGTCCTGCAGGCTGAAGAAGAGGAGGTAGCACCCGCTCAGCCCGACCAGGAAGACGAGCGCGAGCGAGGCGAGCACGGCCGGGAGGATCGGCCACTTCCGCCGCTGCAGGATCCCGACGATCGGCGAGAGCAGCGCGGCCAGGAAGCAGGAGAAGAGGAACGGCAGGACGATCGTCTGCGCTTCGCGCAGCGCGGCGAGGACGGCGACGGCGGCCAGCGCGAGGAGCGCGCCGGTCCGCGCCGCGAGCTTCCGGCGTTCGGTCTCCATGCCCTCAATCTACACTTCTTTTCCGCCGCGGGCGCGGAAAAACGCGCCATGACGGATTTGTCATGCCTTTGGCGCTACGTTTGGGAAGGAAGACACGAGGAGCAGGAGGAAGCATGTTCGCCAACCGATACGCCGTCCCCGAACTGGAACGCCTGGCGCGCGAAGGCCGCGTCGTCGCGTTCGACACCGAGACCACGGGGCTGGCGCCCCGGGACGAGATCTGCCAGCTGGCGGCCGTCGAATACGTCGCCGGGAAGGAGGCGCGGACGTTCATGCGCCACCTCCGCGTCGATCGCCCCGTGTCCGACGCGGCGTTCCGGACCCACGGCATCTCGCCGGAATTCCTGGCCGCGCACGGCGTCGCCCCTGCGGAGGCCCTCCGCGAATTCCTCGCGTTCCTCGGGGAGGGCGCGCTGCTCGTCGCGCACAACCTCCCCTTCGACATGGGGATGCTCCGGAACGCCTGCTCCCGGGCCGGCGTCCCCTTCGACCCCGGGGCGGTCGAGACGTGCGACACGCTCGTCCTGGCGCGCCGCCTGCTCCCGGGCCGGAAGTCCTACGCGCTCGGCGACCTCCTCGCCGACCTCGGCGCGGAAGGGGTCAACAGCCACGACGCCCTCGACGACTCCCGCGCCTGCGGCAACGTCCTCCTCGGGATGGTGGGGCTGAATCAGCGACCGGCACCCGGCGACTGGATTTCTAGTAGTGCGGCGGAAGGGGGTCGACGCGGCCGTCGGCGTTGAGCGGGGAGGAGACCTGCCGGATCTGGTCGACGAGCTCCTCCTGGATTCCCGCGAGCTCCTCCTGGCGGTCGCGCATCTTCGTGACGAGGTCGTCGAGGGTCTCCAGCGTCTTTTCGAGGTAGGAGAGCCGGATCTCGAGGTCCACGAGGCGCTGTTCGGTTTCGGCGTTCGCCGCTTCGTTTTGTGCCATGGAACCAAAAATAGGCAATCGGAAAAAAGTAGATTGGGGAAAAGGCGGCGCCGGTCCGCGCCGCGAGGATGCCCGGGATGTCGCCTCAGCAGCAGACAGTCGAGCCGAAACGGGGAGTCCGCACGGTCGGGCTCTTCCCCGGCCAGGGTTCGCAGTACCCGGGCATGGGCTGGCGGCTCTTTTCGGAGTCCGCCGCGGCCCGCGGGATGATGGCCTGCGCCGAGGAGGCGCTGGGCCTGCGCTTCTCCCGCACGATGTTCGACGGCACCGAGGAGGAGCTGCAGCGCACCGAGAACGCCTCGGCGGCGATCTTCGTCGATTCGCTGATGGCCTTCCGCGCCTTCCGCGACGCGGGCGGCGGACTGGACGCGGTCTCGGGCCATTCGCTGGGGCAGTACGCGGCCCTCTGCGCGGCGGGCGTCTTCGGGTTCGAGGAGGGGGTCCGCCTGGTCCGCAGGCGCGGCGAGCTTCTGGCCCGCGCCACGGCGCGCGCGCCGGGGCTGACCTGCGCGGTCCTGGGCCTGGAGGTCGAGGGCGTGCAGCGCGCCGTGGAACGCGCCTCGTCGCTGGGCGTGGTGGTGATGGCGAACTACAACTCGCCGCGGCAGATGGTCGTCTCGGGCGAGAAGGCTCCCGTGGAGGAGGCGCTGCGGATCGCGCTGGAGCTGGGCGCGCGGAAGGTGGTGCCGCTGCGCGTCTGCGGCGCGTTCCATTCGCCCCTGATGGCGAGCGTGGTCGAAGAGCTGCGCGAGGCGCTTTCGGCCGTGGAGTTCCGCGACCCCTCCGTGCCGGTGATCGACAGCGTGAGCGGCAGGGTCGAGACATCGGGCGAGGCGCTGCGGGAGTCGATGGCGGCGCAGCCGACGACGCCCGTGCGCTGGATGTCGTGCGCGGAGCACATGCGCGAGATGGAGATGCGCTTCGGCGTGGAACTGGGCCCGGGCCGCGTGCTCGCGGGCCTGATGCGCTACAACCTCCCGGAACTGCGCGTGGTCGGGGTGGAGAGCGCGGAAGAGGCGCGCCGCGCGGCGTGCCTGCAGCAGGGGGTTCTCGATGGGTGAGAAGGAGTTCGAAGGCCGCGTGGCCGTCGTGACCGGAGCGCGCCGGGGGATCGGCGCGGAGATCGCGCTGGCCCTGGCGGAGCGCGGCGCGGCGGTGGCCCTGGTCGGCCGCACGTTCGAGGGGAGCGGCGCCGCGGAGCGCGCCGCCGCGGCGAACGGCGGGAGGGCGAAGGCGTTCCTCTGCGACGTCTCCTCCTCCGAGGAGGTGGCGCGGACCTTCGCGGAGATCGAGAAGGAGTTCGGGCGGATCGACTTCCTCGTGAACAACGCGGGAATCGTCCGCGACGCCCTGGTCGCGCGGATGACGGACGATCAGTTCGACGACGTGGTCCGGAACAACCTCCGCTCGGTCTTCCTCTGCACGCGGGCGGTCTCGCGCGCGATGGTCAAGGCCCGTTTCGGGCGGATCGTCAACGTCGCCTCGGTCGTGGCGCTCCGCCCGTCGGCCGGGCAGGCGAACTACGCGGCGTCGAAGGCCGGCGTGGTCGCCTTCACCGTCTCGACCGCCAGGGAGCTGGCCTCGCGCGGAATCACGGTCAACGCGGTCGCGCCCGGGTTCGTCGAGACCGACATGACCGCCTCCCTCCCCGAAAAGCTCAAGGCGGAATACCTCTCGCGGATCCCCGCCGGGCGTGCCGGCACCCCCCGGGACGTCGCGAACGCGGTCGTTTTCCTCCTTTCCGACGCCGCCTCCTACGTCACGGGCCAGGTTCTGGCCGTGGACGGGGGACTGCACGGCTGAGCACCGGAACGGTCGCCCGGCCCCTCGGAATTAGTATCTTTCGGAAAACCCAACTGGAGAACAACATGACCCCTGAAGAACTTAGCTCCAAGATCAAATCCGTCGTCGTCGACAAGCTCGGCGTGAAGCCCGAACAGGTGACCGACGACGCGAACTTCATCGACGATCTCGGCGCGGACAGCCTCGACCTCGTGGAGCTGGTGATGGCTCTCGAAGACGAATTCGACGTGGAGATCCCCGACGAAGACGCCGAGAAGCTGAAGACCGTCAAGACCGTTCTCGAGTACGTGCAGTCCAAGATCTAGGCTGCGCTGACGTTTCCACGAAGGCGGGCGCGGTCGCGGCCGCCTTTGCTTTTCCGGAGAGAGGGTGAAGAGACCGAGCGAATTCTACGGGCCCGAAAAGAGCGCGGAGCTCGTCGCGGCGCTGGGCGAGGCCCTGGGCTGGCGTTTCTCCGACGCCGAGACGGCCCTGCGCGCGCTGTCGCACCGCTCCCTGTGCTCGGGCGGCGGCAAAGTCCTCGACAACGAGCGGCTGGAGTTCCTGGGCGACGCGGTGGTGAACTTCCTCGTGGTGTCCGAGCTCTACCGGCGCTATCCCGACGACTCCGAGGGGAAGCTCTCGGCGCTGAAGTCCAAGCTGGTGGGCACGGGCGCCTTCGCGCGCTGCTCGGCCGAACTGGGGCTGCCCGCGCTGCTGCAGATGAGCCGCGAGGCAGAGCAAAGCGGGACGCGCGGGCGCGACAACATCCGCGAGGACGTCTTCGAGGCGGCGATGGGGGCGCTCTACCTGGACGGCGGGCCGGAGCCCGTGCGCAGGGTGCTGGAGCGCGTGCTCTTCCCCCGGTTCGAGGAGTGGGGCGGCGACGCGGCCCTGGAGAACTGGAAGGGAGATCTGAACGAGTGGCTGCAGGGCCGCGGAAAGCCGGCGGCGGAGTACCGCGAGGCGGAGCGCAGCGGCCCGGACCACGAGCTGCGCTTCGTGATGGAGGCCCTGTCGGAGGGCGAGGTCCTGGGCCGCGGCGAAGGGCGGAACAAACTGGAGGCGGAGCGCAACGCGGCGCGCGACGCCCTGTCGAAACTGGGAGACGCGGGACGATGACGACGATTCTGGAACGGCGGTTCTCTTTCGCGAAGGCGGCGCTCTGCGGCGCCCTGGCCTCGTTTCTCCTGGCCTCGTGCGGCGGGAAGGACGAACGGAAGGAAAAGGCGGACGCCGCGGAAGGCGCGGTCTCCGGCGAGCTCCGGGCGGTTGCGCCCGAAGGGGGCTTCCTGGGCGAGCCCGACCCGCAGGCCGACACGAACGCGGTCTTCGGCGGGAAAATCACGCTCTGGGGCGGCGGGAACCCGAAGTCGCTCAACATGTGGAGCGACCTCACCTCGTTCAACGCCACGATCTGCGGGCTGATGTACGAGCCGCTGCTCGAGCTGCACTCCACGACGGACGACTGGACGGGGATCCTCGCCGAGAGCTGGTCGGTTTCGGACGACGGCATGGAGTTCACGTTCAGGATCCGCCCGCAGGCGCGCTGGAGCGACGGCGAGCCCGTGGTCGCGGAGGACTTCGTCTTCTTCTGGGAGACGATGATGGACCCGAAGAACCTGACGCCGGTCTTCAAGGTCGGGCTGAAGCGGCTGGAGCGCCCGGTCGCCGTCGACTCCCTGACGCTGAAGGTCCGCGCGAAGGAGCGCCACTGGGCGAACTTCGCCGAGGCCGCGGGCATGGTCGCCTTCCCGAGCCACGCCTGGCGGGGGAGCGACTTCAACGCGCGGCGCTTCGCGTTCTCGCCGACGAGCGGGCCCTACGCGGTCGGGGAGTTCAAGGAGAACCGCTCGCTGCGGATGGACCGCCGCGCGGACTGGTGGGGGCGCGCGCTGAACTGGAACCGCGGGAAGTACAACTTCGACCGCATCGTCTACAAGTTCTCGGAAGACCGCGTGAAGGCGCTCGAGGCGCTGAAGAAGGGCGACTGGGACCTCTATCCGCTCTACACCGCGTCGATCTGGGCGCGACAGACCGACTTCGACGCCGTGAAGAAGGGCTGGGTCGCGAAGACGCGCGTGTTCAACGAATCCCCCGTGGGGTTCCAGGGGCTGGCGATCAACTCCCGCCGCGCGAAGTTCGCCGACGCGAGGGTCCGCCGCGCGCTCGGCATGCTGATGAACCGCGCCGAGATGAACGCCAAGCTGATGTTCGACCAGTACTTCCTGCTCGACTCCTACTTCCCGGGGCTCTGGCCGAACCGCGACAACCCCGACGCCGAGCCGCTGCCCTACGCGCCCGACTCCGCGCGGAGGCTGCTGGCCGAGGCGGGCTGGACGCCCGACGCGCGCGGGGCCCTGCGCGACGCGGAGGGGAACCCGTTCCAGATCTCCATCCTCCACAGCGGCGAGGACACGCGCCACCTGGAGATCTACCTGCAGGACCTGAAGGCGGCCGGGATCGACGCCTCCATCGAGCGGATGTCCTACGCCTCCACGCGCAAGCGGATGGACGAGCTGGACTTCGACCTCCATTGGATCAACTGGGGCGCGGGGCGCCAGAACGACCCCGAGGGGCTCTGGCACTCCTCCACGGCGAACGAGCAGGGGACCAACAACCTCGCGGGCGTCGCGGATCCGGAGATCGACTCGCTGATCGAGGCGCAGAAGGGCGAGTTCGACGCGGCGAAGCGGCGCGCGATCCTGAAGAAGATCGACGCGCGGCTGCTGGAGCTCTGCCCCTACGTGCTGCTCTGGCAGAACGGGAGCCACCGGCTGCTTTACTGGAACCGGTTCGGGATGCCGAAGAACCCGCTCGCGCGCTTCGGCGACCCCGACGCGGTCATCGTCTACTGGTGGTTCGACCGCGACCGGGCTCGCGCGCTCGACTCGGCGCGGAAGTCGGGCGAACCGCTTCCCGCCGCCCCCGCGGACGCGGTGTTCGGGGAGTAATTGCCAGGCCCCGGGGACCGGTGCGGATGATGGCGGGAACGCTATAGCGCCTTGATTTCGTCTTCGGATAGGCCAAAACACTCGACAACGATGTTGGGAGAAACTCCCTTGTCAAGCATTGACTAGGCCATTTCGCTCGCAATGCGCTTGATGAACGCCTCTTCGGCTTTAGTCACGTCCAGCGGCTTTGACTTGTCGCCTTTGTAGATCCCGTCGATGACAAATTTCGGGAGATCTTTCTTGTTGATGCCATATAGCTGCGCTGTTCTGCGATGCCCGGGATTATTCTCGTTGGACAAAGGCAACTCTTCGCTTAAAGGGTAGAGTAACCCACAGAGGACAACATTGTCGCCGTTCGCTTGGTAGAATCCGGCGTAGGAATGAATTTGGTGCAGGTCGCCGCGGTCGACGTCTCCGTTGTCGAATGCCATTCGCTTGAATTTCGCGTCCAGGATTGCGACTTGTTGTTTGCCGTCGACCTCTCTCTTCAAAACCAGGTCGGGGCGATTGGAACGCCCGAAGAAACAACAATCCAATGGGAGTTCATTGTTCTTGTCCGGGAAGCCGCCGTAGATGTCATAGTCGTCTTGCGCCGAAACGGTCCATCCATAGCTACTCAGACCGTCGCGCAGGATCCGTTCCAGATAGCGTTCCCAAAGGGCGGAAACATCGAGCAGATAACCGCGCGCCGCGTCATTTTTGCCTTTGCCGTCCGGAATCAGCGTTCCGTTCTGGATGATGATTTCCGCGAATTGCAGCGTCTTCCGGTACTCTTCGAACATCGGGTTGTTCAAGACGCGGTGCGTGCGCGCTTTCCGGATATCGTCGCGAGTCGGCCGCCGGCCTGAACTGTTCGCGACCAGCTCCTGCTTCAGCGGTGCCAGCTGCTTGAAATGCTCCTTCGCGTAGCTCGATTTGCACTTGTCCAAAGCGAAGGAGAGCACGTCCACGATGCACTGGATATACCGGCGTTCGTTTCTCTTCGATGAGATCTTCCCCTTGAAGGGAATGTCTTTGCGGATGTAGTTGTCGATGTCCAGGCCGCCGTGGACCTTCAGGTCGTGATAGCGGTTGACAGCATATTCCTGCGGCAGACCCAGCATCGAAACCTTCTGCAAAGACGTCAGGAACAGATATTCGATCAGCGGGAACTCGCCCTGATCCGAATTGCCCCGCGTTTCGCTTTTGTCGATGTAGATGCCCAGCAATGCATTGTCGAGCATCCGCCTGAAGAGCGCGTTGTTGCAGTCCGGTTCGATTTTGAACGTCACGCCGTGATACACAATGACGCCGACGTATAGCCCGGTCCGGACGTAATAAGGGCACTTTTCTTTCTTGTTTCCTTCTGGTCCGACGTTCTCTTCCGAAGAAGCGGCTTCGCCATCAATCTCTTTGGCCTGTCTCTTTTCCACAGCGAGGACGATTTTGTCTCCATCTTCGTCGTTGAACGACTTGCCGCTCGAGATGACGTTAATCTGGCCGTATTTTTGTGCGTCTCTAATGTCGCGCACGCGCAATGGACTCTTCGTAACTTCGTCCAAGGCTTTGGCGATGTTCGTAGGGCCCTTCGGGCCTTTCCACCAAATTTCCTTGACGTTCCTCCCGTTGCTTCTTATGTCATTTTGACCTAAAGACCACCTTAGCGCACCAAAGTTTTGACAGTGGCGTGCTGTAATACAGACGCCGGTCTCTTTGTTTTTCTCATCGACCGCCATCGGTTAATGGTTGTCTGGTTCGTTTTTCTCCGTGGGCGTATCGGCAAACACCCTCTTTGCCGTCTCTAGTAGTCCTTTCTGGCCTTCGACTTCTTTTTCGTCATAAGAACTTCTCAGATACTCCTTGAGTGTTGGACGCAGATGCAGCTCGAATAGGTTCTCTTTGTGTTTCCTTGTAATCTTTTTGTCTCCCGCGAGTTCTTTCCCTTTAATCTTCAAGAAAAACGAGTGGCCGAACTCGTAAGAGGATCCCAATTGCTGCGGATTGTCCGTTCCTTTCAATTTCAACGATTTCGTGTTTGGCAGATGTTGCTTGGCGCGCTGGTATTCTGTGCTGGCGCCAGAAATCCATTGGTTCAATCGGGCGCAAGACAGTACGTATTCTGTTTTGTTGCTGTTTTTGAGCTGGCGAAGGATGACGCCGTAGTCGCAGTCGCGACGCACCCATTTGAAACGGCGCCGCAGCGCCAAGTCGAATGCGTCAATGCTCTTGTCCACGTCGTTCATCATGCCGATGAACCGGATGTTGCGCGGAATGCCGAATTTCCCTTCCGTGTCGTACCAAGTCGTCTTTTCTTCTTCGTCCTTTTCCCCACCATTGGGGGCGCATACCTGGTCCTTTATTGAACGCGCGCTATCCGGGATGGTTTTCTTTTCCAGTTCCGAGTACTGTATGTTGATTACATGCGGTGTTTCCGTTGGAGTTCCCTCTTCATCATCTTTCCAGGCGCAGTCTCGGTAGCCGGCTTCCAGCAAGGATAGCGTTTCGCCGAAGACCGCGGAGAGATTCGCGCGGTTGATTTCGTCTGCAACGAAATAGAATTCGGGACATTCGGGATATTTCAACTCTTCAGTGTCTTGACCGTTCTCGCCCTTGACCTTGGCCTCGGCTTTATATTCTTCGAGCGCCCGCTTCGCCTTGATGCACAAGTCCTTGAAGACGCCGTTGACGAGTTCCAGTTTGACGGTGCCGTTTTCATTGATTCCAGTCGGTTTGATCCCTTCGATGAAGTCTTCGTAGCTGAACGTTGGGTGGAACTGGACCTCCACAACTCGGTCTTCGCGCTTCGTCTTGTCGGGAAACTGTTGTTCAAGGTACTCGTTGACGAGGAAAGTCTTGCCCGTCCCTGGCGCGCCGTAGAAGATCACATTCGGAGATTCATCCGAGGGCCATTCCAGTTGCTGTTGCTGTGCCCACAGCCAAGTTGGAAATGCGCGTAGAACGAAGTCGTAGTCGAAACTTCCAACGAAAGTTTTGGCAGTGCCTGATTGGGAGTTGCTTGTGACGGGATCGGCAGGGAGTTCGTCACGAAGATGGTTGATCAGGGCCTTGTTTTTCTTGAGCCAGCCTTCTTCGTTATCGGGCAAATTCAAACCGTACGTGCTTCCTATTCGCGAATACAACTCTTCGAATTTGTCCAATGCGGGGATAAATGTTGTGTCTTTGCAGAAAACGGAAAGAATCTTGTTTTTTAGCGCTTCTCGTTCGTGCCCTTTTCGACCAGGATCCGCTTTGTCGTTTATCTGGTTCAATGCATCCAGTAGGTCTTTCTCTTGTTCGGCCGCTTTGTCAGGAGTGTCATTTAACGTTTCCAGCACCTTTTTCAGTGTCGCAAGGGGGGCGCTAAAATCAGTTTCGTTCTTTTCCCCCAGATACCAAATTGCACCGCGATCCAACCTGGCAAGATTGTTTTTCTTTTGTGCATTTACTTCTTTGAGGAAGCTAAATGCGTTTTCGATCATTCCTTTCAACTCTTTGATTCGGTCAGCCTCATTCTTTCCAGGGTAGGTGCCGTAGCAATTCTCCCGCAGACATTCGCGATACTCCTCAAATTTTTCCTTCAAGGCCGCCAGTTTCTGCGCGTCCTTTGCGCTCGCGGCAGATTCATTCTCGGCCTGTTCGCCGCTCTTCTTCGCCATCTTTCTCTCCTTTCGCGTAGCGTGGTTTTCGCTACGGATATGGTCGCTTCATGTCCTTGGCGATGCCGTGGCTTTTGTGTCGGCTAATCGCTGTATTCCTCGCAACGACCAGCCTCGGCTTCCGTGAACTTGAACTCAACCCTGTAAGCGGTGCATGCAGTAACCGACTTCGGGCAACTAACGGAATACTGAGAAGGGCACTTTCCAGTTTTCGTGAGAATGTAACGAACGTAATACCTTGCGATATAACCATCTTCGTTTTCATCATCGAGAATCCCTTCGTCGATGAGAAGGAATTCCTTGCACATACCGCCATTCTGGATGTTGTAATACTGGCCGGCCTCGCCGGAGCTATTGTTGCCCCCGGGGTCGTTTCCATTGCCGTTCCCGTTTCCGTTGGATGACGTCGAGCTGTCGGAGCAAGCGGCGAAAAGAGCGATTGCGAGAACGGAAAGAATTTTCTTCATGGCATGCCTCCGTGGTTCTGCGAGCTTGCGCTCAGTCACGTTCAAAGCCTTCGGCGCGCCTGGCGGGATCAATTCCGGACGGCGCGGAGGGCGGCGTCGAGGTCGGCGCCGGCGCGGAGCTTTTTGACGGCCTCCGCGCGTTCCCGGCTCTTGTCGTCCAGCTTTCCGAACCGGTCGAGCAGTTCCGCGGCCTGGACGTAGGGGTATTCCGCGCCGAGGTTCTCGAAGAGCTCGAGGGCGCGCGCGGCGCACAGTTCCGCGCGGGCGCGGTCGCCTTTTTTCTCCGCCGCGCGCGCGAGGCGCAGGAGCGTGGTTCCGACGTGGAGCGAGATTCCGCTCCCGCGCGCCGCTTCGAACGCGGTCTGGTAGGCTTCGAGGGCGCCGGCCGCGTCGCCGCGGGCCATCGCGACGTCGCCTTCGGCGATCGCGGCCATTCCCGCGGCCGCGGGTCCGCCCGACTTCTTCGCCCGCGCGGCGGCCGCGGCGGCGAACTCCGTCTTGCCCGACTCCAGGGCGCAGGGGACCATCGCGAGATCGAGCGCGACGTCGGGGGAGGAGGGCTCGCGGAGTTCGCCTTCGGCGCAGCGCCCGAGTCCGGCGCGCACGCTCCAGAGGACCGTTTCGGCGCGCGCCGCGACGGCCGTGTCGCCTTCGCTTTCGGGCGGGAGCCCGCGGAGGATCGAGTCCGCGACGGTGTGGCGCCCGAGCTGAGCGTGGATCCACGCGAGGTTGAGGACCATCTCGGTCTGCTGGCGGACGTCCACCTGGATCCGCGCCTCGTCGAGCGCGCGGCGGTAGAGGTCCGCGGCGAGGACGACCTGGTTCGAGGCCCAGGCGCGGTGGGCGCGCCAGGCCAGGCTCTCCGACTCCGTCGCCCTGGGGCGCGCGCCTCCGCAGGCGGAGAGCAGCGCCAGCAGCGCGGCGGCCGACGCGGCGAGGAGCGGACGCGGCGCGCGCATCACCAGGTCTCCTTCGTCATGTCGAACTTCTGGGTGCGGTCGGGGAGCGAGTTGCGCACGGGCCACATGCCCGAGACGCCGTTCATCAGGTCGTCGGCCCTCTCCAGCTTGTCCTCGCCCGAGGCGAGGATCGCCGAGACGCGCTCCATCAGGACCGTCACCTGGTCGAAGGTCTCGTTCACGCGCTTGACCAGGTCGTTCACGTTGTCCATCGCCGCGCTGCCCTTGTCGGCGATGTCGATCGCGCTGCCCATCAGCTTGTCGGTCTTGGCGGTGATCGGCTGCACGAAGTCCTTGTCCACCGAGCCGAGCAGCGCGTACGCCCTCGTCGTGATCTGGTCGAGCTTGTCGAGCTGCGCCTGGATCTCGTTGTAGACCTCGTTCTTCCCGATGATCGCGCCGAGCGTGCGGTTGGTGTCGATGACCATGCCCAGGACGGAGTCGACCGTGTTGAGCGTCGCGTTGACGCGGCCCAGCACCGCGTTGGCGTTGGCCAGGAAGGTCTCGATGTCCTGCGCCTCGTCGGCCCGGATGTAGTCGCCGTCCTCCAGCTCGTGCCCGCCCACGCCGTGCGAAATCATGATGATGCGGTCGGAGATGAGGTTCTGGTCGCGCGTGGGGAAGGCGACCGACGTGGAGGTGATGTGCGGCGAGAAGCGCTTGGCCAGCTGGAGCACGAGGGTGGCGCTGCCGTTCTCCGTCAGCTCGATCGACGAGACCTTGCCGACCTCGACGCCGTTGATCTTGACCATCGTGCCGACGTTGAGCCCCTTGCACTGCTCGAAGACGACCTTCAGGTGGTAGTCCTCGCGGAAGATGTCCATGCGGTCGAGCACGGCGACCGCGGCCACGGCGAGGACGATGGCGCAGGCCGTCAGCAGCGCGCCGACGAGCAGGTTGTTGAAATCCCGGAGCTGGACCTTCGCCATTCTTCGCCTAATCTACTCTTTTGGGGCCGCCTGCGGACCGGAGAGACGCTCGAAAATCCGCTCGTCCGTCAGCATTTCGCCGTCCTCGGGGCGCTTCTCCGCCAGGAAGAGCTCGCGGACGAAGGGGACGTCCGAATCGCGGAGCCGGTCGAAGGGGACGGGCTCCGTCAGGGCCCCGTCGTGCATCACGCTCACCTTGGCGCCCAGCGCCTGCGGGAGGTCGAGTTCGTGCGTGACGAGGACGATCGTGACGTTGCGGAGCTTGTTGAGGTTGGAGACGAGCGCGAGGAAGCTCTGGCGCGAGAGCGGGTCGAGGCCGCCGGTCGGCTCGTCGAGCAGGAGGACCTTGGGGTTGAGGGCCATCGCCCGGGCGACGGCGGCGCGCTTCTGCATCCCCAGGCTGATCTCGTGGGGGAACTTGCCCTTCAGGTCGTAGACCAGCATGTTCTGCATCGCGCGGTCCACGCGCTCGCGCAGGTCGCGGTCGCCGCCGTGGCGGTCCCAGAGCATGAGCGGGAGGTCGCGGAGCGAGACGGTCAGCAGCCTGTGCACGCGCCGGTGCGAGCGGAGCTTGTCGCGCCGGAACTTCAGCGGCAGCAGGATGTTGTCGAAGATCGTCATGTTGAAGATCAGCGCGCTGTTCTGGAAGACGAACCCGACCTCGTCGCGGGCCTCGTCCAGCGGGGAGGGCTTCGCCATGTCGCACTCCCGCCCGAAGAAGCGGACGCTCCCGAGGGAGGGCTTCTCGATCCCCCCGAGGACGCGCAGGAAGGTGGACTTCCCGCCGCCCGAGGGGCCCCAGATGCAGATGATCTCGCCCGGCTCGGCCTGCAGCTTCGCGTGGTCGAGGACGCGCCTGTCGCCGAGGTCGAAGACGATGTCGGAGGCGTCGATGGCGAGCATCAGATCACCCCCTTCAGCTGCCTGTAGTACTGGCCGAGGTAGAAGGCGCCGAGGAGCAGGTCCGCGAGGATCACCATGACGTAGGAGACGACGACCGTCCGGCCCGTGGCCACGGGGACCTTGCGCGCGTCGCGCGGGATGCGGAGCCCGTTCCAGCAGGCGAGCGTGGAGATGATCGCGCCGAAGACGACCGGCTTGACGACCGACATGACGATGTCCGGGAGCCCCATCGCGCCGACGATTTCGCCCATGAAGACGCGGAGGTCCATGTTGACCTGGATCTGCAGCAGGACGATCGAGGCCTTCGCGAAGAGGAACCCGGCGAAGACCGCCACCGACCAGAAGACGGTGTTGAGGCAGAACATCCCGACCATCATGCCGATCACGGCGGGCATGGCGAGGTAGCGCACCGAGTCGATGCCCAGGCTCTCGAGCGCGTCGACCTCGGAGTCGACCTTCATGTTGCCGATGAGCGTGGCGAGCGCGGCGCCCGAGCGGCCGGTCACGAGGAACGCCGTGAAGAGCGGGCCCAGCTCGCGGATGATGACGATCACCATGATGTTGCCGAAGAAGCCGCCGAAGCCGACCTTGGGCATCACGGTGAGCGCCTGCATCACCACGACGGTGCCGAGCAGCGCGGCGACGAGGGCGATGAGCGGGACCGCCTCGACCGACGTGAAGTAGATCTGCGAGACGAGCAGCTGGTTCGTGGCCTGGTGGCCGCGCCGCACGCTTTCGGCGAAGAGCCGGAGCAGCCGCGCGAAGAGGGAGACCGCGCTCCCGAACCCCGAGCGCGAGAAGAGCGTCCCGAGCTTCTCCAGGGCGCGGGCCGCGGGCGCGTAGAAGGAGCGGTGCGGGTCAATCCTCATCGGCCAGCGCCTCCAGCGCGTCGCGCAGCTCCTGCACGCCCTCGCCCGAGGACGAGCTCGTCCAGTGGGGGAGTTCGTCCAGCCCGAGCTTCTCCGCGATCGTCCGCAGCGACTTCTCCCGCGCGACCTTCCCGATCTTGTCGGCCTTGGTCCCGACGACCAGCATCGGGGTTCCGCTCCGCGCGAGGGCGGAGACCATCTGGACGTCGAGCGCGGTCGCCTCGGTGCGGAGGTCCACGAGATAGACGATCCCGCGCAGCGCCTCGCTCTTCGCGACGAACGCGTCGATCAGCCTCCCGATCCGCGCGCGCTCGGTCTTGGGCATCTTCGCGTAGCCGAACCCGGGGAAGTCCACGAGGTGCATCCTGCCGTCGATCCGGAAGAAGTTCAGCTCGCGCGTCTTGCCCGGGGTGGCGCTCGTCTTCACGAGCTTCTTCGCGCCGGCGAGCGCGTTCAGGAGCGAGCTCTTGCCGACGTTCGACCTCCCGGCGAAGGCGACCTGCGGGAGGCCGTCCGCGGGGAACTGGCTCTCCGAGGCGACGCCGAAGGCGAATTCGGCCTTCCGGAAGTCGAGGCTCACAGCGACCCCCTCGCCTCGAACGCGCGGGAGAGGGTCAGCTCGTCCAGGTACTCCAGGTCCGCGCCCATCGGGATCCCGCGGGCCAGGCGCGTCACGCGGATGCCGCGTTCGGAGAGGAGCTTGTCGAGGTAGAGCGCGGTCGCCTCGCCCTCCGTGCTGGAGCCGGTGGCGAGGATCACCTCCTCCACGCCGTCGAGGCGCTCGAAGAGGGAGGCGATGTTCAGGTCGCCGGGACCGACGCCGTCGAGCGGGGAGATGTGCCCGCCGAGCACGTGGTAGAGGCCGCGGAAGATGCGCCCGCGCTCGAAGGAGTCGATGTCGGAGGCGTTCTCGACCACGCAGATCACGCTCCGGTCGCGCCTGGGGTCGGCGCAGACGGGGCAGAGCTCCGCGTCGGTCCAGGAACGGCAGACCGGGCAGGGACGGATCTTCTCGTGGATCTCGGAGAGGAGTTCCCCCATCTCCTTCGCGTCCTGCGGCGGGGCCTGCAGCAGATGGTAGGCCATGCGCCGCGCCGACTTGGTCCCCACGCCCGGCAGACGCGCGAACGAGGAGATCAGGCGCGCGAGGAGGTCCGGGGCGCTCACGGGTCCTCGGGGGCGATCTCTTTCACGATCCGGGCGGGGACGCCCGCCAGGACGACGTTTCCGGGGAAGGACTTCGTGACGACGGCGCCCGCCGCGACGACGGTGTTGTCGCCGAGGACGACGCCGGGGTTGATCACGGCGTGGCCGCCGATCCAGCAGTTGTTCCCGATCGCGATCGGGTGCGCCTCCTCGAGCCCCGAAAGGCGGACCTTCGGGTCGATGGAGTGGGTCGCCGCGTAGAACCCGACGTGCGGTCCGACCATGCAGTTGTCGCCGATGCGGATCTCGGCGCAGTCGAGCATCACCAGGCCGAAGTTCGCGTAGAAGTTCTCGCCGACGTGGATGTTCTTCCCGTAGTCGCAGTGGAACGCCGGCTCCACGACGATCTTCTCGCCGCAGGAGCCGAGGAGCTTGCGCAGCAGGCGGGTCCGCTCGAAGGGCTCGTCCTCGCGCGTCTCGGCGTAGTGGCGCAGCACGCGGCGCGCCTGGAGGCGCATCCGGACCAGTTCCTCGTCGGAGGGGTCGTAGGGGACCCCGGCGAGCATCTTCTCGCGCTCGGTCATGTCAGCCTCCGGCGAGCTTCGCGTTGATCGCCTTCGCGGCGCGCTTCCCTTCGCCCATCGCCAGGATCACCGTCGCGGCGCCCAGCACGATGTCGCCGCCGGCGTAGACGCCGTCGACGCTCGTCTTGTTGGTGCCTTCCTCGACGATGATGTTGCCGCGCTTGTTGGCCTCCAGGCCGGGCGTGGTCGCCGTGATGAGGGGGTTGGAGCCGTTGCCGATGGCCACGACGACCATGTCGGCCTCGAGCTCGTAGGTGTCGCCCTGGATCGCGACGGGGGAGCGGCGGCCCGACGCGTCGGGTTCGCCGAGCTCGTAGCGCTGCACGACCACGCCGCGGACGCGGCCCTTCTCGTCGCCCAGCACCTCGATCGCGTTTTCGAGGAAGCGGAAGTCGACGCCTTCCTCCATCGCGTGCGCGACTTCCTCGGCGCGGGCGGGCATCTCCTCGCGGCCGCGGCGGTAGAGCACGTGCACCTCCTCGGCGCCGAGGCGCTTGGCCATGCGGCAGGCGTCCATCGCGACGTTGCCGCCGCCCAGGACGATCGCCTTCCTGCTGGGGAAGACGGGGGTGTCGACGGCGTCGCCGTTGATGCCGCCCATGAGGTTGGCGCGGGTCAGGTACTCGTTCGCGGCGAAGACGCCGACGAACCCTTCGCCCGGGATGTTCGTGAAGAGGGGGAGCCCGGCGCCGGTCCCGACGAAGGCGGCGTCGAAGCCGTCCTTTTCGAGCAGGTCGAGCAGCGGGCGGGTGCGGCCGACGACGAAGTTCGTGCGGAACTCCACGCCCATCGCCGCGAGCGTGTCGAGCTCGGCGTCGATCACCTTGTTGGGGAGGCGGAACTCGGGGATGCCGTAGCGCATCACGCCGCCCAGCTTGTGCAGGGCCTCGAAGATCGTCACCTTGTGGCCGGCGCGGCGGCAGTCCGCGGCGCAGGCCAGGCCCGCGGGCCCGGAGCCCACGATCGCCACGCGCTTGCCGGTCTCGGGCGCCACTTCCGGCACCTTGGCCCTGCCGCTTTCGCGGGCGTAGTCGGCCAGGAAGCGCTCCACCTTGCCGATGCCGACGGACTGGAAGACGTCCTTCTTCGTCTTCCCCACGGTGCAGTTGCGCTGGCACTGGCGTTCCTGCGGGCAGACGCGGCCGCAGATGGCGGGGAGCAGGCTGGAGCGGCGGATCGCCTCGATCGCGCCGTCGAAGTCGCCCTCGGCGGTCAGGTGCATGAATTCGGGGATGTTGACGTTGACCGGGCAGCCTTCCACGCAGGGGTGGTTCTTGCACTGCAGGCAACGGCGGGCCTCCATCACGGCCTGGGCCGGGGTGAGGCTCTTCTCCACTTCGTCCTGGCACGTGGCCCGTTCGACCGGGTCGAGGGTCGGCGGGTACTGCTTGGGCAGCTTCGTCCGTTCCTTCATCGGAAGGTCGGCGTTGTTGGGGTAGGCCTTGAGAAGGGCGCTGGCCGCCGCTTCCAGTTCTTCGGGGGAGTGGATGTAGGAGTTCATGCCGTTAAATTTAGACAAGGAACGCCGGTTTTTCTCCGTTTTTTCTTCCGAAGGGGGGCCATGAAGAGGCTGGACGGCGACATTCTCGACCGCGCGAGGAGCTGGCTGCTCCCCGAACGGGGGCTTTTCGGCGGGATGGCGACGCTGGTCGCCCTCTCCGGGGGCGCGGATTCGCTCGCGCTGGCGCTCGCCCTCTTCGCGCTGAAGGAGGAGCTGGGGATCCCCTTCGTGGCCGCGGGCCACGTGGACCACGGGCTGCGGAAGGAGTCCACGGCCGAGGCGGAGCGCGTGCGGGCCTGGGCCCTGGAGCGCGGGATTCCGTTCTTCTCCGAGCGCCTGGCCCCTCCGGCGCACGCGCCCGAGGGCGTGGAGGCGTGGGCCCGGGG
>JAGCEZ010000122.1 GCA_017650365.1 Fibrobacterales bacterium | reverse complement strand
TTCAACAGGATGTCGATCTCCTCCCTGTGGTAGGAGTAGGAGCCGCCCCTGGGGTCCGCCCAGAAGCGCTCCTCGACCGGGCCTTCCATCACCGCGGCGTTGTCCTTGTAGGCGCTCAGCACGTGGTCCGGGGTCTTCTGGTGGCTGTTGCGGATCATCGCGAAGAGCGAGAGCTCCTGCTCGTTCCCGTCGATCGTCCACTTGGCGTTGAAGATCTTGTGGCGGCAGTGCTCGGAGTTCGCCTGCGCGAACATCATCAGCTCGACGTCGCTCGGGTCGCGGCCCAGCTTGGCGAAGCTTTCGAGCAGGTAGTCCATTTCGTCGGGGGCGAGCGCGAGGCCCAGCTCGACGTTCGCGCGTTCCAGCGCCTTGCGGCCCTCCGCGGTCAGGGGGACGGTCTTCAGCGGGGCCGGGGTCCCGCGGTCGAAGAGCGCCGCGGCGCCCGATTCGTCGCGCAGCACGACCTCCATCATGCGGTCGTGGAGGACGGAGGCGGCCTTCGCGCGCGCCTCTTCGGTCCACTTCCCTTCGGCGGCGATCGCGAAGCGGCGCCCGCGTTCCAGCCGGACGACCGCGTCCAGCCCGCAGATGCGCGCGATGTCCGTCGCCTTGGAGGACCAGGGGGAGATCGTCCCGAACCGCGGGAGCACCAGGAAGGGCTCGCCCTCCTCCGCGCCTTCGGCCGGGAAGGCGGGCCCGTAGCGCAGGAGCTGTTCGAGCTTGGCCCGTTCGCCCGCGTCCAGCTCGCGCTTCACGTCGGCCAGGTGGACGAAGCGCCCGGAGAGGGACTTGGCCTCGACCCCCGTCCCGGCCAGCGCCCGGCGCACCTGTTCGAGCAGACGGTTCTTGCGGATCGGGGAAAGGCAGGAGGTGCCGGGAAGAAGCAGCATGATGGGCCTCGTCGAACGGATTCCGGGGCGGCGCGGACGCGCCGCCGGCGAGGCCTAAATCTAGAAAACGGGCCGTCCCGGCCCTGCCGCCGGAGTCCCTACCCGGCCAGCGACCAGGCGACGACGAGCGCGTAGCAGGCGAGGAAGAGGGCGCCGCTCAACTTCCCCAAACGGAGGCGCGAAGAGGCCGGCTTGAGGAAGAGGCAGGCGAGCAGGAGCGCCCCGGAGCCCAGCGTGACGGCGACCTGCGCCCACGCCTCCGGCCCGGCGGGGATCGGGGCGACCAGCGCGGTCGCGCCGAGCACCAGCAGGACGTTGAAGATGTTGGACCCGACGATGTTCCCGACAGCCAGCGCCGCGTTCCCGCGCCACTGCGCCGCCACGGAGGCCGCCAGCTCGGGCAGCGAGGTGCCGACCGCGACGACCGTCATCCCGATCGCCCCCTCGCCCATGCCGCACATCCGGGCGATCTCCGTCGCGCCCGAGACGATCATCCGCCCGCCCCCGACCAGCGCGGCCAGCCCGACCAGGACGTAGAAGACGGCCTTCCCGGGCCGCATCCGCTTCTCGCCGGGCTCCTCGGCCCGCACGTCCCCGCGCCGGACCGAGATCCGGAGGAAGAGCGCGAAGCAGAGCAGCAGGACCGCGCCGCCCCACGCCTGCAGCTCGCCGGGGAGCAGAAGCAGCGACAGCAGCGCCACCACGCCGGGCACCAGCGGCAGCTCGAAGCCGGCCACCTTGCGCGGCACGGGCAGCGGGCGGACCAGCGCGCAGAGGCCCAGGATCAGCAGGATGTTGCAGGTGTTGCTTCCCAGGACGTCGCCCAGGGCGAGCTCCATGTGGCCCTGGAACGCGGCGAAGAGGTTGACGACCAGCTCGGGGAGCGAGGTGCCGAAGGCGACCACGGTCAGCCCGACGACGAAGTCGGAGACGCCGAAGGCGCGCGCGAGGGCGCTCGCCCCGTCCACGAGCCAGGACGCCCCCTTGGAGAGGAAGACGAACCCCAGGGCGACCATCAGCACCGGCATGACGACTGCGTCGAGCATCGGAATCCTCTCTCCGTCCGGCCCGCGGAGAACCCGGCGGGCGTTGGCCTCGGCCGCCCCAAATCTACTTAGATTGCCGGCATGGGAAAACCGGACGAAGGGAGCCCCTCCGGGGCCGTCTCCAGCGACGACGAGGGCCTGGTCCGCCTCTGGGACGGCTGGATGGCGGTGGAGGCCCGCTCCGCCCCCGCGACCCGCGCCGCCTACCTCGCCGACGTCCGCCAGCTCGCGCAATGGCTCGCCGGCGCGGGTTCGGGCCTGCGCGGCTGCACGCGCGCGGAGATCGAGGCCTTCTTCTCCGGGCTGGAGGAGCTGGGAATCGCGAACAGCTCCATCGCGCGCAAGCTCGCGGCGGTCCGCTCCTTCTTCGCGCGGCTCCTCGCCGACGGCGAGCGTCCGGACAACCCGGCCGAGCTCCTCCTCTCGCGGCGCAAGGGGCGCAGCCTTCCGGACGTCCTCGGCGTCGACCAGGTCGAACGCATCCTGGACGGCATCGACCTCGGCGAACGGGGCGGGCTGCGCGACCGGGCGCTGATCGAGCTTCTCTACGGCGCGGGGCTGCGCATCTCCGAGGCGCTTTCGCTCACGCTGGAGCAGCTGCGGCTCGACGAGGGATGGATCCTCGTGCAGGGGAAGGGGTCGAAGCAGCGCCTCGCGCCCATCGGTCCGAACGCCGCGGCGATGATCGAGCGCTACCGGACGGAGGAGCGGCCGCTGTTCGAGCCGAAGTGCGACCTCCTCGTCCTCAACCAGAGGGGCGGGCCGCTCTCGCGCGTCGCCGGCTGGAACATCGTGAAGAAGCGGGGCGAGGCGGAGCTTCCCTCCATCTCGCCGCACACGTTCCGGCACTCCTACGCCACGCACCTGCTGGAGGGGGGCATCGACCTGCGCGTGCTCCAGGAGCTGCTCGGGCACGCGAGCGTCACCACCACGCAGCTGTACACGCACCTGGACCGCAGGCGCCTGCAGGAGACGCACCGGCGGTTCCATCCGCGCGAGAACGGCGGACGGAATCCGGACGCGGAATCCTGACTAGCGCGGAGCGACCACCTCGCACCACGACTCGACGACTTCCCCGGGCTTCAGGACCGTCAGGCCGAGCTCGGGGCGGTTGAGCGCGTCGGTCGCGCCGGAGACCGGCTCGATCGCGATGGAGCGGTTCCCCGGGGGCGTGTAGAGCTGGAACCAGCGGAAGAACTTCGGGTCCTGCCGGAGCTCGACCGCGCAGCCGCCGCGTTCCAGGCGCGCGACGCCGTCGCCCGAGGAGAGCGCGACGTCGAGCTCTTCCTTGCCGAGCGCGCCGCCGTTCCGGAAGTCGAGCGAGGTCCCTTCGACGGAAGGAACGCGGCCCGAGGGCATCAGGTCCGCGCCGACCTCCACGAAGCGGTCGCCCGAGAGGCGCAGCGTCGCGCCCTCGATCGATCCGCCGAGCGTGAAGTAGGGGTGCCAGCCGAGGGCGACCGGCGCGTTGCGCGAACCGGGGTTCGAGATGCGGAACTCCAGCCGCAGGCGGCCGGTCTCCAGGCGGTAGCGGACCTCCAGGCGGAGCCGGTAGGGCCAGCCGTCGAACTTCGCGGGGTCGTCGAGCTCGACGCCGAGCTTCAGCTCCGCGCCCGTCTCGTCCGCGGACTCGCCGAGGAGTTCCATCCGCGCGAAGCGGATCAGTCCGTGGATGCGCGAGCCGTCGCCCTTGTCCGGGGTCATCTGGACCGTGCGGCCCTCGAACGAGAACCGGGCGGCGGGCAGGCGGTCGTTCCAGGGGAAGAGCAGGCGTCCGCGCGACTTCGGGTTCTCGGGGATTTCGCGGTCGGCGTCGCAGTCCAGGACCTGCTCGGGCCCCTCGCCCGCGTCGATGACGAGGCGGTGCACCGTCCCCCCGAGGCCCGGGAGGATCTCCGCGCATTCGCCGTTGGCGTGGTTTCGCAGCGCGACGACGTCGACGGCGCCGGCGCGGAATCTTTCGATCGAGAAACTCATTCGAAGTCCTTCAGATAGGTCTTGGGCTGATAGAGCGAGAACTCGATCTCGCGGTAGAGCTCCATCGGACCGGATTCGCGCACGTTGTTGATCAGCGATTCGATCTGCAGCTGCGACTTGTAGGCGCCGATGGCCGCGAGCTTGCGCTCGAGGATCTCGGGCGAGCACTTCACCATCAGGTTGGGCTTGACGGGGAAATCGGCGTAGATCGCCATTTCGTAGACCGTGGGGGTGGCCGGAATCGGGGCGCCGAGCTCGGGCCAGATGTCCCCGCCCGCGTGGAAGACGGAGATCATCACCTCGTCGTAGACCATCTTGTGGTCGGGGTGGTAGTCGCAGCCGCTCGGCACGAAGAGTCGCGTGGGGGCGAAGTCGCGGATCTCGCGGGTGTAGGCGTTCTGCATGCCGGTGTACCCTTCGATCACGCAGGGGTCGCCGGGCTGCGCGGGACGGCGGCCGCCGTTGCGCGAGAGGCTGCAGTCGGGGAAGTTCAGCCAGCGCACGTCCGGGATGTCGAGAGCGTCGAACGAGTCCTTGGTCTCCTTCGCGCGCACGTCCTTGATCGTCCGCTTCTGCTCCTCGGTGCAGTAGCCCATGGAGCCGTCGGTCGTGATCAGCATGCGCAGCGGGATCCCGGCGGCCTTGGCGGCCTGGAGCAGGATGCCCGCGCCGAGCACGATGTCGTCGTCGTGCGGGGCGACGAACAGCCAGCGTTCCGCGCTTCCCTTCCAGCCGGTGAAGGCCTTTGCGAGCTCTTCGTGGACGGCGACGCCGTTCTTCCCGCGGACGCGGAATTCGAAATCCTTCATCTTTCTTCTCCTGTGTGGAAATCAGCTCCAGGCGCGCGAGGAGGTGCCCTCGATGCCGCTGAGCTTGAGTTCGAAGTCGTCGGGGTTCGTCGCGTTCTGGATGGCCTCCTCGTGGGAGATCCGGCCGTCCTGGAGCAGCTTGAACAGCGACTGGTCGAAGGTCTGGCTCCGGTACTGGATGTGGCCTTCGGCGATGGCGCTCTCGATGAGCGAGGTCTTCTCGACGTCCGCGAGGTATTCCTTGATCGTGGGCGTGTTGATCATGATCTCCGCCGCGGGCACGCGCCCCTTGCCGTCGGCCGTGGGGAGCAGGCGCAGCGAGATGATGGCCTGGAGGCTGGCGGCCAGCTGGTGGCGCACCTGCTCGTGCTGGTGGGGCGGGTACATCGAG
>JAGCEZ010000121.1 GCA_017650365.1 Fibrobacterales bacterium | reverse complement strand
TTCCAGGACCTGCCCGACGTTCATTCGGGAGGGGACGCCCAGGGGGTTCAGGAGGATCTGGATCGGCTCGCCGTCCTCGGTGAAGGGCATGTCCTCGACCGGGACGATCTTGGAGACGACGCCCTTGTTCCCGTGGCGGCCCGACATCTTGTCGCCCACGGAGAGCGCGCGGCGCTGGGCGATGTAGACCTTGACCGACTTGAGGACGCCGGGCTTCAGCTCGTCGCCGCGCTGGATCTTGTCGATCTCGCGGATGGTGGCGTCGTTCGTCTTCTCGATGAGGGCCTTGGCCGAGGAGATGACGGACCAGGCGCGGGCGTTCTTCGCCTCGTCGGAGCAGAGGCGGGCGCCTTCCTCGAGGTCGGCGCTTTCGCGGCCGAGGATCTCGACGTTGGCGTCGGTGAACTTCTTGCCCTTGCCGAGCACGTCGCGGCCGGTGACGGCGCTCTTCACGCCGACGCAGGTCTCGCCGGAGAGGATCGCGCGGAGCTTCTCGTCGCGCTGGGCCTCGAGGTAGCGGACCTTCTCGTTGGCCTCCTCGCGGATCTTCGCCTCGAGCTCCTCGTCCTTCTGCTTGCTCGCCTTGTCCTTGGTCTTGTGGACGAAGACGCGGGTCTCGACGACGATGCCCTTCATGCCGGCGGGGGCGCGCAGCGAGGTGTCGCGCACGTCGCTCGCCTTCTCGCTGAAGATGGCGCGGAGCAGGCGTTCCTCGGGAGAGAGCTCGGTCTCGCCCTTGGGGGTGATGCGGCCGACGAGGATGTCGCCGGCGACCACTTCGGCGCCCACGCGGACGATGCCGTTCTCGTCGAGGTCCTTGAGGGCGTCTTCGCCGACGTTCGGGATCTCGCGGGTCAGCTCCTCGGGGCCGCGCTTGGTCTCGCGCACCTCGATCTCGAACTCCTCGATGTGGATCGAGGTGAAGGCGTCCTTCTTGCGGAGCTCTTCCGAGATGATGATGGCGTCTTCGTAGTTGTAGCCGTTCCAGGGGAGGAAGGCGATGCGGATGTTCTTGCCGAGCGAGAGCTCGCCGCCGTCGGTGGAGGCGCCGTCGGCGAGGACCGTGCCGGCCTCGACCTTGTCGCCCACGCGGGCCAGCAGGTGCTGGGTGACGCAGGTGTCCTGGTTGGAGCGCTGGAACTTGGTCAGCTCGTAGACGTCGACGTCGGCGTCGGGGAGGTGGACCTTGTCCTCGGGCAGGGCCTCGCTGCGGCGGACCTTCACGCAGCGCGCGTCGGCGGCGATCACCTCGCCCGCGTGCTTCGCGATGACCATCGTGCCGGAGTCGCGCGCGACCGCGGCTTCCAGGCCGGTGCCCACGACGGGGGCTTCGGCGCGGAGGAGCGGGACGGCCTGGCGCTGCATGTTGGAGCCCATCAGCGCGCGGTTGGCGTCGTCGTGCTCGAGGAAGGGGATCAGGCCGGCGGCCACCGAGACGATCTGCTTGGGCGCGACGTCCATCAGCTCGACCTGGTTCTTCGACAGCACCGGGAAGTCGCCCTTCATGCGCACCGGGACGTAGTCGTCGAGGATGTTCCCCTTGGCGTCCAGGGCCGCGGCGGCGGAGGCGATCTTGTAGTTGTCCTCCTGGTCGGCGGTCAGGTAGACGATCTCGTCGGAGACCTTGCCGTCCCTGACCTTGCGGTAGGGCGTTTCGATGAAGCCGAACGGGTTCACGCGGGCGTAGGTGGCCAGCGAGTTGATCAGGCCGATGTTCGGGCCTTCGGGCGTCTCGATCGGGCAGAGGCGGCCGTAGTGCGTGTAGTGGACGTCGCGGACCTCGAAGCCGGCGCGGTCGCGGGTGATGCCGCCCGGGCCGAGCGCCGAGACGCGGCGCTTGTGGGTCAGTTCGGCCAGGGGGTTGGTCTGGTCCATGAACTGCGAGAGCTGGGAGGAGCCGAAGAACGACTGCACCGCGGAGCTGACCGCGCGCGAGTTGATCAGGTCGGCGGGGACGAGGGCTTCGTCTTCGCCGGGGTGCGAGAGGCGGTCGCGGATGGTGCGCGCCATCTTCGCGAGGCCCTTGCTCACTTCGGAGGCGAGGAGCTCGCCGACGGAGCGGATGCGGCGGTTGCCGAGGTGGTCGATGTCGTCGAGCACCACGGGGCGGGAGCCGATGAGGTCGGCGAAGCTGTTGACGCCGAGGCGGATGCGCGCGTCGGTGTCGAACTTGCCGAACATTTCCTCGAAGGTGTTCGCGAGGGCGACCATGTAGCCGGCGATGAGCATGAAGTCGACGTTGGTCAGCGTGCGGCGGATCGCCGGGGTCCTGCCGGCGAAGAGGCCTTCGCCGACGCCCTTCACCAGCTCGGGTTCCATGGGCAGCGTGGCCAGGAGGCCGCGGAAGACGCCCGAGGGAATCATGCCGGCGAAGATCTCGTCCTGGGCGCGGGCGCCTTCCTTCTCGAGGCGCTTCTTGAGCAGCGAGACGAAGGGGCCGCGGAAGAAGGCGTCGATCTCGTCCTGGCGGGGCTCGATCGTCATGCGGTCGGCGGAGTCCGCGTCGTTGCGGCGGACGAAGCCTTCGAGGCGCGCGAAGAAGGGCTTCCAGAGCGCGTCGATCTCCTTGCGGGCCTCCTTCAGCGCGGCGGCGTCCTTCTTGGGGTCGAGCTTTTCGGCGGCCTTCACGGCGGCCTCGAGGGCCTTGACGTCGAACTTGGAATCGGAGCGCTTCGTCTCCTCGGCGACGGCCTGCATCAGCAGGTCGACCACGAAGTCGAGGTGGGTGCGCGAGGTGAGGCGGTAGCGGCCGACTTCGCCGAGGTCGTAGGCCTTTTCGTCGAAGAAGGAGCGGTCGAAGTTCGCGCGGGCCGTGTGGAGGTCGGTGGCGTTGACGTCGATCTTGTTGAGGTTGGCGGCGTGCTCGTCGCCGCGGCTGCGCTGCACCTGGTAGAGGATCGCGAGCGCGTATTCGCGGGGGTTGGCGACTTCGCGGCAGGGGTCGGCGGCGATGGTCGCGCTGATGACCGGGTCGTCCTTGACCGATTCGGCGACGACCTTGATCTCGGTCACGCCGGCGTCGAGGAGCTTGTTGACGAGGGCTTCGTCGATCGTGGAGTTCGCCGAGGCGACGCGTTCGCCGGTCTTTTCGTCGAAGACGTCGGAGAAGAGGACCTGGTCGACCAGCTCCTCGGAGCGTTCCGCGTCGACCTTCAGGGTCTTGGCGGTGTAGTAGAGGGCCAGGATGTCCTCGTTGCGGGCGAGGCCCATGGCGCGGAAGAGGATCGTGGCCGGAAGCTTCTTGTGGCGGTCGACGCTGACGTAGAGGATGCCGCTGGGTTCGGTGAAGAACTCGACCCAGGAACCGCGCTGGGGGATGATGCGCGAACGGTGGCAGTTGCCCTGCTGGGACTGCTCTTCGTCGAAGCTGACGCCCGGGGAGCGGTGCAGCTGGGAGACGACGACGCGTTCGGCGCCGGAGATCAGGAAGGAGCCGTTTTCGGTCATCAGGGGCATGTCGCCGAAGCTGACTTCGCCCGTGCGGACTTCGAGGAGCTTGTGCTCGCCCTCTTCGCCTTCGTAGTGGAGTTCGCCGTCGTAGACCTTCAGGTTGATCTTGGCCTTGAGGGGGGCGGCGTAGCTCAGGCCCTTCTGCTGGCATTCCTGGAAGGTGTAGCGGGGTTCGCCGACGGAATAGCCGTCGAACTCGAGTTCGTAGCGCTCCTTCTGGTCGCAGATCGGGAAGATGTCGCGGAAGACCTGTTCCAGGCCGACCTTCCTGCGCTGCGAGGCGGGGACGTCCTTCTGGAGGAACTGGTCGAAGGAGCTCGTCTGGACGGCGAGCAGGTTGGGCAGTTCGAGAGTGAAGCGGCTTTTGCTGAAATTCCTTCTTTCCACGGACATGACGGCCTCTGCTTGTTCCTTCGAAGAGACGTGAACGGTTGCTTACCGCGAAAAACGGCCCAGGAAGCCCCCGCGACGCGGGGGCTTCCCGGGCTTCGGTCAGACGTCGGTCCTACTTGAGGGCGACCTTCGCACCGGCTTCCTCAAGCTTCTTCTTGAGATCGGCGGCTTCGTCCTTGGACACGTTTTCCTTGACGTTCTTGGGGGCGCCTTCCACCAGGTCCTTGGCTTCCTTGAGGCCCAGGCCGGTGACTTCGCGGACGACCTTGATCACCTTCAGCTTTTCGGCGCCGGCGGCTTCGAGCACGACGGTGAATTCGGTCTTTTCCTCTTCGGCGGCGGCCGCGCCGCCCGCGGGGGCGGCGGCCATCGCCACGACGCCGCCCGCGGCGGCTTCGATGCCGTGGGTTTCCTTCAGGTAGTCGGCGAGCTGCTTCGCTTCGAGAAGGGTCAGGTTGGCAATCTGGTCGCCGAGTTCGTTGATGTTGGCCATGTTGGTGTTCTCCGTTTTGGTTGTGAAACTCTGTTTTTAGCCCTGAAGCTTTTCTTCGAGGGCCTTGACCTGGCCTGCCACCGTGGAGGCCGGGCCTTTGAAGACCGCGACGAGGTTGGCGCCGGGTCCGAGGATGATGGACACGATCTGCGAGAGCATCTCCTGCCGGTTGGGCATCGAGGCGACGGAATCGAGCTGGGAGCCCGGGAGGACCGAGCCGTCCATCGAAATCGCCTTGACGACCAGCTGGTCTTCGTGGCCCTTGATGAACTCCTTGAAGATCTTGGCGGGAGCCATCGGCTCGTCCGCGGATCCGAAGGCCAGCGCGGTGACGCCCGAGAGGACGCCGTCGAGGCCGGACACGCCGGCCGCTTCGAGGGCCTTCTTGACCAAGGTGTTCTTGACGACGCGGTAGCTCACCGACTTGCCGTGCATCTGCTTGCGCAGCATGTTGTCGTCGGCTTCGGAGAGCCCCTTGTAGTCGAGGACGTAGATCGCGGTGGCCGCGCGGAGCTCTTCGACGAGCCCGGCGACGATGCTTTCTTTCTTCGCTTTGGAAATCGCCATGTTGCGCCTACCGGGTCAGAGACATGTCGAGGGGGACGGCAGGGGCCATCGTCGCGGTGAGGACGAGGCTCTTGATGTAGACGCCCTTGGCCGAGGCGGGACGCGCGCGGCGAACGGATTCGACGACGCTCATCACGTTTTCGCTCAGCGCTTCGGTCGCGAAGGAGAGCTTGCCCACGGGGGCGTGGACGTTGGCTCCCTTGTCGACGCGGTAGCTGATCTTGCCGGCCTTGAGCTCCTTGACCACGTTCGCGGGCGCGGCGGTCACGGTGCCGTTCTTCGGGCTGGGCATCAGGCCGCGCGGGCCGAGGATGCGGGCCAGACGGCCGACGAGGGGCATCATGTCGGGGGTCGCGACGACGGCGTCGAAGTCGAACCACCCGCCCTGGATCTTCTCGCCGAGCTCTTCGGCGCCGACGTAGTCCGCGCCGGCGGCCTTGGCCTGGGCTTCGAGTTCGCCCTTGGCGAAGACGAGCACGCGGACCGTGCGGCCGGTGCCGTGGGGGAGGACGACCGTGCCGCGCACGACCTGGTCGGAGTGCTTGGGGTCGACGCCGAGGTTCATGTGGATCTCGACGGTCTGGTCGAACTTGCACTCGCGCTTCTTGAGGATTTCGACGGCCTCGGAAACGCTGTACTGGCGACCGGCCTCGATCAGGCCGGCCACGTTGCGGTATTGCTTTCCACGCTTCATAGTGACCCTGCCTTAGTCGACGACGTCGATGCCCATGGAGCGGGCGGTGCCGGCGACCATGGAAACCGCGGCTTCCACGTTGACGGTGTTGAGGTCGGGCATCTTCAGCTCGGCGATCTTCCGCACCTGGGCGCGGCTCACGGAGCCGACCTTCTTGCGGTTGGGTTCGCCGGAGGCCTTGTCGATGCCGGCTTCCTTCATCAGGAGCACCGGGACCGGGGGGGTCTTGGTCACGAAGGTGAAGGACTTGTCGGCGTACACCGTGATGATCACGGGGATGACGACGCCCTTCGAATTCTGGGTGCGCGCATTGAACTGCTTGCAGAATTCCATGATGTTGACGCCCCGCTGGCCCAATGCGGGACCCACGGGCGGCGAGGGATTGGCGGCCCCGCCGGGAATCTGCAGCTTGATCTGTCCTACGACTTTCTTAGCCACTTGTTACTCCTGTCCAGCGCTTGGTCAAGACAACCGTTCCACCTGGTCGAAACCGAGCTCGACAGGCGTAGATCTCCCAAACACGCTGACCATGACTTTGAGTTTGCACTTCTCGGTTTGCACGTCCTCGACGTTGCCGTCGAAGTCCTTGAACGGCCCGGCCTTGATCCGGACCTTGTCGCCCTTGACGTAGGGGTCGACCGCGACCGCCTCGCCGAAGGAGCCGTTTTCGTCCCCCGTGCCCAGGATGCGGGCCACTTCGTCCTGTTCCAGCGGAACGGGCTTGCCGTGGTCGCAGAGGAAGCGCATCACGCCGGGGATGCCGGAGAGCGCGACCATGAGGGCCTGGTCCATGTCGGCTTCGACGAGGACGTAGCCGGGGAAGTTCTTGGATTTGGTGACGCGGCGGCGCCCGCCGGACATCGAGGCCACTTCGTGCATCGGCACCCTGACCTCGCCGATGCGGCCCTTGAAGCCGAGCCCTTCCGCGTCGGAGCCGTCGCGGAAAGCCTCGATCAGCTTCTGCACGCCCAGCTCCTGCCCGGAGTAGCTATTCACGACATACCAGTTCACCGCCACCTCCCGCTTTGGACTTTCGCCTTCCGCGGTTCCGGGATCCTAGTGGATCACCATTTTGAAAAGTTCGGACAGAAGGAAGTCGACGCCCCAGACGAAGACCGCCATCATGATGCTGAAGAAGATCACCACGGTCGTGGACCCCTTGAGGTCCTCCTTTCCGGGCCAGGAGACCTTCTTCAGCTCCTGGACGACTTCCTTCAGGTATTCCTGCAGCTTCTTCATGTCGCTTCCTTCTGGTGATCAGGCTCGGAGGGTCTCGAACCCCCAACCTGCGGTTTTGGAGACCGCTGCTCTACCAATTGAGCTACAAGCCTAGATTACCTACTTCGCTTCCTTGAACAGGACGTGCTTCCGCAGGACGGGGTCGTACTTCTTGAGTTCCATGCGACCCGTCTGCGTGCGGCGGTTCTTGACCGTGCGGTACCGGTAGCCGGTGCCTTCGGTCGATTCCAGTTCGATGGAGATGCGAATGTCGGCTTTCTTCGCCATTTTCGTGCCTTCTTATTCGAAGATTTCGGTGACGGAGCCGGCGCCGATGGTGCGGCCGCCTTCGCGGATGGCGAAGCGCAGGCCCTTGTCCATGGCCACCGGGGCGATCAGTTCGCCTTCGATCTCCACGTTGTCGCCCGGCATCACCATTTCCACGCCTTCGGGGAGCTTGATGCTGCCCGTCACGTCCGTCGTGCGGAAGTAGAACTGCGGGCGGTAGTGGTTCCCGAACGGAGTGTGGCGGCCGCCTTCTTCCTGCGTCAGGACGTAGATCTGGCCCTTGAACTTCGCGTGGGGAGTGAT
>JAGCEZ010000120.1 GCA_017650365.1 Fibrobacterales bacterium | reverse complement strand
GGGTCTGGCGGTCGTCGGGCCCGAAGACCCTTTCGACGAATTTTCCGTAGGTGAAGTAGCCGCCGACGAGGATGGCGACGCCGATAAGGAACGTGATCATGGTCTTGCCTCTTCTTGCGCGCCCAAAGATAGGTTTCGGGCCGCCTCCGGGCTAGATGCTCCCGGGCGGAAGGCGCCTATTTCGCCCGGTACTGGTCGATCCCGTCCGCGATCCGGGCGGCGATCTCGTCCTGGCCCTGCGGGCTGGCGAGGTACTTCTCGTCCGCGGGGTTGGAGATGAAGCCCAGTTCGAGCAGCACGGCGGGCATGAAGGCGCCCACGAGCACGTAGAAGCCCGCCTGGCCGGCGCCGCTCCCGTTCTTCGCGATTTCCGTCTTCCCCATCGACTGCACGAGCGCGTCCGCGAAATGCTCGCTCTCCTTGGAGTAGAGGTTGAGCTGGTGCTCCAGCAGGATCCACTCCACGGGCGAGAGCTCGCGCTTGGCGCCGCTCTCCGACGACTCGTCGATGAACTTGTTTTCGCGGCGGGCTATCGCCTTGTCCTCCTCCGACTCCGCCTCGCGCAGGATGAAGGCCTTGAACCCCTTCGTCTGCGCCTTCCGCGCCGCGTCTCCGGCGATGGCGTCGCAGTGGATGGAGACGAAGAGGTCGCCCTTCCACTTGGAGGCCAGCTCGGGCCGCTGCTTGAGCGTGATGAAGGTGTCGTCGGAGCGCGTCATCTTCGCGACGTAGCCGCGCTTCTCCAGCTCGGCCTTGAGCTTCTTCCCCACGGCGAGCGTGATGTCCTTCTCCTTGGCCTTGAGCCCGATGGCGCCGCTGTCCTTGCCGCCGTGGCCGGGGTCGATGATGATGGTCCTGAGCTTGTCGGGCCGGGCCGCGGCCGCGGGCGCGGGGGCCGGGGACTCCTTCTTCGCCTCGCCGGGCCTGTGGAAGAAGACGACGAGCGTGCGCCCCTCGTCGCGCGGCTCGACGGTCACGTCGCCCACGAGGTGGTTGACCTCGAAGGAGAGCTGCGCCGACTTCGGCTCCTGGATCGCGCCGATGTTCCGGATCTGTCCGGTCGTGAACTTCCGCGGGAGCGTGTCCACGGGCAGCGCCACGTCGTCGAACCGGAGGACGAAGGTCGGTCGCGTGAAGAACTTCTCCCACTTGACCTTGCGCGTGAAGCGGAGCTCGACCGCGGTTCCGGCGTCCGACGGGGCGACCGACATCCCGACGAGGTCCTTCTCCGGCGCCCAGACGAGCTCGCCGGCCTGCGCGTCCCACGAATACTCGCCCGGGAGGAGCGAGTCGAGCGCCTGCACCACGGGGATGCGAGGCACCCAGAAGGCGCCGCCTTCGCGCTGGGGCGCGAGGGGCAGGGGGATCGTCGCGCCCTTCACCGTGGCGAAGGGGACTCCGGCGTTGAAGCGGATCTCGACCGAGGGGTCGCCCTCCACGCGCAGGAGCATCGTCTCGGAGACGGGGTACCAGACGGCGCGGGCGCCCGGCATTCCGGAGAGCGCGGCGGCGTCGATGGCGGGCACGCCGGCGAAGTCGCGGTGGGGGACGGCGACGCGCCCGGAGGCCTGCGCGAGCGCGGGCCCGGCGAGGAGCGAGGCGCAGAGGAGGAGAACCGGGGCGAACCTGTTTTTCATATCCGCATTCCGTGCGCTTTGGAGATCCGGTCCACTTCGCGCTGGTGGGCGCGGTCGACCAGGGTCTGCCGTTTGTCGACGTCCTTCTTCCCCTTGCACAGCCCGACGAGGATCTTCGCCCGGCCGCGCACGAAGTAGAGCTTGAGGGGGATCAGCGTCGTCCCCTTCTGCTCCACGGCCCGCTGCAGCTTGGCGATCTCGTGTTTGTGGGCCAGCAGCTTGCGCTTGGAGCCGGGCGCGTGGTTGAAATAGCTCCCCGCCTGGAAGTACTCGTCGATGCGGGCGTTGACCAGCCAGAGCTCGCCCCGCTTCGACACCTCCACGAAGGCCTCGCCCAGCGAGACGTGCGATTCGCGCACCGACTTGATCTCGGTCCCGCGCAGGACGATCCCCGTCTCGAGCGTGTCGAGGACGGCGTAGTCGCGGCGGGCCTTGCGGTTCTCGACCGTCGGCTCAAGGTTGGGCTTCTTCTTCTCCGCCATCGCCTTCCACGCCGGGTTTGCGCGCGTTGAGCGCGTTCTTCAGCTCCTTGCTCGCCTCGAAGACCGGCTTGACGCCGGCCTGCACCTCCACGGGCTCGCCCGTGCGGGGGTTGCGCGCCGTCCGGGACTTCCGTTCGCGCAGCTTGAACCGCCCGAACCCCCGGATCTCGATGTTGTTCCCGTCGGCGAGGGCGCGCGAGACGGAGTCGAGGAAACACTCCACGATGGCCTTGGTGTCGGCCTGGGTGAGACCGGTCCGGAGGGAAATCCCCTCGACGATCTCCTTTTTCGTGACGTTCGGCATCGAACTCCGTCCGGGAAACAGTGAGAAACCGGCGGAAACGCCGATTTTCCAAAGATAGGACAAATGCTAAATTTCGTCCGTGGAAACCTCTTCCCGGGGGAACGCATGATCCGCAAGACCTTTTCCGCCCTTCTTTCCGCGACCCTCCTCTTCGCGCTCGCCGGCTGCGGCCAGGGCGGCTCGCTGGCCGTCTCCGAGCCGACGATCATCTTCGGCAAGGAGGTCGGGCGCAACCAGGGCAAGCCGATCGTGGCCGACACGGCCTCGACGTTCACCCCCGGCGACGTCCTGAACATCGAACTGCGCGTTCCGGGAACCTTCGGGCGCGACAAGCTGGTCCTTCGCGTCTACTACGTGGAGACCGCGGAAGGCCGCCGCTTCGGCGAGACCGAGAACCTCACCCGCAACCAGACGCTCGGCGGCCTGGACCCCAACGCCTCGCAGATGGTGCTCAACAACTCCGCCAAGAACCGCACCGTCGCCAAGTTCCTCGGCTCCAAGGCCGGGCTCTACCGCGTGGAGTTCCACTCCGGCGACGGCGAATACAAAATCGCGCAGCGGGATCTGCGCATCGTCAAGAAGGGCAAGTAGGGGATTTCCGGAAGGGCCCCGGGGCGGTTCCCGGGGAGAACGGGGCGGGGGCTAGCGGTCTCCCGCCTTTTCCAGCTTTTCGCGGGCCATGCGTTCGGTGAAGTCGCGGCGGAAGCCCTCGGCGTGCACCTTGATCCAGTCGAGCATGCACGCCTGGCCGAGGTCGTGTCCGGCGCGTTCGGACTCGATCCACTTGTGGCGGAGCATCTCCTGCTTCTGCTCCTCCAGGTAGGTCCGCATTTCCGTCGCGGTCATTTCGGCGCACTTCGCCATTCGTCAACCTCTTCGTCGTTCTTCGTCCAAGCTAGCGATATTTTCCCGGAACGAAGGGACCCGGAGTGCTTTTTTGCGCTTACCTCGGGCTTACTTCGGGGGCCGTTCAGGGGATTTTTCAGGTTTCGGGCCCAGAATCGAGCGCTCCGTAGTCCACCCCTTCGACCGGCGGGTGCCAGGCGAGCTTCGAGAGGATCTCGGCGTGGCGGCGCAGCAGGGGGGTGGCGTCCTGCAGGAGCTCCTCCTCGCCGTCGTCGTCGAGGTTGTAGGCGTAGCCCGAGCCGTCGGCGAAGATGAGGAAGCAGCGGTCCTCGTCCTCCTCGTTCTCCACGGCCTCGGCGGAGGTCTCGAGCATGAGGAGCGGCATGGGACAGGGGTGCTCCGCGGCGGGGTAGTGGCCGTCGCCGAAGAGGAAGTGGTTGCGCGTGAGGAGGTAGTGCTCCAGCGCCTCGAACGAGCCGGAGCAGTTCTCCTTCAGCCAGTCGAGCGCCTCCAGCTCCTCGAGCCCGGCGGGGACGTTGGGCGGGAGCTGGATCTGGTGGTAGTCGAACTTCGCGGCGCGCTTGCCCAGGCGGTCGAGCCAGCTCTGCGGCGGGGCGGGCTTCCGGGTCAGGAAGTCGGCCATCATCCCGGCGATGCGGCCCAGGCGCGATTCGCGCTTCCGTTCGCGCGAGACGGCCTCCGTGATGGATTCGACGATCCGGTTCCAGTCCTCGGGAAGGGCTTCGCCTTCGGGGAGGTCGGGCGTTTCAGGGGTTTCGGCGCTCATCGGTCGGGTTTCCTTCCGGGGCGAAGCGGACGCGTCCGCCCTCGGGCGTTTCGAAGAAGCGCTGGAGGATGACCGCCGCGGCGGCGCTGTCGAGGGCGCTCTTCTCGTTCTTTTTCTTCTTGGCGGACCAGTGCGCGGTGCGCTCCTTGGCCTCGACGGTGGACCAGGTCTCGTCCTGCAGGAAGAGCGGCAGGGCGCACCGCGCGGAGAGCGCCGCCGCGAACCTCCGGACCGCGGCCGTCTTTTCGGAGGGGCGCCCGTCGGGGTGGAGCGGAAGCCCGAGCACCAGTCCGCGCGCCCCCTCTTCGGCGGCGGTCGCGACGATGGCGGCGATCGGGTCGGGGACGGCGCGCGTGTCGATCGCGGGGCGCGGGAAGGCCAGGCCCGTGTCGTCCTGTCCGACGGCCAGGCCGGTCCTGCGCTCCCCGAAGTCGATGCAGAGCCAGCGGCCCAAGAATCAGCTCTCCCGGGAGTTGGGACGGCGCTTGCGCTCGAGTTCGGAGAGGAGGGTCTTGCGGAGGCGCAGCCCGTTGGGCGTCACCTCGACCTTCTCGTCGGGCTTGATGTAGGAGATGCACTCCTCGAGGGAGAGCTTGCGCGCGGGCTCGAGCTGGATGGCGTCGTCGCTGCCGGAGGCGCGGACGTTGGTCAGCTGCTTGCCCTTGTTGACGTTGACGACGATGTCGTCGGGGCGGTTGGCCTCGCCCACGATCATCCCCTCGTAGATCTCGGCGCCGGGTTCCACGAAGAAGGTGCCGCGCTCCTCGAGCTTCCAGAGCGCGTAGGCGAGCGCGACGCCCGACTCCTTGGCCACCAGCGAGCCGGTGGTGCGCAGCGGGATGTCGCCGCTCCAGGGCTGCCAGCCCCAGAAGGAGTTCTGCATGATGGCGTAGCCGCGGCTCAGGCTGAGGAGCAGCGAGCGCAGGCCGATCAGGCCGCGCGAGGGGAGCTTGAAGATGACCCGCGTGTCGCCGGTGGAGGTGGTCTGCATGTCGGTCATCTCGCCGTGGCGGCGCCCCAGCTCCTCGATGACCGGGCCGACGTAGTCCGGCGGGGTGTCGATCTCGACCTGCTCGACGGGTTCGAGCGTCTGGCCGTTCTCGTCCGTTTTGCAGATGACTTCGGGCGCGCCGACGGTGAACTCGTAGCCCTCGCGGCGCATGGTCTCGATCAGGATGCTCAGGTGGAGCACGCCGCGGCCGGAGACCTTGAAGCTCGAGGGGCCGTCGGCCTTTTCGACCAGAAGCGCGGGGTCGCCCAGGCGGGCGCGGGCGAGGCGGTCCTGCAGGTGGGTGCCGGTGAGGAACTTGCCGCCGGACTTGCCCGAGAGCGGGCCGTCGTTGATCGAGAAGGTCATGCTGATGGTCGGCGGGTCCACCTTGATGCGGGGGAGCGGCTCGACGCGGACGGCGGAGGGCTCGGCGCAGGCGAGCGTGTCGCCGATGTCGAAGTCGCCGAGGCCGGCCAGCGAGACGATGTCGCCCGCCTGGGCCTCCTCGATCGGCTGGAACCCGACGCCTTCGTGGCGGAGCACCTTCTGGACGCGGGTGCGGGCCCAGGTCCCCTGGAGCGTGCTGCGCGCGACGGTCGCGCCGGACTTCAGCGTCCCCTCGAGGACCTTGCCCGTGGCCAGGCGGCCGAGGAAGCCGTCGTACTCCAGCGTGGCGATCTGGAAGAGGAAGGGGTTGGAGGGGAGGCCCTTCGGGGCCGGGACGTGCTCGACGATCATGTCGAGCAGCGGCATGAGGTCGGTTTCGGGCGCCTCGAGCTCGGCCTTGCAGATGCCGGCGCGGGCCGAGCAGAAGATGTGCGGGAAGTCGAGCTGCTCGTCGCTGGCGTTCAGGTCGCAGAAGAGGTCGAAGACCTTGTCGAGCGCCTCGTGCGGGCGGCAGCCGTCGCGGTCGATCTTGTTGATCACCACGATGAGCTTCAGCCCCATCTCCAGCGCCTTCTTGGTGACGAAGCGGGTCTGCGCCATGGGGCCTTCCCAGGCGTCCACGATCAGCAGGGCGCCCTCCACGGTGCCCAGCACGCGCTCCACCTGCCCGCCGAAGTCCACGTGTCCGGGGGTGTCGACGATGTTGATGCGGTGGCCCTTGTACTCGATCGAGGCGTTCTTGGAGAGGATCGTGATGCCGCGTTCGCGCTCCAGGGCGTTGTTGTCGAGGATGCGGTCCTGGCCCTCCTCCGTGCGCCGGAGCCCCCCGCTCTGCTGGAGGAGCTTGTCCACCAGGGTGGTCTTGCCGTGGTCGACGTGGGCGATGATGGCGACGTTGCGGATGGAATTCATCGGGGCGGGCCTCCGGAATCTGCCGAGGCAGGGTCTTTACGGCGCCCAAAAGTAGCTTTAATTCTACTTTTCCGGAAGATGAGGAAAGCTTTTTTGTCCGCCCTGGCCATCGCCCTGTCGGCCTCCTTCGCCGGAGTGCCGCTTTCGCGCGCCGCGCTCCACCGTTCGGGCGAACGGCTTCCCTTCGACCTGGCCCGCGGCGTGGAGGAGGCGACCTCCCTCGGGCAGGACGGCTGGCTGAAGTTCTCGCACTTCGCCGTGGTCTCGCCCGAATCCTTCCCGATGCGCTCCCCGCTGGGGCTCCACCACGGCTGGCCCTACCAGCAGGCGTTCCTGTTCGGGGCGATGCGCGCCTTCGGCGACCTCTCGCTCGAGGAGACCGTGGGCAAGACCCACGCCCGCACCTCGCCGCAGGGTTGGCGCGCGGGCTTTTTCTGGAGCTTCGAGCGCCGGGGCTGGGACGAGGAGGACTTCCTGCTGATCCCGCCGGAGGGGCGGCAGGGGGCCGGGTTCTCGGGCCACCTCTTCGGGGCCCTGGTGGACCGCCCGCGCTGGGGGATTTCGTTCGGGCTGGGCGCCCTCTCGCTGGAGCGGACGGACTGGCCCGAAAACGACGGCCGCGAGGACCCGTCGCGCTGGACGGGCTGGGGACACGCGGGCTGGGGCGCCGCGCAGGGCTGGATCCTCGCGGACGAGGAGGTCCGGGGCTGGTCGGTCTCGCTCGACCTGGAGCAGCGCTCCCTGGAAGGCGCCCGGAGGCCCGGGCCGATGCGCTACGCGCCGCGCCTGCGCGCCGAGATGGAGGGTCTGGACGATTCGCTGCGCTTCGAGTGGGAGCAGCCGCTCTGGGACAGCCGCGCCTACGCGCGCACGCTCTGGTCCGCGGACGACGGGTTCCGCTGGGGCGAGCTGGACTTCTGGTTCGACCCGAGCCGGCTCTTCGGCGTGGGAGCCACCTGGCTGCGGCGCGACGGCGAGGACCTCTTCGGCGGCATGGTCCGCCTGGGGCTGGTGGAATTCGGCTACTCCTACGCGCCGCAGGTCGAGCAGCTGGGCGGCATGGAGAAGTCGGTCTACGCGAAGATCGGGTTCGGCATCACGCGGCTGAACGTGGACTGGTACGGCGCGCCCGGCGCCGGCGGCTTCGCCTCCGGGCTGGTGGACAAGAAGGCCGAAGCCAAAAAGCACGGAGGGACGCGATGAGAAAGCCCTTCCTCTGGGCGATTGCCCTTCTCCTCTCCTTCGGCCTCACCGGGTGCCTCTTCAGCGCCTTCCTGGCCGGGGATTCGCGCCTGCAGCTCGAAAACGGCTCCCGCATGGCCATCGCGGAGCTGGAGGCGGTCGGCCCGGGCGACACGGTCCTGCTGGTCGGCGACACGCTCTGGCCCGGGGAGCGCTCCCGCACGCGCGACGTCGGCCTGGACGGGATCTTCCGGCTGAGGCTGCTGGCCGGCGACACGGCCTGCTTCCGGGCCGGGTGCGCGCAGGCGATCGACCTGGGCGAGCAGGAGCTGGGCGGGAGCGTCCGGTTCCGGTTCGCGGTCGACCGCGACGGCCCCTGGCTGGAGAAACGGTAGCCGGCGGAAATCCGTCATGCATTCCGAGTTATCTTTAAAGAAAACGGAGCCCAGCGGACCTTGCACCTCTCGAAGCTGAAGATCTACGGATTCAAGTCCTTCGCCCAGAAGGTGGAGGTCGTGTTTCCCCAGCGCGGGATCGTTTCGGTGGTCGGCCCGAACGGCTGCGGCAAGTCGAACCTGGTGGACGCCATCCGCTGGGTGATCGGCGAGCAGCGCGGCAGCCAGATGCGCTCCAAGACCGGCCTCGCGGGCCTGATCTTCAACGGCACCGAGGACAAGCCCCCGCTCAACATGGCGGAGGTCTCGCTCCTGCTCGACAACTCCGACGGGACCCTGCCCAGCCAGTACAGCGAGGTGCAGCTGACCCGGCGCCTGATCCGCCGCGGCTCCGGCGAGGACCAGCGCATCGAGTCGTACTACTTCCTCAACAACCAGGAATGCACGCTCCGCGACCTGCGCAACCTGCTGAAGGACACGGGGATGGGCGCCACCTCCTACTCGATCATGACGCAGGAGATGATGAACGTCCTGATCCTGGGCAACCCCGACGAGCGGAGGCGCCTGTTCGAGGAGGCCGCGGGCATCGCGAAGTACAAGCAGCAGCGCAAGGAGACCGCGAACAAGTTCGCGCAGATCGTCGCCGACCTGGACCACGTCCGCGAGCTCCTGGACGAGCGCCAGCGCCGGTTCCGCTCCGCCGAGGCCCGCATGGAGAAGGCGCGGAAGGCGCGCGAGGTCCGCGCGCGGGCCAGGGAACTCTATCTGGCGCTCAACGCCGACCGCTGGCGCCGGATGGGCGCCGAGCTCGGAAAGATCAAGGCCGAGGCCGACCGGCTCGAGGCCCTGAAGGCGGACCTGACGCTGAAGCGCGACGCGGAGCAGGCCCGCGCCGAGGAACTCAAGCTGCTCGGGTCCGAGGACGAACGCGAATACTCCGAACGCCGCGCCGAGGTCGAGGAGGCCGCGTCGCGCGTCCGCGAGCTCGAGGGCGAGGCGCAGATGCTCGCCCTGAAGATCGAGAACCACGGATCCGCGCGCGCGCGGATCGAGAACGACATCGCCGACGCGGGGCGCAAGATCGGGGAATACCGCTCGAAGATCGGGTCCCAGGACGACCGCCTCGAGGAGCTCGCCCGGAAGATCGGCGAGGCGGAGTCCGCGCTGGACGCGGCGGACGAGCGGCGCCAGGCGCTGGACTCCCGGCTGGACGAGGCCCGCGAAGGCGAGCGCGCCCTCTTCGAGAAGGGCGGCGAGATCGACCGCCGCCTCGCCGAGGCGGAGTCGCGCGCGGAAATGATCCGGTCGCGCATCGAGAGCGAGGCGGGGAGCGAGGCGGAGCGGCTCGGGGACGTGCGGACCGCGCGCGGGGAGCGCGACGCGCTCGAGGCCTCGATCGCGGAGCTCGAGGGCGCGGTCGAGGCGGCGGGCGCGGAGATTTCGGCGCTCGAGGAGGACATGCTCCTCGCGCGCGAAGCGGAGCGGGCCGCGCAGGAGGAGATCGACGCCGTCCGCCCGGAACGGGACGAGGTCCGCGACGCGCTCAGCCGCCGCTCGGCCGAGCTCGAGGTGCTCGAACGCCAGGAGAAGGGCGGCGAGGGCGTGCGCCGGGGCGCGAAGCGCCTGCGCGAGGCGAAGGCGGACCGGATCTCCGGCCTGCTGCTCGACGTCCTCGAGACGCGCGCGGAGGACGCGGAGATCGTGGAGGCCGCGCTCGGCGAGGCCGCGCAGACCGTCCTGGCCGGCTCGCCCGAAGAGGCGCGCGCGCTGGCGGAGTTCCTGGAATCCGAGAACGCGGGCCGCGCCTGGATCGCGGGCGGCGGCGCGTTCCCCCGGACCGAGGCCCCCGGCCTCGGCGAGGGCACCCTGGCCGAACGGACCGGGTGCGACGGGCGCTGGCGCCCGCTGGTCGACTGGCTCCTGGGCCGCTTCGTGCGGGTCCGCGACGCCGGCGAGGCCTGGCGGCTCGCGCTCGAAAACGGCGGCCGCGACCTCTGGTTCTGCGCGCCGGGGCCGCTGCTGGTCCACTCCTCCGGGCTCGTACGCGGCGGCTCGGGCGCGGAAGACGGCGCCGGGATCCTCTCCCGCCGCGCGCGTCTGGCCGAGCTGGGCGCCGAGCGCGCGGAGCTCGAAGAACGGGCGTCCGGAATCGAGGCGCGCCTGGGCGAAGCCGAGGCGCGGCTGGCCGAGGCCCGCGAACGGGCGTCCGGGGACGAGACGGTCCTCGCCCGGAAGCGCGAGGAGCTGGCCGGGAAGCGGAACGACCTCGTCGCCGCGCAGGGAAGGCGCCAGAACGCCGACGACCGGATCGCCATCCTCGAGCAGACGATCGCCCGGTCCAAGGACGCGGTCGAACCGCTGCGCGAAGAGCTCTCCAGGGCGGAGGAGGCGGCGCGCGCGGTCCGCGCGGAATCGGAGGCGGCCCGCGGCGATCGGGAACGCGCCCGGACGCTCTGCGCCGAGATCGAGTCGGAGCTCCGCTCCGCGAACGACGACTGGAACCAGGCCAACAACGCGCTCACCGGCGCGCGCGGCGACCTCCAGCACTACAACGAGAACATCGGGTTCTACGAAGGGCAGATCGTCGAGGAGACCGAACGCCAGGAGCGCCTGCGCGGGCAGCTCGAGCAGATCGACTCGGACAACGACTCCGCCCTCGGCCGCAGGGAGTCGCTCTCCGGCGAGATCCAGACGGCCTACGCGGCGCTCGACGAGCGCAAGGAGCGCTTCTCCGTCGCGGAGGAGAAGTACAGCGCCCGCCGCGACGAGCGGAACGAGGCCCTCGCGGCCGCCCTCAAGTGGGAGCAGCAGATCAACTCCTTCTCCGACACCTCCACCGATCTCGCGCGGAAGTACTCGCAGATCGACACCCGCCTCTCCACGATCTCCGAGGAGACCTTCAACCTCTACGAGGTCGACCTCTCCAGGGACGACCTCTCCGCCTGGCCCGCGCCCGAGGACCCCGAGGCCGCCGAGACCGAGCTGAAGCGCCTGCAGGCGCAGGAGCGCGAGCTGGGCTCCTCCAGCGTCGACCTCGACGAGTTCGAGAAGGAGAAGGAGTCCTTCCTCGAGACCCAGCGGCAGTTCAACGACCTCGACGGCGCCCGCGTCCGCCTGGAGCGGACCATGGAACGCCTCGACCGCATCGCCCGCGAGAACTTCCGCCGGACCTTCGAGCAGATCCGCGGGAACTTCCAGTCGGTCTTCTCCGGGCTGATGGCCGGCGGCGAGACGCGCCTCACGCTCGACGTCTCGAACGGCGCGGACGAGCTCGACGCCCCCATCGAGATCAAGGCGCGCCCCACGGGCAAGGCGATGTGCGAGGTCGAGAAGCTCTCCAACGGCGAGCGCGGCCTGACCGCCCTCTCGCTCCTCTTCGCCATCTACCTCGTGAAGCCCGCCCCCTTCTGCGTGCTCGACGAATGCGACGCGCCGTTCGACGACGCCAACCGCCAGAAGTTCGTGCAGCTGCTGCGCCGGTTCACCAACCGCACGCAGTTCGTGGTGATCACGCACCAGAAGACCACGATGGCCGCCTCCGACCGCCTCTACGGCGTGACGCAGGAGGTCGCGGGGATTTCGCAGGTGGTCTCGGTCCAGCTGGAAGAGGCGGCCTCGCTCGCCGACCCCTCCGCGCTGCGGGGCTGAGCGCCCCCTTCCGTCAGCCCTTCATCGCGCGCAGCTGCCCGAGCAGGATGCGCACGCGGCGGTCCGACTCCTTCACCTCGTCCTGGACGAAGCCCATGCCCTGGAGCTCGTCCGGGTGGGTCTCCCTCCAGTCGTCGAAGACGGAGCTCCCGAGCTCGCGCTCCTTGCGCAGGGCGTCGAGGATGGAGTCGCGCCAGTCCTTCTCCACCTGGCGGTAGCGCCGGATGATCAGGACGAGCTGCGCGGGGATCTTCACCAGGCGGCAGACGTCGCGCAGGGTCTCCTTCCCGAAGAGCAGCTTCGCGACGGGCTGGCCCGACTTCAGCAGCTCGGGATTCTCCTCGAGCGTCGTCATGGCCGCGGTGAGGGCGTAGCGCTCCAGGAAGAGCCCGTAGGTGCGGATCGCGCGCTGGCGCTCCGCCTCGCGCAGGAAGTTCGCGCCCAGGCCCGGGATGTCGCGCTCGACGTAGACGTCCTTCGGCTCGGAGACGGAGTTCAGACGCTGCAGCGCGCGGATCGCCGCCTCCGCGCTCCGGCGCGTGAGGAAGTGGGCTTCGGCCGTCCGGCGGCGGGTCTTGTCGCGCTCCGCGAACTTGCGCGCGGCGCGGGCGAGCGCGAGCGGGTTGTCGCGCAGGGCCCAGCCCGGCAGCAGCTCGTTCAGGCCGCCGTCCAGGCCTTCGGGGACGCGCGTCGGGGTCCGGACCAGGCTGAAGGGGAAGCACATCCGCTGCGGGCGGAGGAGGGCGCGGGCCTCCACGAAGGTCCAGGGGGCGCGTTCGAGGTTGAGCGGGAAGAGCGCGGTCGCGCCCAGCCCGAACGAGACGCCCTCGCCCAGGATCGCCTCGCGGTTCGGGAAGCGCCCGCTCGTGTCGTTCCCGACCAGGCAGCCGGCCTCGACGGAGCCCAGGCCCGCGGGCCAGAGGACCGAGACGACCTGCGCCTGGTGGTGCATCCCGACGAAGGGCCCGAGCAGCGAGCTGGAGACCTCGGCGCAGGTGACGCGCGCGTTGGGGGCGAGGACGGAGTGGCGGATCCTGGCCCCGCGCCCGGCCGAGGCGGTCTCGAGCAGGACGGAGTCGCGGATCCAGGCGTGGCTCTCGGCGGTCGAGCCCCACTGCAGGACCGAGTGCTCCACGATCGCGCCGTCGCGGACGGTCGCGGGCCGCGCGACGGAGGAGAGAAGGCAGCTGTCGACGATCTTCGCGGCGCCGTCGATCTTCGCGCCGGGGCCGATCCAGACGTTGCGCAGGGCCTGGCTGTTGACGACGCAGGCGTCCGCGCCCACGAACCCGCGGTCGCAGCGGATCTCCTCGCGGAACTCCTCGATCGTCCGCTGGTATTCGTCCTGGAGCGCGGCGTCGTCCTTGTTCAGCAGGATCCCGGTCGCGGTCTCCAGGTCCATTTCGGGGTAGGAGATGATCGTCCGGCCGCCGACCTCCATGCCGATGGAGAGCTGGCGGCCGATTCCGAAGGCGGTGCGCCCGGTGGCGGAGAGGGAGCCGACGTTGCGGACGACGCAGCCCTGCTGGACGACCATCCGCGAGAGGACGCCGACGTCGCGGAGGTGCGAATTGCCGATCGAGCTGTCCTTGACGGTGCAGTTCCAGAGGCCGGTCGGGACCGAGACCCCCTCGGGCAGCCGGACGGTGCCGAAGAAGGCGGGCAGCGCGACGTCGCCCTCGAAGGCGCAGTTCCGCACGCGCTCGGGCGAGAAGTCCGGCGCCGCGGAGACCCTGCTCCAGTCCTCGCACGAGTTCCCCTGGGACTCCAGCGCGGCGATCTCGGCGGGGGAGAGGGGGCGGAGCCGCGCGTCGGTGCGGTCGAGGCTCTGGCGGAACCGGCGGACCTCGCTCTGGCGGATGTCGCGTTTGACCTTGGCGAGCATGGCCGGAAAGGTAGAATTCTATCTTTGGGCCATGGCTGAAGAAACCCAGGGCAAGGCGCAGACCTCCGCGGAGACGGAGACCGTCCCGGCCGCCTTCTTCGATTTCGACGACACCGTCTTCTACGGCGATTCCATCCTCTACTGGAGCGTTTTCGTCGTCCGGCGCCATCCCCGGCTCCGCTTCTGGCGCATCCCCTACCTCCTCTCGCTGCCCCTCTGGCTGGCGGGGATCCTCTCCACCCCCTTCCTCAAGCGGCTCGCCCTCTGGCCCACCTCCTGGATCCCCGAGGAGGAGCGGAACGCCATGGCGAAGGAGTTCGCCGAAAAGCTGGTCCCCCAGTACATCTACCCCGAAATCGTCCACAGGATGAAGAAGCACCGGATCGCCGGGCGCCGGGTGGTCGTGCTGACCGCCTCCCCCACGCTCTGGATGGACCACGTGGGCGCCTTCCTCCCCGCCGACGAGGTCAAGGGGACGACGATGGAGTTCCCGGCGAAGGGGCTCCGCTTCCCGAACTACAGGGGCAGGAACTTCAAGGGCCGCGACAAGGTGGTCTGGATCCGGTCGCAGGGCCGCTTCCCGCAGGACGGGAAGGGCTGCTGGGCCTATTCCGACGGCGGGAGCGACGTGCCGATGCTGGAGTACGCCGAGCACGCTGTCGCCGTCCACCCCACGCCCCGGCTCGCCAAGGCCGCGAAGAAGGCCGGCTGGCCGGTCATCCGCCCGCGCCGCCCGCGCGAAGGGGTGCGGCGCCTGATGGTCAAGCTGGTCATGCTCCTCTGGGCGCGCCGCCTGCCGGTGCCGCTCCAGCGGATTTCCATGGACGCGGACGACGTCGTCTGACCGGCGCGGAAAACGGAGGTTCTGCATGGTCACTCCGCAGGAACATCGGGCGATGATCGAGAACCTGATGAAGATGTTCCGCAACGAGTTCTACGTCTACGGGCCGGAACTCTTCGGACAGCGGCTGCGCGAGGAGAAGCTGCGAGCCGACCTGCTCGACACCTCCTTCGCCTACCTCGAGATCCCCTATTCCGAGATCTTCTCCGACGAGCTCCGCCCCGAGGAGCTCAAGCCCGCCTGGCGCGCCATCATGCTCGGCATCACCATGCTGATGCGCGGCTCCGACGTCAAGGGCTTCCTCGACGACGACCGCGGGCTGGGCTTCCTCTTCCTCGACTCCACCACGGCGCCCGCCGACCGGCTGTTCGAAAACCTCCGCCGCTACCTGGCCGACGCGCATCTGGAAAAGCGGCTCCACCCCGACCTCGTGGCGCGCAAGAGCTTCCCCTTCGTCGTCTACCAGGGGAAGAACGTCGCCGTCGACGCCGTCCCGAACGCGAAAAGCGAAGCCCCGTGAAGGTCCTCTTCTTCGGTTCCGTGTTTCCCCGGTTCCAGGCGGACCCCGAGGTGCCGTGGCTGCGCGAGACTCTGCTCCGCCTGCGCGGGGCCGGCGTGGACGCGAAGATGCTCGCGCCGTCGTGGGGCGGGCTGGAGGACCACGAAATCGACGGGATTCCGGTCTTCCGCTTCCGCTACGGGCCCGCGTCGTGGGAGCACCTGACGCACGACGAGGGGGCGCCGAGCAAGGTGGCGAAGAGCCTGCGGATGCGGGCCCTCGCCGCGCTCTACATCCTCTGCGGGACGGTCCGCTGCCTGCGCGTCTGCCTGAAGGAGCGGCCCGACGCGATCCACGCGCACTGGCCCTTCCCGCACGCGCTGATGGCGCTGCCCGCGGCGAAGCTGCTGCGGATCCCGCTCGTGGTCAACTTCCACGGCGCGGAGCTGCTGCTCGTCCGCAAGTTCCCCTGGGTCGCGCCGGTCCTGCGCTTCCTGATCGGGCGGGCCGACGCCGTCGTCGCCAACTCCGGGTTCACCGCCGGGCGCGTGAAGGCGCTGCGCGAAGCCGACGTCGAGGTCGTTCCCTACGGTTCGCCGCTGCCCGCTTTCGAAGGCCAGGCGAAGCCGTTCGAAAAGAGCCCGCGCCGGATCCTCTTCGTCGGACGGCACATCGAGCGCAAGGGGATTCCGTTTCTGATCCGCGCGATGGCGGAGCTGCGGAATCCCGAAGAGTGGGAACTGCGGATCGTCGGGACGGGCGACGTCACGGAGGCGCTGAAGGAGGAGGCCGCGCGCTCGCCGCAGTCCGCGCGGATCGTCTTCACGGGCAAGCTCGCCTCCGAGGAGCTGGCGCGGGAGTACCTCGGCGCCGACGTGTTCGCGCTGCCCGCGATCGTGGACTCCAAGGGCGACACCGAGGGGCTCGGCGTGGTGCTGATCGAGGCCGTCGCCGCCGGGCTTCCGCTCGTGGCCTCGGACGTCGGCGGCATCCCCGACGTCGTGGTCGACGGCGAGACCGGGCTTCTCGTTCCGGAGAAGGATCCCGCGGCGCTGGCCCGCGCCTTCGAACGGCTCGCGTCCGATCCCGCGCTCCGCGCGAAGGTCGCGGAGGGGGCGAAGCGGCGCTGCGCGGAATTCTTCAGCTGGGACCGCGTCGTCGCGAATCTCGTCGCGGTCTACGAACGCGTCCTTTCCGGCGAGGGGAGCGCGGCGGCGCGATGAACCCCGGTGCGCTCTGGCCGGCGTTCGCCCTGCCCGCGGAGCTCTGCGGCGCCCTCTGGCGCCTGGGATGGAAGCTCGGCCGGGCCCTGAAGCTGCGCCGCGACCGCGCGCTCGTCCATGGACTCGCGTCCGAAATCGCAGCCGACCCCGCGTCCGCGAAGATCGTCCGCGTCGGTTCGCTCCTCGTCGGCGGCGGCGGACGGACCACGGTCGCCCGCGCCCTTGCGCGCCTGCTCTCCGAAGAGGGAATCCGGACCGCGCTGCTCTGCTTCGACCGGAAGCTCGGCGCGGAGCCCGCGCGCGTCGACGCCGGCGCGTCCTTCGTCCCCGGCGGTTTCGGCGACGACGCGCTCCTCCTCGCGCGGAGCGGAGTCCCGGCGTTCGCCTCGGGCGACATGCTCCGCGCGGCCGCCCGGCTCCGGACCGGATTCGAGGTCCTGGTCCTGGACGGCGGGCTCGAGGACCCGCGCCTGGACCCGCTGCCCGGAATCGAGACGGTCGTCCTCCGCCCGCTCGGCCGCCGCGCGCCGCGGACGTTCGCGGAACTGCTTCCCTTCGGCCGCAACCGCTCGTTCGAATCCGACCACCGCGGCGCGCGCTTCTGGACCACGGGCCCGCGGCCATCCCCGGCCGTCGCCCGGGCCGGAGACCGCGAGTCCGAACCGGACGTGGAGTTCGGGATCGTCCCGCCGCCGCGTCCGGGAGAGCGGATCCGGCTGGTCACGGGCGTCGGGAACCCCCGGGGCGCGGCGAGGCTTCTCCGCGCCGCCGGCGCGGAGGTCGCGGAACTCCGCGTCGCGCGCGACCACTCCGCGGGTTCGATCCGCAGGGCGGTCGCGCGC
>JAGCEZ010000119.1 GCA_017650365.1 Fibrobacterales bacterium | reverse complement strand
CGCCCGCGGCGACCGCGCGGGAAGTCAGGCGTAGAGCCCCTTGCTGAAGTAGCGGTCGCCGCGGTCGGGGAAGACCGTGACGATCTTGCCGCGCTCCAGGCGGGAGGCGAGCTTGAGCGACGCGGCGAGCGCGCCCCCGGAGGAGGAGCCCGCGAAGATCCCCTCCTTCCTCGCCAGGTCGCGGACCGCCGCGAAGGCCTCGTCGTCGGAGACCTTGACCACTTCGTCGACGAGCGAGATGTCCATCGTGTCGGGGACGAAGTCGTTGCCGATGCCCTCGATGTCGTAGTCGGCGTGCTCTCCTCCGCCCATCGTGCTGCCGACGGGGTCGGCCAGCACGCCGCGGATCTCCGGACGGAACTCCTTCAGCCGCCGCAGGATCCCGGTGTAGGTGCCGCCGGACCCCGCGCCGATTACCGCGTAGTCGACGTCCGGCAGGTCGCGCGCGATTTCGGCGCCGGTGGTCTCGTAGTGCGCGAGCGGGTTGGCGGGATTGCGGAACTGCCTGAGGGAGATCGACCCGGGGATTTCGGAGAGAAGCCGCTCCGCGACGCGCTCGGCCCCGAGCATTCCCTCTTCGCGCGGCGTGGAGACGATCTCCGCGCCGAGGGCGCGCAGCAGCGTCTGCTTTTCCGCGGAGAACTTCGTCGGCACCACGAAGACCAGCCGATAGCCGCGGTTGAGCGCCGCGAAGGCGATGCCCAGCCCCGTGTTGCCTGCCGTGGCCTCGACGATGGTCGACCCCGCGCGCAGCAGTCCCCGGCGTTCCGCGTCTTCGATCATGTGGTGGCCGGTGCGGTCCTTCACGCTTCCCGAGGGGTTCCAGAGCTCCAGCTTGGCGTAGATTTCGACGCCGGGCTTCGTTCCCACGTGGTTCAGCCGGACGAGAGGGGTGTTTCCGATCAGTTCCTGCGTGTCGAGATAGAGCGCCATGACGTTCCCTCCTCAGCGCCTGGCCGCGTCCAGCGCCCGTTTCAGGTCGGCGACGATGTCGTCGCGGTGTTCGATGCCGACCGAAAGGCGCAGCAGCGAATCGGAGATGCCGACCTTCTTCCGGATCTCCTCCGGAATCGAGGCGTGCGTCATCGTGGACGGATGGCAGATCAGGCTCTCCACGCCGCCCAGGCTTTCGGCGAGCGCCACCAGGCGAAGCGACTTCAGGAAGAGCCTCAGGTCGACGTTTTCCCGCAGCGAGAAAGAGATCATCGCGCCGGCGCCCCTGGCCTGGCGCGCCTGGATTGCGTGCCCGGGATGGTCGGCGAAGCCGGGGAAGTGGACGATCTCCACCGCGTCGGACGCGCGGAGGAATTCCGCGACGGCCAGCGCGTTTTCGCAGTGGCGGTCGAGCCGGACCCCGAGCGTCTTGATCCCGCGGATCAGCAGGAAGGAGTCGAAGGGGCCGAGCACGCCTCCCGTCGCGTTCTGCAGGAAGGCCAGCCTCTTCGCGGTCTCCTCGTCGTCGACGACCGCCAGGCCCGCGACCACGTCGCTGTGGCCGCCGAGGTATTTCGTCGCGCTGTGGACGACGACGTCGGCCCCCAGTTCCAGCGGCTTCTGCAGATAGGGGGTCATGAAGGTGTTGTCGACGATTGTCATGACACCGCGCGCCTTCGCCCGCTTCGCGATTTCGGCGATGTCGGTGACGTCCAGCAGGGGATTCGCGGGGCTTTCGACGATCACCGCCTTCGTGTTCGGGCCGATCTGCGCCTCGAAGGCGTCAGCGTCGGTGGTGTCGACCATCCGGTAGGCGATGCCGAAGTTCCGGAAGACCTTGTCGAGCACGCGGAAAGTGCCGCCGTAGACGTTCGCCGAGGTGAGGATCTCGTCGCCGGCGGAGAACAGGGAGAGAACCGTCGTGAGCGCGGCCATCCCGGAGGCGAAGGCGAAGCCGAAGCGCCCGCCCTCCAGGTCGGCGATCAGCTTTTCGAGCGCCTCGCGCGTGGGGTTCCCCGTGCGGGAATATTCGTAGCCGCGGTGGCGGCCCAGTTCGTCCTGGCGGTAGGTCGAGGTCTGGTAGATCGGGACGTTGACCGCGCCCGTGCGCGGGTCTTCGGGAATTCCGCCGTGGATCAGCAGCGTTTCGTCGCGCGTCGTTCCGGCCATCTGTCGCCTCCGTTTCGTTTTGCGGAAAATCCCTCCCGCGGACGGAACGCGGTGGCCGCGTTCCGCCGGGGAGAGAATCGGTTCGGATCGGTATCCGGTCTAGATCGCCGCCAGCGCCTGGTCGAGGTCCGCGACGATGTCCTCCCAGTGCTCCGTGCCGATCGAGAGGCGGATCGTAGCGGGGGAGATCCCGGCCGCGGCAAGCTCTTCGGGCGTCAGCTCGGAGTGGGTCGTGGTGTAGGGATGGATCACGAGGCTCTTGACGTCGGCCACGTTCGCCAGCAGGCTGAAGATCTTCAGCGAGTCGATGAACCGGAACGCCTCCTCCTGTCCGCCCTTCACGTCGAAGGTGAAGATCGAGCCGCCGCCGTTCGGGAAGTAGCGTTCGTAGAGCGCGTGGTCCGGATGGTCGGGCAGGCTCGGGTGGTTCACCTTCGCGACCTTCGGGTGCTTCGCGAGGAAGTCGAGCACCTTCTTCGTGTTCTCCACGTGCCGGTCGAGGCGGAGGGAGAGCGTCTCGGTGCCCTGCAGGAGCAGGAAGGCGTTGAAGGGGGAGATGGCGGCGCCTTCGTCGCGCAGCAGGATCGCCCGGATGTAGACGATGAACGCGGCGGCTCCGGCGGCGGCCGTGAAGGGGACGCCGTAGCTCGGGTTGGTTTCGGTGAACTGCGGGAACTTGCCGCTCGCCGCCCAGTCGAACTTCCCGCCGTCCACGATCACGCCCCCGAGGGTGGTGCCGTGGCCGCCGATGAACTTGGTGGCCGAGTGGACCACGACGTCGGCGCCGTGTTCGAACGCGCGGAAGAGGTAGGGCGTGCCGAAGGTGTTGTCGATGACCACCGGAATCTTGTGCCTGTGGGCGATTTCGGCGATGGCGTCGACGTCGGGGATGTCGGAGTGCGGGTTCCCGAGGGTTTCGAGGAAGACGAGCTTCGTGTTCTCCTTGATCGCCGCCTCGACTTCCTTCAGGTCGCGCGTGTTCACGAAGGTCGTGTCGATCCCGAAGGGGCGGAGCGTGTGCTGCAGCAGGTTGTAGGTGCCGCCGTAGATGGTGCGCTGCGCCACCACGTGGTCGCCGCCCCTGGCGAGGGCGCGGATCGCGTAGGTGATCGCCGCCGCGCCGGAGGCCACGGCCAGGCCGCCGACGCCGCCTTCGAGCGCCGCGATGCGTTCTTCGAAGACCGACTGCGTGGTGTTCGTCAGGCGTCCGTAGATGTTCCCCGGATCCTTCAGGTGGAAGCGGTCCGAGGCGTGCTGGGCGCTGTGGAACACGTAGGAGGTGGTCTGGTAGATCGGCACCGCGCGGGAGTCGGTGGCGGGGTCGGCCTGCTCCTGGCCCACGTGGAGCTGGAGGGTTTCGAAATGG
>JAGCEZ010000118.1 GCA_017650365.1 Fibrobacterales bacterium | reverse complement strand
CCACCAGCGTTCGTTCTGAGCCAGGATCAAACTCTCCATAGAGTGTTCTTTCCTTTTTCTCTTTGTTCGTCTCAAAGGTCGTTCGCTAGACAGACTTGCGTCTTGTTCTCTCGAACGACGCAGGCCTCTGCACAAGCATATCCATCTGAATTTCAAGGTCCATCCGTGCGCGACGGCACGGCGAGGTGGGGACAATTGTATCAAATTCCGGGGCGGACGTCAAGGGTGGGGAACGGAAGCCGGACGATTTTTTCCCGTTTTCCCCCTTGCCGGACGGGCGGGAGGGTGGATATATTCGGGGCCATGAAGAACGCGACGATCGCCCTCACCCGCTTCTGGTGGCGCTGGAACTCGAAATAGAGTCCGGCGTTTGTCGCAATCGCATCAGATTTCAACAAAGGCTTCCGGACTCCCGGAGGCCTTCTTCGATAAAGCGGAAAGCTCCCCGGGGGAAAGGCGGCCAAGAACGGCCCAAGGCCGGAGGAGCAGCATGGCAACCACGACGAAGGAAAGACACGCCACCGAGCGCCCGGGATACGAACCGCGCGTCGACAGCATCTACGAGGCACTGCCCGGGGAACGCTACACGCCGTTCTCGCTGGGCAAGAAGCTGGGCGCGAAGGCGATCTTCGAATCGGCCTCCTTCGCCCACGGCCGCAGCCGCTACTCCACGCTGATGGTGGACGAGGGGTTCCGCCTGCGCCAAAACGAGAAGAACGTGACCATCGTCGTCGACGGCGAGGAACGCGTCTTCCTCGAGGAAGGCGAAGGCGACATCCTCGACGCCCTCGCGCTGGTGTCCGCCGAGAACACGGTGCCGTCCAACCGGATCCCGATCCCCTCTTCGGGCGTGGGCTACCTGGGCTACGAGTTCTGCGCCCGCTGCGACACCGTCCGCCTCGCCCCGCAGACGGACGAGCTCGGCATCCCCGAGGCCGAGTTCCTGGTGGGCCACATCTACATCGTGTTCGACCACTTCACCGAAAAGCTCCATCTGTTCGCCCTGAACTACGAAGAGCACCAGATCGACCTGAAGGCGGCCATCGAACGCGTCAAGGCCCGTCTCGCCGACCTCGACTTCAGCTACCTCGCCCCCGAACGGCAGTACGGCAAGGGCATCACGATGACCGACCTCGAGCGCTCCCGCAAAGAATACGTGGAAAAGGTCGAGGCGCTGCGGAAGCGCATCGTCGCGGGCGACATCGTGCAGGCCGTGCCTTCCCGCCGCGTCCAGTTCGCGAGCGACATCGAAGCGCTCGACATCTACCGCCGGCTCCGCACCGTGAACCCGTCCCCGTACATGTTCTTCCTCGACTACGGCACGCACCAGTTCATCGGCGCGTCGCCCGAGAGCCTCGTGCGCGTGCGCGACGGGATCGCGGCGATCCACCCGATCGCGGGCACCCGCCGCCGCGGCAAGGACGACGCCGAGGACGAGTCCCTGATGAAGAACCTGAAGGGCGACCCGAAGGAGCGCGCCGAGCACCTGATGCTCGTGGACCTGGCCCGCAACGACCTGGGCCGCGTCTGCGAACCGGGCACGGTCGAGACGACCAAGTACATGGAGTGCGAGAAGTTCAGCCACGTGATCCATCTGGTCTCCGACGTGCAGGGCCGCGTGGCCAAGGGGAAGAAGGCCATCGAAGTGCTGCGCTCCAGCTTCCCGGCGGGCACGGTGAGCGGCGCCCCGAAGATCAGCGCCATCGAGATCCTTTCGGGGCTGGAGAAGGTCAAGCGCCGCTTCTACGCCGGCGCCGTGGGCTACATGGAATCCGACGGCGACCTCGACTTCTGCATCGCCATCCGCTGCTGCCTCAAGCAGGGCAAGACCATCAGCCTGCAGGCGGGAGGCGGCATCGTCGCCGCGTCGAACGCCGAACGCGAATTCGAGGAGACCAACGAGAAACTGGGCGCCATGCGCGCCGTCCTGGAAGGGGGAAACTGAGATGATCGTCATCGTCGACAACTACGATTCCTTCACCTACAACATCTACCAGGCCATCGCGAAGATCACCGGCGAGGAGATCCGCGTGCTCCGCAGCCGCGAATGCTCCGTCGCCGACATCGAGAAGCTGGACCCGAGCCGCCTCATCGTGAGCCCCGGCCCCGGGCGCCCCGAAGACGCGGGGATTTCGGTCGAGTCCATCAGGCATTTCGCCGGGAAGATCCCGATCCTGGGCGTCTGCCTCGGCCACCAGGCCATCGGCTGCGCCTTCGGCGCGAAGATCGTGCAGGCCAGGTTCATCAAGCACGGCGTCGCCGAAGAGATCGACCTGGACGGCAAGGGGCTCTTCCGCACCATCGGCAGGAAGAACATCTTCACGCGCTACCACAGCCTGGTCGTCGACGAATCGACGCTCCCCGCCGACTTCGAAGTGACCGCCCGCGCGACCGACGGCGACGTCATGGGCATCCGCCACAGAACGCTCCCGATCGAAGGCGTGCAGTTCCATCCGGAATCGATCGCGAGCGGCCGCGCCGACGAGTTCTTCAAGGCGTTCCTCAACTACCGCCGCGAACCGCTGGACGTGCGCGGGATCCTGAACACGCTCACCGCGGGACGGGACCTGAGCCGCGAAACCGCCGAAATGTTCATGGAAGACCTGACCGACGGCATCATGGACGAACGCCAGATGGCCGCCATCCTCGCCGCGCTTTCCGGCAAGGGCCCCGTGGCCGAGGAGATCGCCGGCTGCGCCAAGGTCCTGAGCGGCAAGAAGCGCAGGTTCCCCCGCGGCGGCGACGAGCTCACCGACATCGTGGGCACCGGCGGCGACGGCAAGGGCAGCTTCAACGTGAGCTCGCTCTCCGGCCTTATCGCTGCAACTTGCGGCGCGAAGATCGCGAAGCACGGCAACCGCGCCGTCTCGAGCAAGTCCGGCGCCGCCGACTTCTACACGGCCGCGGGCTTCAAGCTCGACATGACGCCGGAGAAGGCCGCGGGCGTCCTCGACAAGACGGGCTTCGTCTTCCTCATGGCTCCGGTCTACCACAGCGCCATGCGCTTCGCCGGCCCGGTCCGCGGCGCCCTCGGCGTCAAGACCATCATGAACCTGCTCGGGCCGCTCACGAACCCGGCCGAGGCCAAGTACCTCATGCTCGGCGTCTACAGCAAGGCGATCCTCGAACCCTTCACCAGGGCCGCGAAGTCCCTAGGGGCGAAGCGCGTGATGGTCGCCATCTCCGACGACGGCTACGACGAGATCTCCCCGTGCGTCCCGACGACGATCGCGGAGATCCTGGAAGACGGCGAGTACCGCGAATACCGCATCGACCCGAAGGAGTTCGGCGTCCCCTCCGTGGACCCCGAAGACCTCGCCGGCGGCACGGGCGCGGACAACTTCAACCTCGCCCTCGACGTGCTGAACGGCAAGGGCCGTCCGGGCATCAAGTACGCCTGCGCGCTGAACGCGGGCGCGGCCCTCTACATCTCCAAGAAGGCCGGAAGCGTCAAGGAAGGCTTCGACAAGGCCCTCAAGGCGATGGAAGACGGCTCCGTCCTGAAGAAGATCGAAGAGGTGAAGGCCGCGACGAACGGCTGACGGAGCAAGAATGGAAAAACGCACAGGTTTGTCGACAAACGCCGTCATCTGGTTCGGGGTCGCGGTCTCCGTCTCCGAAATCGAGGCGGGCATCGAAATCGGCGCCGGGGCGGCCCCGGGCTCGCTGTGGGCGCCTCTGGTCCTCGGGCACGTCGTCGGCGGGATCTTCCTGTTCTTCGTGGGTCTTGTCGGCGCCCGCGTCCGGGTGAACGCGATGGAGACCACCGCCGCGGTCTACGGAAAAGGCGGGTCCAGGTTCTTCGCCTCGCTGAACCTGCTCCAGCTGGTGGCGTGGATCGCGGTCCTGAACGCCCAGGGGGCCTCCGTGCTCGCGGGCCTCGACCTTCCGGTCTCGTTCCCGCTGACCTGCGCGCTGCTCGCGGCGCTCATCGCGCTCTGGGTGTTCGCGGGCCTGCGGCGTTTCGCGAAGGTCGCCGCGGTCGTGATGGCGGTGCTCGCCGTTCTGCTCGCCGCCCTGACGGCCAGGCTGTTCGGGGTCGGCGCGTCCTCGGCGGCCGCGGCCCCCGCGCCCGCCCATGCGCTCGGATTCTGGAACGTCTTCGAAATATCCATGGCGCTGCCCCTCTCGTGGCTGCCCGTGATTTCGGACTACACGAAGGACGTGGAAAAGCCGGTGCGCGCCACGGCGGTTTCCGCAATCGCCTATTCCCTCGCCAGTTTCTGGATGTATTTCATCGGGCTCGAAATCGCGGGCGCCGGCGCGGACAACGACATCGCGAAGGCGATTCTCCTCGCGGGCTTCGGAATCCCGGGCATCGTCGTCGTGGTGCTCTCCACGGTCACGACGAATTTCCTCGCGGCGAATTCCGCGGGCGAATCGGCGAAGGCGATCGTGCCCGGGCTGAACCCGAAGACCGCGGGCGTCGCGGCGAGCGCCGCGGCCGCGGCCCTCGCGATCTCGGGAATCATGGACCACTACATCGACTTCCTCTACCTCGTCGCGTCCGTCTTCGCGCCCATGGCCGCGGTGCTGCTCGTCTCCCACTACTCCGCGCCCCGGCCGAAAGGCGAAGACGGCGCGTCGCCGGCGACCGGCAGGGCGTCCCGGATCTGGAACCTGTCCGCGTGGCTTGCGGGCTTCGTCGTCTACCAGGCGGCGGTCCGTCTGGACTCGGTCTTCCTGGGCCCCACGCTGGCGTCCGTTCTTGTCGCAGCCGCGATTTCCTATATCTGGGTTTTGAAAAACAAGTTCCAATCGACATAGCCATGCTTCAGAAGAAAATCGCGCTGATCAACGACATCACCGGATTCGGCCGCTGTTCCGTCGCCGTCATGGCGCCCGTGGTCTCGGCCATGAAAATCCAGGCCGTGGCCGTGCCGACCGCCATCCTTTCGACCCACACCCAGTTCCCCAGGTATTTCTTCGACGACTACACCCCCAGGATGCGCGACTACATCCAGACCTACAAGGACCTGGACATGAGCTTCGACGCCATCGCGACCGGGTTCCTCGGGAGCGTGGACCAGGTGGACATCGTCGTCGACTTCATCAAGACGTTCGGGAAAAAGGGCGCGTTCACCCTGGTGGACCCAGTGATGGGCGACTACGGACGGCTCTACAGGACCTACACGCCGGCGCTTTGCGACAAGATGAAGGACCTGGTCCGCTTTGCGGACGTCCTGACGCCGAACCTGACGGAACTCTGCTCCCTGATGGACGTCGACTACCGGGACGGGGACTTTTCCAACGACGAGCTGGAGGCCATGTGCCGGCGGCTGAGCTCCCTGGGGCCCAGGCACATCGTGGTCACGGGAATCCGGCGCGGCGAAACGCAGATTATGAACTTCGTCTTCAGCCGCGGCGAAGCCCCCAGGACCGTCATGGCGGACCGCATCGGCGGAGACCGCAGCGGAACGGGCGACGTGATCAGCGCCGTGATCGCTGGCATGCTCCTGAACGGGCACGGATTCCACGACTCCGTGAAGCAGGCCGCCGAATTCGCCTCAAAGTGCATCGCCTACTGCGAAGAAAACGACGTGCCCGCCCATTGGGGGCTCGGCGTCGAGATGTACCTTCGCGACCTGACGGAGGAGGAAGAATGATCCTTTACACGGTCGCCGGAAAGGCGGGACGCGCGCGCTACCTGAATCTCGGGGACAGCGGCGACCTGGCCGGCAAGAACGTCTACGTGAACATCACGAACCGCTGCCCCTGCAGCTGCGTCTTCTGCCTGCGCCGGACCAAGAAGGAGGCGGAAGGCGACTCCCTCTGGTTCAAGGACGGCGACCCCGGCGTGGAAGCCGTGATGGAGGAATTCGCCTCCGTCGACCTTTCCGCCGTCCGCGAACTGGTCTTCTGCGGGTTCGGCGAGCCCTTGGAACGCCTGGACGACGTCTGCGCGATCGTCGACCGGCTGAAGGCGAAACGCCCGGACCTGAAGGTCCGCGTCAACACCAACGGACTCGCGAACCTGATCCACGGGAAAGACGTGACGCCCGAACTGAAGGGCCGCTTCGACACGGTCTCCATCTCGCTGAACGCGCCCGACGCCGAGGAATTCCTCGCCCTCACCCGGTCCAGGTTCGGCATCCGGTCGTACGAAGCCCTGAAGGACTTCGCCGTCAAGGCAAAGCGGTTCGTGCCGAACGTGGTCCTGACCGTCGTGGAAAAGGTCATGTCCGAGGAGAAAATCGAAATCTGCCGCAGGACCTGCGCGGAGCTGGGCGTTGCCCTGAGAGTGAGGCCGTTTGAAGACTGACGAAGACATTCTTGCAAGGATCGTGCGCATGCGCAAGGCCGACGTCGGGCGCCTCGGCCTGGATTTCGGCGTGGGAATTCCCGAAAAGCGCACGGCAGGCCATGCGGAGTTCCTCGGGACGCCCGGCGCGGTCTTCGAAGTCAAGCGCGCATCCCCCTCCAGGGGCGACATCGCCCCGGACCTCGACCCGGTCGCCCTGGCGGCGGCCTACGCCGAGGCGGGCGCGCAGGCGGTCTCGGTGCTGACCGAGGGGAACTTCTTCAAGGGATCGCTGAAGGACCTGGTCGCGGTCGCGGACCTCATGGAAAGCCGCCGGCGGCGTGGCCTGCCCGCCTGCGCGGTTCTTCGCAAGGATTTTCTCCTGTTCGAAGACGAAATCGACGTCGCCTTCCGCAGCGGCGCCGACGCCGTGCTGCTCATCGCGCGCATCCTGGACGACGAACGGCTGGTCGGGATGGCGAGGCGCGCGGCGTCCTTCGGCATGCAGGCGTTCGTGGAAGTCCGCGAACCGGACGACCTGCGCAAGCTGGATCTGGCGACCAGGGCCTTGGGCGACGACGCCGCCAGGACGATCGTCGCCGGCGTGAATTCGCGCGACCTGGCCACGTTCCGGATCGACCCGCTGGTTCCCGCCGCTCTGCGCGGACGGCTGCCGGCCAAGGCGGTCTTCGAATCGGGCGTCCGCTCCCCCGCCGACGCGCGGTTCGCGCGCGACCTCGGGTTCACGGGGATCCTCGTGGGCGAAGCGGTGGCGAAGGAGCCCGCGCTGGCCGCGGAAGTCGCGCGGGCGTTCGGCGAGGAGCCGCGGGCCGCCCGCGGTCGCTTCTGGAGGGAGCTGGCGGTCCGCCGCGCGGCGAAGGCCGGCGCCCCGCTGGTCAAGGTCTGCGGAATCGCGCGGACGAAGGACGGCCTCTTCGCCGCGGAATCCGGCGCCGACCTGCTCGGGTTCGTCTTCGCGCGCAGCCCGCGCAGGGCCGACCCGGAGCTCGTGCGGGAGTTCGCCCGGGCGCAGCGGCGCATCCAGGAGTTCTCGAACGAACGCCAGCCGCTTCTCGTGGGCGTGATCGCGGAGACGGAGTCGCCCGAGGCGCGGGCCGCGATCGCCCTCGCGCGCGACGGGCACCTGGACGCGCTCCAGTGCCACGGCTTCCGTCCGGGCGAGGAGCTGGACGACGTCGCGCGCTACTGCGCGGTCCGCGTGGGAAGCGCGTCCGACCTGGCGGAGGCCGAAGCGCTGCTGAAGGGCGGCGAACCGCGCCTCCTCCTCGACGCGAAGGTCGAGGGGATCGCCGGCGGCACGGGGACGCGCGTTCCCGAGGAGGCGCTGCGCGAGGCCTCCGGAAGGGCGTCGCTCTGGATCGCCGGAGGCGTGACGCCCGAAAACGCCGCGGAGATCCGCGAAAAGTTCCGGCCGGAGCTGATCGACGTCTCCAGCGGCGTGGAGAAGGAGCCCGGCGTCAAGGACCACGGGAAGATCCGCGCGCTCTTCGAAGCGCTCGGCAAATAGGGAACGACAGGAGAACGACATGACGAAGACGGAATCCGACAACGGTTTCTTCGACAGGTTCGGCGGCAAGTACGTTGCCGAGATCATCCGCCGCCCGCTGGACGACCTGGAGAAGGCCTTCGGCGAGGCGATGCGCGACCCGGCGTTCCTGGAGGAGCTGCGGACGGTCCAGCGCGACTACATCGGACGCGAGACCCCGCTCTACTTCGCCCCGACGGCGACGAAGCTCCTGGGCGGCGCGCGGATCTACGTCAAGCTCGAAGGACTCGCGAACACGGGCGCGCACAAGATCAACAACGCGATCGGCCAGTGCCTGCTGGCCAGGCGCATGGGGAAGACGCGCGTCATCGCGGAGACGGGCGCCGGGCAGCACGGGCTCGCGACCGCGGCCGCCTGCGCGAAGCTCGGGCTGGAGTGCGTCGTCTACATGGGCGAGGTGGACGTGCGGCGCCAGCAGCCGAACGTCGCGACGATGGAGCTCTACGGCGCGAAGGTCGTTCCGGTGAAGAGCGGCGCGCGCACGCTGAAGGACGCCGTGAACGAGGCGATGCGCGACTGGGCCGCGAACTTCAAGGACACCCACTACGTGCTGGGCTCGGCGCTCGGCCCCGCTCCGTTCCCGGACATCGTGCGGACGTTCCAGTCGGTCATCGGCGACGAGGTCAAGCGCCAGGCCGCCGAACGCGGAATCGACGTCGGCGCGGTCGTGGCCTGCGTGGGCGGCGGCAGCAACTCCATCGGGATCTTCTCCGCCTTCCTCGACGACGCGGACGTGCGCCTCGTCGGCGCGGAGGCCGGCGGCGTCGGTCCGAACGTGGGCGAGAACGCCGCGCGCATGACGGGGAACGCGAGCCGCGAAGGGATCGTGCAGGGATACAAGAGCCGCTTCCTGATCGACGAGGACGGGCAGTCGCTCCCCACGCGCTCCATCTCCGCGGGGCTGGACTACATGGGCATCGGCCCGCAGCTGGCCGCGCTCGGGGAATCGGGCCGCGTGGAGTTCACGAGCGTCCGCGACGACGAGGCGCTGGAGGCCGTGAAGTTCTTCGCGCGGAACGAGGGGATCCTCTTCGCGCTGGAGAGCGCCCACGCCGGCGCCGCGGCCATGCGGATCGCGAAGGAGATCCCGGCGGACAAGGCGCTCGTGATCAACATGAGCGGCCGCGGCGACAAGGACATCTTCATCACGAGCCCGGTCTTCCGGCCAGCCAGGTGGAGGGAGTTCCTGGAGGCCGAGCTCCGCCGGCTCGACGAGAAGAAGGACGTCCACGACGCGGACTGACGCGTTCCGAAGCAGAGTTCCACAGCGAAAAGGGCAACACCATGGAAAGCATCCGCCTCATGTCGCACCTGGTCGCCGGGTTCCCCGACGCCGAAACCTCCGTCGCGATCGCCGACGCGCTCGTCGCGGGCGGCAGTTCGATCCTCGAAATCCAGCTCGCCTTCAGCGACCCGAGCGCCGACGGGCCCGCGATCCAGACGGCCTCGACCGTCGCGCTGGAGAACGGCTTCTCCACCCGGAAGGGGCTGGAGATCGTGAAGAGAATCCACGAACGGCATCCCGAAACGCCGATCTACGTCATGACCTACGGCTCGCTCGCCTTCACGCCGGGCGTCGAAAACTTCGCGGCGATGTGCAAGGAGGCCGGCGCCTCCGCGTGCATCGTCCCCGACCTTCCGTTCGACTGCGACGAGGGGCTGACCGCGGCGTGCCGGAAACAGGGGCTCGAAAACATCCCCGTGGCGGCCCCCTCGATGTCCGCCGAGCGGCTCGGAAAGCTGGCCTCGGCCGGATTCGGGCAGATCTACGCGGCGCTCCGCGCCGGCACCACGGGCAGCGAGACGACCATCGACAAGTCCACGCTCGACTTCATCGACGCGGTCGGCGCGAACGGCTCCAAGGTGCTGGGCGGATTCGGCATCCGCAGCGGGGAGCAGTCCAGGGTCCTCTGCAGGCACGTCCACGCGGTCGTCGCCGGCTCGGTCTTCGTCAACCTCGTGCTGGAACGGCCCTGCACGCCCGAAGGCCGCGCGGAGGCCGTCCGCCGGATCGAGGCCAAGGCGCGGGAACTGACCGGCCGGGGCTGACCGCCCGGGGAAATCCGCGCAGCGAGCCCGGAGGACTTTTCCATGACATCGCGGGACGCTATATTCTCTTCATGAGCATCCCCGGAAGCGTCCGTTCGATTCTCCTCGCGGCCCTGGCGGTCTGCGCCGTCTCGTGCGGCGGCGACGAGCGCCCGGCGCGCGTCGAAGCACTCCCCGCGCCAGAACCGACCGTCGAACGCGCCCGCGCCCCGCAGCCGATCGCCCCCTTCTTCGCGGAATTTTCGAAGAACCGCCTCGCGCAGGTCCGCGCACGGCTCGGCGACCTCTCCCCTCTGGGCGAAAACGCGGACAAGGTCGCGACGCTGCACTTCCTGCACACGCTCTTCACCGCGAAGGGCGCGGAGGACAACTCGGTCGGCGACGTCCTCCGGATCCCCTACTTCTGGCACTGGGTCGAGCCCAATCCGCGCCACTCGATCGTCCTGGTCGACAGCGGCAAGACGCTGAAGGAGATCAGGCCCCCGAAGTCGCACGCGAAATACGCCTCCCTGGCGGACATCGACCGGACGCCGGCCGTGTTCCTCGCCGACCTCGTCTCGCCAAAGGAGAAGTACGCGAACGCCGTCCTTCCCTCCTTCTCCACGTTCGGCTGGTGCAGCGAGCGGGAGATGGCCTTCGTCGCGCTCGTCACGGCGATGGGCTTCGACGCGAAGGTGGCCACGAGCGGGAACCACAGCTGGTCCGAGGTCCTGCTGCCCTCCCACTCGGACGCCGTTCAGCACGCGTTCGTCTCCGTGCGCGTGGACAACACGTTCGACCTGTTCGACCTCGTCGGCGTCGACGACTCCGCGGCCTGGCGGACGAACGTCGGGGGAACGCGGTCCGCGGCGTGGTACGACCGGAAGGCGCACGACGCGGGGGAGCTGGCGGAGGTCGCGAAGATCGAGGTCACGCCCGAAGCCGCCGCGCGCCTGGAGGAGGCCGTCGACGCCCATTTTGCGAAGAACCCGGCTCCCCGCCGGTGACCGGAGGCGGTCCATGGCCTTTTCGGCCCGTCCGGCCGCGAAAGCGCTTTTCCGAAATCATCGCGCCGAAGGCGCCATCGTTCGCACTGGCGACTAGTCCCTAGTCACTGATTTTACACTGGCCCCTAGCGACTGGTCCTTGGTCCCTACTTCAGCACGTGCCTGTGCCATTCCTGGAGGCTGCAGACTTCGAATCTTCCGAAGTCGTGCTTGTCCATGAGGCCTTCCACGGTGGAGGTGAGGGCGGCGAGGGTCGTGGTGATCGGGATGCCGGAGACGACGGCCTTGGACCGCATCTGGATCTCGTCCACCATGGCCTCGGCGCCGGTCTCGGTGGTGTTGACGATCCACTGGACCTCCTTGTCGTGGATGAGGTCCAGCAGGTTCGGGCGGCCGCGCGAGATGCGGAAGACGGCGCGCGTCCTGACGCCCTCGTTGTAGAGCATCGTCGAGGTGCCGCGCGTGGCGTAGATGTTGTAGCCCATCTCCACGAGCCGCTTGACGAGCGGAACCGCCTTCTCCTTGTCCTCGTCGCGGAGCGAGACGAAGATGCTGCCCTCGCCGGGGACCTTGTTGCCCGCGGCGAGCTGGCTCTTGAGGTAGGCGAGGCCGCGGTCGCGGTCGAGGCTCATCACCTCGCCGGTGGACTTCATCTCGGGCGAGAGCGTGACGTCCACGCCGGGGAACTTGACGAACGGGAAGACGGCCTCCTTGACGCTCACGTAGGGCACGTGGACCTCTTCGGTGAAGCCGATCTGTTCGAGCGTCTCGCCGAGCATGCAGCGGCTCGCGTAGCTGGCGAGCGGCACGCCGACGGACTTGGAGACGAACGGCACGGTGCGCGAGGCGCGGGGGTTGACCTCGATCATGTAGAGCTCGCCGTCCTTCACGGCGAGCTGCATGTTCATGAGGCCGACCACGTGCAGCTCCTTCGCGAACTCCTTCGCGTAGGCGCGGACCTTCTCCTGGATCTCCTTCGAGAGCGTCATCGGCGGGATCACGCTGGCCGAGTCGCCGGAGTGGATGCCGGCGGGCTCCACGTGCTCCATGATGGCGCCGACGACCGTGCGCGTCCCGTCGCTGATGCAGTCCACGTCGAGCTCCGTCGCGTCCTCCAGGAAGCGGTCGATGAGGATGGGCTTCCCTTCGCCGATAGCGGCGGCCTCCTCCACGAACTTGCGGAGGTACTTCTCCTTGTAGACGATCACCATGCCGCGGCCGCCGAGGACGAAGCTCGGGCGCACGAGGACGGGGTATCCGATCCTCTCGACGACGGCCAGGGCCTCGTCCACGTTGTGCGCGATGCCGCTCTCCGCCTGCCTGATGCCGATCTTGTCGACGAGCCGCTTGAAGAAGTCGCGGTCCTCGGCGAGGTCGATGTCCTCGGGGCTCGTGCCGACGACGTTCGCGCCGGCCTTCTTCAGGCGCATGGCGAGGTTCAGGGGAGTCTGCCCGCCGAACTGCACGATGACGCCCGCGCACTTCTCGCGCTCGTAGATCCCCATCACGTCCTCGAGCGTGAGCGGCTCGAAGTAGAGCTTGTCGGAGGTGTCGTAGTCGGTGGAGACCGTCTCGGGGTTCGAGTTCACCATCACCACTTCGTAGCCCTCGCGGCGCAGCGTGAATGCCGCGTGGCAGCAGCAGTAGTCGAACTCGATGCCCTGGCCGATGCGGTTCGGGCCGCCGCCGAGCACCATGATCCGCTTCTTGCCCGCGTTGCCCTCGATCTCGCGCACGGGCTCGCCGCCTTCCGCCCAGCAGCTGTAGTAGTAGGGCGTGGCGGCCTCGAATTCGCCGGCGCAGGTGTCCACGGAGTAGTAGCTCGGGACGAGTCCGATCGACTTGCGCGCCGCCATGACCTCTTCCGGCGTCCTGCCGAGCAGGTGGCCGATCTGGGCGTCGCTGTAGCCGAGCTCCTTGGCCTGGCGGAAGAGCGCCTTGTCATTCGCGAGGTTCTCGAGCGAGCCCGCGGAGAGGATCTCGTCCTCGTAGCCGGCGAGGTCCTCGAGGTGGCGCAGGAAGTAGCGGTCGATCCGCGTGGCCTCGTAGAGCCTTTCGACGCTCCAGCCGCGGCGGAGCGCCTCGTGCACCGCGAAGATCCGCTCGGCGCTCGGCCGCGCGACCTCCTTCGCGAGCGTTTCGTCGTCCCATTCCGCGAACTTCCCGCACTTGGCGCAGGCGCCGAACCCGGCGTAGCCCGTTTCGAGCGAGCGGAGCGCCTTCTGCATCGCCTGCTTGAAGTTCGTGCCGATGGCCATCGCCTCGCCGACGGACTTCATCTGCGTGCCGAGCGTGGAGTCGGCCTTCGGGAACTTCTCGAACGTGAAGCGCGGGACCTTCACCACGACGTAGTCGAGCGCGGGCTCGAAGCAGCTCGGGGTCGTCCGCGTGATGTCGTTGCGGAGCTCGTCGAGCGTGTAGCCCACGGCGAGGAGCGCCGCGATCTTCGCGATGGGGAACCCGGTCGCCTTGGAGGCGAGCGCGGAGGAGCGGCTGACGCGCGGGTTCATCTCGATGATGATGCGCCGCCCGGTCTCGGGCTGGACGGCCCACTGCACGTTGGAGCCGCCGGTTTCGACGCCGATGGCCTCCATGACCTTCAGCGAGTCGTCGCGCATGGCCTGGTAGGCGCGGTCGTCGAGCGTCTGGATCGGGGCGACGGTGATGGAGTCGCCGGTGTGGACGCCCATGGGGTCGAGGTTCTCGATGGAGCAGACGATGACCGAATTGCCCTTCCGGTCGCGCATCACCTCCATCTCGAACTCCTTCCAGCCGAGGAGGGACTCCTCGATCAGCACCTCGTTGTTGAGCGAGGCGTCGAGGCCGCGGTTCACGATGGCCTCGAACTCGTCCGGGTCGTGGGCGATGCCGCCGCCCGTGCCGCCGAGCGTGAAGCCCGGCCGGACGATCAGTGGCCAGCTGCCGATGGTGTGGGCGATGGCGCGCGCCTCGCTCAGGCTGTGGGCCGAGCCGGAGCGCGGGAGGTCGAGCCCGATCCCGAGCATCGCCTCCTTGAAGAGGTGCCGGTCCTCGGCGCGGCGGATCGATTCGGCGTTCGCGCCGATCAGCTCCACATGGTAGCGGTCGAGGACGCCGCGCTCGTCGAGCTCCATCGCGAGGTTCAGCGCGGTCTGCCCGCCCAGCGTGGGGAGCAGCGCATCGGGGCGCTCGCGGCGGACGATCTCGTGGAGGATGTCGACGTTCAGCGGCTCGACGTAGGTGCGGTCGGCCATCTCGGGGTCGGTCATGATGGTCGCGGGGTTGCTGTTCACGAGCACCACCTCGAACCCCTCGCGGCGCAGGACCTTGCAGGCCTGCACGCCCGAATAGTCGAATTCGCAGCCCTGCCCGATGACGATGGGGCCCGAGCCGATGAGCATGATCTTCTTGATGTCGGTGCGCTTAGGCATTGCGGACCACCTTGGCGTTCTTCTTCGCGGACGCGGCCTTCTTCGCGCCGGCGCCCTCCTCCTTCCGCTTCAGCGCCGCGCGGACCAGCCCCGCGAAGAGCGGGTGCGGCGCGGTGGGGCGGCTCTTGAACTCGGGGTGGAACTGGCAGGCCTCGAAGTAGGGATGCCCCTCGAGCTCCACCATCTCCACCAGCTTCCCGTCGGGCGAGAGCCCCGCGACCTTCAGGCCGGCCTTTTCGAGCGCCTCGCGGAATTCGCCTTCGTACTTGAACTCGTAGCGGTGGCGGTGGCGTTCGCTGATCTTCTCGGACCCGTAGAGCTTCGCGGCGTTCGAGCCCTTCGCGAGCCTGCACGGATAGGCGCCCAGGCGCATCGTGCCGCCCTTGTCGACCACGTTCCTCTGCTCGTCCATCAGGTCGATGACCGGGTGCGCGGTCTTCTCGTCGAACTCGGTGGAGTTGGCGTCCTTCCAGCCCAGCACGTTCCGCGCGAACTCGATCACGCAGCACTGCATGCCCAGGCAGATGCCCAGCAGCGGGACCTTCTTCTCGCGCGCCCAGCGGATGGCGGCGCACTTGCCCGCCACGCCGCGGTTGCCGAACCCGCCGGGGACCAGCACGCCGTCGGCCTTCTCGAGCAGCTTCGGGTTCTTCTCCAGCTCCTCGGCCTCCACGCACTCCACGTTCACCTTCGCGTCGCAGGCCATGCCCGCGTGCTGCAGCGCCTCGTGGACCGACTTGTAGGCGTCGCGGATGGCGATGTACTTGCCGACGAGGGCGATGGTGCACTCGCGCTTCGGCTTCGTCGCCTTGCGCACCAGCGAGTCCCACTCGGTGTGGACGATGGGGTGGATCCGCAGCCCGAGCTGCTCGAGCACGCGCAGGTCCAGCTCCTGCCTCGCGAGCTCGCGGGGCACGGCGTAGACCGAGTCGGTCACGTCCTTCTCCTCGATCACGCATTCGGGCTTCACGTTGCAGAAGAGCGCCAGCTTGGCCAGGTGCTCCTGCGGGATGTGCATCTCGGTGCGGCAGACGAGGATGTCGGGGAAGATGCCGATGTTGCGGAGCTCCGCGACGGAGTGCTGCGAGGGCTT
>JAGCEZ010000117.1 GCA_017650365.1 Fibrobacterales bacterium | reverse complement strand
GCGGGCCGCCCCGGCGACGCGGAGTTCGAAGCGCGCCTGCGCGCCGCCTTCGGCGGCGCCGCGGTCTGAAGAGCGGAAACCGCCTCCGCGGGAATTCAGCGCAGAAGATCCGACAGGAAGTCGAGCTGCACCCGGATGTTCCTCCGGATGTCGAAACGCGCGAGCACGAATTCGCGCGCGGCCGCGCCGCGGCGGAGCAGCCCCCCGCGGTCCTCCAGCAGCGAACGGACCGCCCCGGCGAGGCCGTCGGCGTCCTCGGGATCGACGAGCGCGCCCGTCGCGTCGTTCACGACCTCGGGGATGCCGGAAAGCCGGGTGCCGACCACGGGCCGCCCGAGCGCCATCGCCTCGAGCGTCACGTTCGGGATGCCGTCGATGTTGCCCTGTCGGTCGCGGATCGACGGCGCGACGAGGAGCTGCGACTCGTTGACGACGCGCAACGTCTCGGCGTTGGAAAGCGCGCCGGCGAATTCGACGAGCTCCGCGATCCCCAGTTCCTCCGCGGTCTTCCGGAGCTCCGCCTCCAGCGGCCCTTCGCCCACCAGGCGCAGCCGGACGGGGAATCCGGCCTCCTTCAGCGAGGCGAGCGCGCGGAGCAGGAACGCGAAGCCCTTCTTCGGGACGAGGCGCCCGATCGCGACGACGGTCGGGATCTCCTCTTCGGGAATCGGCGCGGGCTCGGGCAGGCGCGAGAAGTCGAGCCCGTGGTAGGAGAGGACCACCTTGTCCGCCGCGTCCCCGGCGACTTCGCGCAGATGGTCCGCGTTGAACTTCGTGCAGGTGAAGACGACCGCGGAATTCGCGATCTTCTCGCGCAGGATGTTCGCGTCCTTCCAGATGTCCACCGCGTGCCAGGTGCCGCCGCAGGTCAGCCCGAGCATCCGGGCGAGCGCCATCGCCAGCTCGGTCGGGTAGGAGCCGAACTGCGCGTGCAGGTGGCGGACGCCGGCCGCGCGGACCTTCGCCGCGGCCGAGGCGGCGGCGCAGACCATCGCCGCGGCGCGCAGGCGGTGGAGAAGGCTTTTGTGCGGGAACGAGGCCATCCAGAGCTGCGTCCGCCAGAACGGCAGGCGCGAGAACGTGCCGGCGAACAGCCCCTTGACGAACCAGAGGACCGGATTGCCGAGCCAGATCGTCGAGTTCTCCGCGATTCCGCGCACGTCGTCGGGCTGGCCGCCGGCCGGAAGCCGGTCGCCCGCGAGGATCCGCACGCGCATCCCCTGGCGGAGCATCTCCTGGTATTCGCGGTGGATGAAGGTCTGCGTGGGCTCGGGAAAGCCCCACATCACGAAGCAGACGCCGTCGGGGGCGCGGCGCGCCTCAGCGGCCATCGGCCTTCCCTTCGAGGACCCGGACGAAGTCCTGCACGCGCAGCTCGTAGCAGCGCTTCACGTTCCAGTATCCCTCTTCGAAGCGGTAGTCGCCGTCTTTCCAGACGTAGCGCCCGTCCTTGCCGTCGATGTTGAGCAGGGAGCGCTCCACGCTTCCGAACAGGGCCTGCATCTCGTTGACGAGATACTCGCCGTCCGCCGTCTCGAAGATGTCGATCGCCATCGAGCGGAAGCCGAACCGGTCGGTGATTTCGCGCACCATGTCGAGCGCGCGTCGCGGGGGCTCGCCCCACGCGGCCAGGCCCGAGCCCGACGCGAAGCCGTGCTTCCCGACCACCTTGCGGTAGCCCAGGAACGTGTCGCCGATGCGGATGATGCGGTGCTCCCACCGGACGTCGCAGAAGTCCTGGACGATCATGTAGTGCTTCTGCTCGTCGCCGACGTCGGGGAGCAGCCACTTCTTTTTGTACCACGACCAGTAGGTCTTGCCGCGCGTGATGCCGGGGATCGGCCAGCCGAAGAACTGGCGGACCAGGCGCCGCGCCTGCCGCGGGCTTTTGACGACGATCACGCCGGAGGCCGCCGACCCGATCGCCCGCTTGGAGACGAAGGGATACGAGGCGCTCGCGACGAACTCCATCGCCTCGGCGTAGCTCGCGAGGACGACGGTCTTCGGGTGGGGGATTTCGTAGTAGTCCAGCCAGTTGACCAGGGCGCGCTTGTTCTCGTAGAAGAGCAGCTCGTCCACGCCGGGGTAGACCGGCCTGCCGACGTTCTTCGCGAGGAACGTCAGCCGCTCGTCGACCATCGCCTTGCGTTCGGGGAAGTCGTTCGGCGGCCGGACCATGAATCCGTCGCAGCCGGACTCCAGGCAGTTCCTCAGCCAGTCCCTGCCGACGAAGTCGACGATCTCGTGCTCCACGCCGAGCTTTTCGCACGCCTCGGCGTAGAGTTTCCAGTCCTTGTTGAAGGACGTCAGAATGCCCAGTTTCATGTGCGTCAAATTAGCAAATGGAGCGCGGCGGCCCCGCCGCTACCGCTTCGGCATCAGCAGGTCGCGGTCGACCGTCCATTCCCACGCGCCGACCGCGGCGCGGATCTTCTCGCGCAGGCCGGGCTCCGGCTCGACGCGTTCGCCGCGGACGAACCCCTCGGCCACGTCGGCCCGGTTCCAGCCTTCGCCCGGGACCAGCTTCTCGGAGACCAGCCGGTCTTCGTCCGGCGAGAAGAGCGAGACGACCGAGTCGTCCGCGAAGAGCGCGTCGCCGTGGCGGAAGGCCAGGACGCGGCGCGGGACCGAATCGCCCGCGAAGAGGTCCGTCCCCGCGAAGTGGTTCGAGACCTCCAGGCCGAGCCGCTTCAGGACCGTCGGGGCCAGGTCGGCGTGCGAGACGTTGCGCTCCTCCACGGCCCCGGCGGGAATCCCCGGGCCGGCGACGACCATCGGAACCCAGAGAAGCCCGGGATGGGCGGAGGTCCCGTACGCCTGGTCCTTCGTCGGGGTGGAGTGGTCGCCGGTCAGGATTATCAGCGTCCGTTCCGCGCGCGGCCCCCGGGCGATCTCGTCCAGCACCATCCCGACGGCGGTGTCCATGTGCGCGAGCACCTGCAGGTAGCGCTCGTTCATGTCGTCGCCCTGCGGGCCGAACTCCTTCGGCATGGCGAAGGGGATGTGGGTGGTGGTGCTCATCCAGTCGAAGTAGAGCGGGCGTTCCGGGTCGCGCGAACGGTAGAGTTCGGCGAAGCGGCGCGCGATCGGCACGTCGTTCTGGTTGGCGGGGTCGTACTCGAAGCCGTCGAACCACTTGCGGAAGTGGGGCACCAGGTTGTCGAAGCTGGGCTCGGTCGCGGTCAGCACGAAGCTCGCGTAGCCCGCGTCGCGCAGGATCTCGGGCAGGCTGCGCGTCGCGATTCCGGAGCGGTCGGAGAGGAAGGTCTTCCCGGGGTGCGACCAGACGCCCAGCTGCAGCCCGAGCAGCCCTTCGACGGAGGGGTAGCCGACGCTGAAGGTCCGCGGGAAGAAGGTCCCGCGCTTCGCGAGCGCGCAGATGTTCGGCAGCCGGGCGCACGAGGCGGAGTCGCGCACGTCGCTGCTCCAGCCGCGCAGGCTCTCGATGGTCAGCAGCACCACGTCGGGCCGCTCGTCCAGCGGCCGCGCGCGGAAGGCCTCGAGGCTCGCGGCCTCGTCGGGCTCCTCGCGCCAGAGGGGGTATTCCGCGTCGGGGTCGCCGCCCAGGAACTCGATCCCCGCGCGCCAGTCGGCCGGGCGGGTCCGGTGGGAGAAGGAGTAGGTGAGCTCTCCGGCGAAGTTCCACGCGGGAGGCGCGATCCGCTTCCAGCGCATGCGGCTCGGGGCGAACCACCTGGGCGAGGTCAGCCCGGCGACCGCGACGACGAGCAGCGCGACCGCGACGGCGCGGCCTGGCCGTCCGTCGTCGCGGAAGCGGCGCCGCAGCAGGAGCGCGGAGGCGACGGTGGCGGCGGTCGCGAGGGCGATGCTGAGCGTGAAGTGCCAGAAGCCGGCGGAGTAGATGCGCGCGAAGAGCGCGGGGTCCGAGGCGGCGCCGCCGTACGTGGAGAAGAAGGAGACGGAGAGATGCTGGCCCATCCAGCGCATCAGCTCGTCGTCGCCGCCGGAGAACCAGCAGTGGACGCAGGCGAAGACGCCGGCCGCGACGACCAGGACCCGCTTCGCCGCGGGGCGCCTCTCCGCCGGGCGCGAGAGCAACAGGAAGAGGAGCGCGGCCGTCGCGACCACGCCGAGGTCTGCGACGAAGGCGTGCGGCAGAAAGCGGTACCAGCGGTCCACGTAGGGACCGCCTCCGATCGGGGCTCCGGCGAAGTAGAGCCAGCAGAGCTGGCAGAGGCGCACGAGCGCCAGCAGGACGAACCAGACCAGCCACTTCATGCGCGGCGCCCGCTAGACCTTGTCGAGGGCCTGCGTCAGGTCCGCGACGATGTCCTCGGCGTTCTCGATGCCGACGCTGAAGCGGATCAGGTCCGGCGCGACGCCGGCTTCGATGAGCTGTTCGTCGCTGAGCTGGCGGTGCGTGTGGCTGGCGGGGTGCAGCACGCAGCTGCGCGCGTCGGCCACGTGGGTCACGATGCAGATCATCTTCAGGCTGTCCATGAACTGGATGGACTTCTCGCGGCCGCCCTTGATCCCGAAGGTGAGCACGCCGCAGGGGAGACCGCCGTCGAACTGCCTCTTCGCGAGCTCGTGGTAGCGGTCGCCCTCCAGGCCCGCGTAGTTCACCCACGCCACCTTCGGGTGGCTCTTGAGGAACTTCGCGCAGACGAGGGCGTTTTCGCAGTGGCGCGGCATGCGGAGGTGCAGGGTCTCCAGGCCGAGGTTGAGCAGGAACGCGTTCTGCGGCGACTGGATGGAGCCGAGGTCGCGCATCAGCTGCGCGGTGGCCTTGGTGATGAAGGCGCCCTTGCCGAAGGCCTTCGTGTAGGCGAGGCCGTGGTAGCTCGGGTCGGGTTCGGTCAGCCCCTTGAATTTGTCGTGGTGCGCTTCCCAGTCGAAGTTGCCGCTGTCGACGATGCAGCCGCCGACGGCCGTGGCGTGGCCGTCCATGTACTTGGTGGTGGAGTGGGTCACGATGTCCACGCCGAATTCGATCGGGCGGCAGAGGATCGGGGTCGGGAAGGTGTTGTCCACGATCGCCGGCACGCCGTGGCGGTGGGCGATGTCGGCGAAGCGCTTCAGGTCGAGCACCTTGCCGGCGGGGTTGGCGACGGTTTCGCCGAAGAAGCACTTGGTGTTCGGGCGGAAGGCCTTGTCGATCTCCTCGTCGGAGGCGTCCTGGTCCACGAAGGTGCACTCGATGCCGAGCTTCTTCATCGTCACGGAGAAGAGGTTGCTCGTGCCGCCGTAGATGGCGCTCGTGCTGACGAAGTGGTCGCCCGCCTCGCAGACGTTGAAGACGGCGTAGAAGTTCGCCGCCTGGCCGGAGCTGGTGAGCATGGCCGCGACGCCGCCTTCGAGGGCCGCGATCTTCGCCGCGACGCAGTCGTTGGTCGGGTTCTGCAGGCGGGTGTAGAAGTAGCCGCTCGCCTTCAGGTCGAAGAGGTCGGCCATGTCGTTCGTCGTTTCGTACTTGAACGTCGTGCTCTGGTAGATGGGGAGGACGCGGGGCTCGCCGTTCTTCGGCTGCCAGCCGCCCTGGACGCATTTGGTTTCGATCTTGGACATGTCGCCTCCGGAGGCGGGTTCGGGCCCGGACGGGCCGCGGGAAACGCGCCCCAAATATACCAAAACGGGGAGTCGCCTCCTCTACTTCCTTCCGGAGCGGAGCCCGATCTGCATGCACATCAGGGCCCAGAAGCAGCAGACGATGCTCGAGACGTGGACCTGCAGCGGCGCCGGGAAGGCGTAGATCGCGAACAGGGCCGGAATCCAGAGCGCCCAGTTCGAGACCAGGTTCGGGGCGACCAGCTCGCGGACCCACCGCCGGGGCAGCTCCGCGCGCGTCCGGGCGAAGGAGAAGTCCCGGCTCTGCCAGAAGCTGTAGAGCGCGGTCAGGGGCGAGGCGAAGAAGACCGTGTAGACGAACTGGTCCATGCAGGTCTTCAGGAGCAGGGTCCCGAAGTCGTGCCCGTCGCCGAAAAGCCGGACCTGCGCGTAGTAGAAGCACCCCACGACGACGCCCATGACGCCCCACCAGAGGCAGTTCGCGAAGAGGGTCGCCCAGAGCCGGCGCGGGCGCAGCGCGGGGACGGCGACGAGGAAGATCCCCGGGACCGCGCCGCAGACCACGGCCTTGCTCGCGAACATCCCGAGCAGCAGGTGCTCGTCCTGCCACGCCGCGAGCGGGCGCAGCGCCTCGGCGAATCCGGGGACGAAGTAGTAGGAGAGCACGAGCGCGCAGGCCGCGGTCCAGAGCGCGATTCCCGGGACCAGGTTCGCCTTCGCCGACTCCAGCCCGATTCTCCAGGGGCTCGGGGATTGCGGGACGGTTTCGTTCGTCATTCGGGACTCCTTTCGCCGTTCCGCCCAAAACTACCTCGTCCGGAACGCGAAAACCCTCCGCGGAGGGCGGAGGGCTTGGCGAAAAGAGGGGAAAAGGGGCTACATCGCCTGCTTGGCGTTGTCCTTTTCGATTTCGGCCTCCAGTTCCTTGAAGGCCTTGCTGGCCTCGATCTTGGTGCGGAGGGCCTCCTGTTCCTTCAGCTTGGCCAGGAACGCCTTGTTCGCGTCGCCCAGGGGCATTTCGAGGAGGACGTAGACCCCGAAGGTGCCGTCGGGCGCCTGCATGATCTTCTGCTCCTTGACCTGGACGCCCATCACCGAGGTGTTGATGACGGTCTTGCTGACGGTCTCGAACAGTTCGCGTTCGTCGCCGGTCAGCTCTTCCTTGAAGCTCTTGGTCATCGCCTGGACCTTGGTCTCGTACTTGGAGGCGAGGTCCACGGTGGCGGTGTGCTTGGCCTTTTCGACGGCCATCTGCATGTTCTTCGCGGTTTCGTGCGCGGTGCCGTAGACGGCGTTGTCCGAGGTCTGCGGGGGATTGGCGTACCATTCGGGCACGTTGACCTCGACTTCGCCGAGCGAGGTCTTGGACCCGCCGCAGGCGGCCATCAGGACGGCGGCGAGGAGAGAGGCGGCAATCTGGAACTTCTTCATTTCGCGACTCCGTTTTTGCGTGTGCGTCGAAAGACAATCTACACAAACGGCGGAGGGAAGGCAACTAAAAACTTTCCGGAGCGCGGGGCGCTGGAATAACGTAGATTAGAAGCCGTGACCGCCCGCCCGACGGGGCGACTCGCGGGGAAAGGAGAAGAGAATGAAGTGCAAAGCCCTTCTGGTCGCGCTGGCGCTCGCCGCCTTCTGCGCCGCCGACCTCCACGCGCAGGCGCCCGAAGACGGATCCGCGCCCGCCGCCTCCGAAGAGACCAAGGCCCGCAAGCGCACCGGCCGCGTCCGGCCGCTCCCCGCGCAGACCGCCCCGGCCACCGCCG
>JAGCEZ010000116.1 GCA_017650365.1 Fibrobacterales bacterium | reverse complement strand
TGAGGATGTCGGAGCTCAGGTCCACGACCAGGTACCCGTTGGGGTTGGCCGGCTTGGGGAAGCTCTTCCACTGCGTGCCGTAGATGGTGTTGTTCGAGGTGACGTGCAGGTAGGTCGCCTTCGGGTCCTGCTTCAGTTCCTTCGGGATGTAGCTGAAGGTGGCTTCGGCGGAGGAGCAGGCTTCGTTGACCTTGCCGAACTGCTTGGCTTCCTTGGCGGCCTTCTTGGCCCACACGCCGGTGATGGTGTAGTCGGCGCAGCCGTCCTGGGGGAGCAGGTTCATCGGGACCATGCAGAACTGGAGCGAGGCGCCGCCCTGCAGGAAGAGCACCTTGAAGTTGGAGGGGATGTCCAGGGCTTCGCGGAGGAGCGCTTCGGTTTCGGCGAACATGGCGACGATCGGCTTGGAGCGGTGCGACATCGTCATGAGGGACATGCCGCAGCCGTTGTAGTCGATCGCGGCCTTGGCGGCGGCCTGGAGGGCGGGTTCGGGCAGCATGCTCGGGCCGGCGCTGAAGTTGTAAACCTTGCTCATTTGGGGTCCTTGTTTTCGGGGTTGGGCTTTGCGCCAAATTATGGAAAATCGCTCACAGTTGGTCAAGGGGGACGACGCCCTGCGAGCCGTCGCGGAGGTCCTTGACCTCCACGGAGCCCTCGGGGGCCTTGTCGGAGCCGAGCATCAGCACCTTGGCGGCGCCGCTGCGGTCGGCCTCCTGCATCTGCTTCGCGAATTTCCGGAGTTCCAGGGGGTGCGCGACGCGGCGGCCCTTCGCGCGGAGGGCCTCGGCCGTCCGGAAGAGCGTTTCCACGTCGCCGTCGAACGAGACGAGCCAGTAGTCGAGGCGGTCGCGCGAGACGTCGGGCAGCAGGCCGTGCTCCTCGAGGAGGTCCTTGAGGACGACGTCGCCCATGCCGAAGCCCACGCCGGTCACCTTTTCGCCGCCCAGCTTGGCGCAGAGGTCGTCGTAGCGCCCGCCGCCGGCGACGGCGCGCATCGACTTGGCCGCGTCGAAGACCTCGAAGACCAGGCCGGTGTAGTAGGCGAGCCCGCGGACGATGTTGAGGTCGAGCCCCACGGACTCCCCGTGGCCCAGCGCGGCCATGCGGCCGAGGACGAAGCGGAGCTCGTCCAGGGCGGCCCTGGCCTCGTCGGAGACGCAGAAGGGCTCCAGTTCCCCGAGCGAGGCGCAGCCCATGGCGTCGTTGAGGGTCTTGCGGGCCTCGGGGGACATCCCGGCCTCGGCCAGGAGCTCGCCGAAGGCCTCTTCGCCGATCTTGGCGCGGCGGTCGAGGGCGGCGTAGACGGCGTTCCGGTTCTCCACCCCCAGTTGCTCCAGCAGGGCGTTGAGCAGGCGGCGGTTGGAGAGGCCGATGCGGAAGTCGGTCGGCTTGAACCCGAAGTTGCGCATCAGGGCGCAGATGGCCAGCAGGAGGTCGGTCTCGGCGTCGAGCGACTGCGCGCCGAGGATGTCCATGTTGAGCTGGAAGAACTCGCGGAGGCGGCCCTTCTGCGCGCGTTCGTAGCGGAAGAGGCGCGGCATGGAGAACCACTTGACCGGCTTGGGGAGCGAATGGCCCTGCGCGGCGACCATGCGGGCCAGCGTGGGGGTCATTTCGGGGCGGAGGGCGATGTTCCGGCCGCTCTTGTCCTGGAAGGCGTAGAGCTGGTCGACGATCTCCTCGCCCGACTTGTCCGTGTAGAGTTCGAGGTGCTCGAACGTGGGCCCTTCGTAGGGTTCGTAGCCGAACGCCAGGCAGGTTTCGCGCCACTTCGAGAAGATGTACTGCTGGACCCGCTCGTCCTTCGGGAGGAAGTCGCGGGTGCCTTTGGGATTCTGCGTAGCCACGGCCCAAAGATAGCCATTCCGGGGGTGCGGAAAGAGCGCTTTTTATAGTTAGGCGGAGGCTTGGAAGAGGGGCGGATTTTCTATTTTTCCGGCTGAAAATGAAGATTCTCCTGACCAACGACGACGGGGTGGAAAGCCCCCTTCTCCAGCGCCTGGCGAAGGTCGTCTCGGAGGCCGGACACGAGGCCGTCGTCGTCGCCCCCGCCGGGGAGCGCAGCGGCGTCGGACACGCCTTCACCTACCTCACCCCGCTGCACGCGCAGCCGGTTCCGCGCGACGGGTACCTCTGCTGGGCGGTGGACGGGACCCCGGCGGACTGCGTGAAGTTCGCGATCACCTATCTCCTGAAGGACTCCCTGCCCGGCCTGGTCTTCTCCGGAATCAACTCCGGGCACAACCTCGGGGTGGCCGCGGTCTATTCGGGCACGGTGGCCGGGGCGCGCGAGGGGGCCCTCTTCGGGCTGCCCGCGGTGGCGCTTTCGGTGCTGGAACGCGACGAGGCCGCGGCGGACTACGCCCTGGCGTGGACGCGCGAAAGACTCGAGTCCGGCGCGTTCTCCCGCGTGAAGCCGGGCTGCGTCTGGAACGTCAACTTCCCGCCGAGCGCGATGGGGGCCCCGAAGGGGCTGAAGGTCGCGCGGATGGGGCTGGCGATGTACGAGGACGGCTACAGCCCCTCGGAGATGGAGAACAGGTACACGCTGAGCGGCGGGAAGCCGGCGGGGGTGCACGCCCCCGACACCGACGACTGGGCCGTGGAGCAGGGCTGGATCTCGCTCTGCCCGCTGCAGGTGGACCAGACGGACGACGAAGAACTCGAACGGTTGAGCGCGGGCGCCGAAGCCCGCTGACGAGAGGAACGCCAGATGGACGAAATGATTCACGTCGAAGCCTCGATGAGGGACTCCTTCCTCCGCTACTCGATGAGCGTGATCGTGGACCGCGCCCTGCCGGACGTGCGCGACGGCCTGAAGCCGGTGCACCGGCGCGTGATCTACGGGATGGAGGCCATGGGGCTGAGCTCGTCGAAGCCGACCGTGAAGTCCGCGCGCATCGTCGGCGAGGTGATGGGGAAGTACCATCCGCACGGCGACTCCGCGATCTACGACACGCTCGTCCGCCTCACGCAGGACTTCTCGCTGCGCTACATGCTCGCCCAGGGCCAGGGGAACTTCGGCTCGATCGACGGCGACTCGCCCGCGGCCATGCGCTACACCGAGGCGCGCATGTCGAAGTTCACCGAGCTGATGCTCCAGGACATCGACGAGAAGACGGTGGACTGGCAGCCCAACTACGACGGGAGCACCGAGGAGCCGACCGTCCTCCCGAGCGCGTTCCCGAACCTGATCGTGAACGGCTCCTCCGGCATCGCCGTCGGGATGGCCACGAACATGGCCCCGCACAACCTGCGCGAGGCCGTGGCCGTCGTCAAGGCCTACATCGCCGACCCGGACATCGACGTCCAGAAGATCCAGGAGCTGATGCCCGGCCCCGACTTCCCGACCGGCGGCATCGTCTGCGGGCGCTCGGGAATCCGCTCCGCCTACGCCACGGGCCGCGGCAGGATCGTCCTGCGCGCGCGGACCCACGTCGAGGACCTCGCGAACGGCCGCAAGCAGATCGTGGCGACGGAGATCCCCTACCAGGTCAACAAGGCCGAGCTCCAGAAGAAGGTGGCCGACCTCGTGCGCGAAAAGCGGCTGGACGGGATCTCGGACATCCGCGACGAGTCCGACCGCGACGGCATGCGCGTGGTGATCGAGCTGAAGCGCGACGCCAACCCCGACGTCGTCCTGAGCCACCTGTTCAAGTACACGCAGTTCCAGACCACCTTCGCGGTCAACAACATCGCGCTGGTGGACCTCCAGCCGCGCACGCTGCCGATGAAGGAGCTCGTCCGCCACTACGTGGACCACCGGCACGAGGTGGTGGTCCGCCGGACGGAGTTCCGCCTCGCCAAGGCGCGCGAGCGGGCGCACATCCTCGAGGGGCTGCGGATCGCGCAGGCCAACATCGACGAGGTCGTCCGCATCATCCGCTCCAGCGCGAACACGGAGGAGGCCAAGGCCAACCTCGAAAAGCGGTTCGAGCTCTCCGACAAGCAGTCCGAGGCGATCGTCCAGATGCGCCTCCGCGCGCTGACCTCCCTCGAAGCCGACAAGATCGAGAAGGAGTACGCCGACCTCGTCGCCGCGATCGCGGAGTACGAGGCGATCCTCGCCAGCCGCGAACGCCGCATGGCGATCATCTGCTCCGAGCTGGACGAGGTGGTCGCCCGCTTCGGCGACGAGCGCCGCACGACGATCGAGGACTCCGAGGTGGACATCGACGAGGAGGACTTCTACGCCGACGTCCCGATGGTGATCACGCTCTCCGAGACCGGCTACGTCAAGCGGATGAAGATCGACGACTTCCGCGCGCAGGGCCGCGGCGGCGTCGGCCTCTCCTCGGCCCAACTGAAGGAGGAGGACTCGCTCCGCGCCATCTTCGTGGCGAACAACCACAGCTATCTGCTCGCCTTCACCGACCGCGGGCGCGGCTACTGGCTGCGCGTCTTCAACATCCCCGAGTGCTCGCGCGGCGCCCGGGGCAAGGCGATCGTCAACCTCCTGCCCGGGCTCCAGCCCGGCGAGACGGTCAAGCAGCTCGTGCCCGTGCGCTCGTTCCGCAACGAGGGCGAGTACCTGCTCTTCGCGACGCGCGAGGGCGTGATCAACAAGATCGCGACGAAGCTCTTCGCGAACGTGCGCCGCGCCGGCCTGAACGTCATCTCGCTCGACCCCGGCGACGAGCTGGTGGACGTGGTCCTCTCCGACCAGAAGAGCAACCTGATGCTCGCCACCGCGCAGGGCCAGGCGATCGTCTTCCCGCCCTCGGCGTTCCGCTCGATGGGCCGCGGCACGCACGGCGTGCGCGGGATCCGGCTCGAGGCGGGCGACGTCGTGATCGGCATGGTGCAGCTCGAGGAGGGCAAGCAGGTGCTGACCGTGAGCGCGAACGGCTACGGCAAGCGCACCCCGATCGGCGAATACCGCGTGACCAACCGCGGCGGCAAGGGCATCCGCAACATGATGATCACCGAGAAGACCGGGCCCGCGGTGAGCGTGGCCGCGGTGGCCGACGACGACGAGGTGATGGTCACCTCGGTCAACGGCACCGTGATCCGCACGGCGGTCGCCGAGATCTCGACCTACGGCCGCTCCTCGCAGGGCGTGCGCGTGATCCGGCTCCGCGAAGGCGACGCCGTCCGCGACATGGTGGCCGGCAAGAACGACCGCGAGCTCGACGAGGAGTCCGCGGCCTCCGCGGTTCCCGTCGACTCCGGCGCGATCGACCCCGACGACCCGGTCGCCCCGGCCGAGCCCGTGCCCGAAGCCGAAACCGCCGAAAACGACGACTACGTTCCCGAGGAACGCAAGGACGAAAACCAGGGAGACGACGAATGAGAAAGTTCCGCTTCATCGTTCCGAATTTCTTCACCAGCGTCAATTTCCTGATGGGCGTGTTCGCGATCATGCTCGCCTCCGGGGGGCTGCTCCCCGCGAGCGAGGGCATCGTCGTCGGCGCGCAGCTCGTGCTGATCGGCGCGCTGGCCGACAAGCTCGACGGCTTCGCCGCCAAGCGGCTCGACGCCCGCAGCGAGTTCGGCGCGCAGTTCGACTCGCTCGCGGACCTGGTCGCCTTCGGCCTGGCGCCCGCGTTCATCGTCTTCTTCGCCTACCGCACCTGGGCGAACGACTGGTACGTGGCGCACAAGCCGATGATGTGCGTCTCGTTCTCGGTCTACGTGCTCTGCGCGGCGATGCGCCTGGCCCGCTACAACGCGATGGACATCGCCGGCGTCGGCCATCCGGGCTACTTCTCCGGCCTCCCCTCGACGTTCGCCGGCGCCGCGACGGCGCTCTGCGTGATCCTCGGGTCGCACTACGGGTTCTTCACCTACGCGGGCGAGCAGTGGCTGGGCGCGATGCTCCTGGCGCTGGTCCTCTTCGGCGTCCTGATGGTCTCGCCGCTCTACCTCTCCAAGCTCAAGCGCCGCAGGAGCCGCTGGCTCAACGCCCTCCAGATCGTGCTGATCGTCGTGGTCTACGTCTGCGGCCTCTCGTTCTGGGTTCCCTACGGCTACATCCCGATCGCGGCGGTCGCCGTCGGCTACTTCGTGATCGGCTTCGGACACGGCCTTCTCCACCGCGACGAGATCCTGGAGGAACACCGCCGCCTCGCCGAGCAGGCGGGCGCGAAGAACGAAGAATAGGGGAGAACGCCCGGATCCGCGTTCCCCGCGAGTTTCAAACCGACGACCGGAGGTGCATCATGACGACGCGACGTTTGTTCGAAAGCTCTCTTCTCTTCGGGATCGCCGCCCTGCTGGCGGCCTGCGGATCCGACGGCGGGTCGTCGTCGGGACCCGACGGCGGAAAGGACGATCCGAAGCCGTCGAAGACCGCCTGCGTCGGCGGGACGCTGACCGACTCGCGCGACGGCAAGGTCTACACGTGCGACACCGTCGGAACGCGGATCTGGATGACCCAGAACCTCGACTTCGGCAAGAAGAGCGTCCCCGGCGCCGCCGAGCAGGGCGACGCCTCCGTCTCCGCCGCCGACAAGTACTGCTACGGCGACGACGCCGCGAACTGCCAGTCCGACGGCGCGCTCTACTCCTGGCACTCCGCGCTGGCGCTCGCCGCCTCCTGCACGCCCGCCTCCTGCGCCCCGAAGGCCGGGGCCCGCGGGCTCTGCCCGGAAGGGTGGCACGTCCCCTCCTCCGCCGAGTTCGCCGAGCTGGAGTCCTTCTACGACATCGCCAACGACGCGACTCCCAACCACAACGCCGTCCCGCAGCTGGTCTCCGACACGCTCTGGAAGGGAATCCAGGCCGGCGCCCGCTACGCCCCGGCCTCGCCCGACGACTCGCTGCCTTTCACCGCGCGCGGCGCGTCGGGCATCTGGTGGACCGCCGACGGCGGCCAGTGGGAGCTGAGCAGCACCTTCGAGGCCGCCTCCTATCCGAGCGAGGGCTACGCCTTCTCGCTGCGCTGCGTGAACGACGCCGAGGTCGAGATCCCCGACGAAGGCTCCTCCTCCTCCGGAGTCTCCTCCGCCGAGATCTCCAGCAGCTCCTCCGACGCGATCTCCTACGCCGTGGTCGATCCGATCGACGCGTCCACGTGCGAAGCGGCCGGGCTCTGCGGCACCTTCACCGACTCCCGCGACAGCAAGAGCTACCGCTGGACGAAGATCGGCGAAAGGACCTGGATGGCCCAGAACCTCGACTACGGCACGATGGTCTCGAACGTCCCCAAGGGCGGCGACAGCAACGTCGCGGTGACGCTGGCCGACGGACAGAAGTTCTGCTACGACAACGACGCCTCCAACTGCTCGGCCAACGGCGCGCTCTACCAGTGGCACGTCGCCATGGGCAAGCCCGCCTCCTGCGGAAGCGCCTCCTGCGCCGACTCCGGCGCGGTCCGCGGCGTCTGCCCCGAAGGGTGGCGCATGCCCCGGACCGAGGACTGGGAGCGGCTGCTGGGCAACGTCGGCTACAACGGGGCCAGGCTGAAGGCATCCTCCTGGAACGGCGGGACGGACGACTACCTCTGGGCGGCGCTGCCCGCGGGACGCTACCGCTACAGCGACACCGAATGGCAGACGTTCTTCTCCGGAAAGGGATCCCAGGCCTTCTGGTGGCTCGCCGACGAGAAGAACGAGAACAACGCCGTCACCGGCGTCGTCACGGGCTACGCCGACCAGGCCTTCTCGAACAAGCTCGAAGAGGCGCTGTCGGTGCGCTGCGTGAAGGACTGACGACGGCGGGGCGATGGGCGCGGTTCTCCAGATCGTCTTCGGCCTGCTGGGCCTGAGCCTGCTGGTCTTCCTGCACGAGCTCGGGCACTTCGCCGTCGCGCGCTTCTCCGGCGTGCGGGTGAAGACCTTCTCCGTCGGGTTCGGCCCGAAGATCCTGAAGGTCTCGCGCGGCGGCACCGAGTACTGCGTCTCCGCGATCCCGTTCGGGGGCTACGTCGCGATGGCCGGCGAGCACCAGGAGGACCGCGAGCCCGAACCGGGCGACTTCACCGCGGCGCCGCTCCGGAAGCAGGCCGCGATCGTCTTCGCGGGCCCCTTCGTCAACATCGTCCTGGCATTCGCGCTCCTCTGGGCGGTCTACGTGGCCGGCGTTTCGGAGCGCGAGAGCTCGCGCCTGGCCGTGGGTTTCGTGGAGGAGGGCGGTCCCGGCGCGCTGGCCGGAATCCAGACCGGCGACACCATCGTCCGGATCGACGGCAGGGCGCCGCGCGGCTGGGACGCCTTCCACGAGGAGGCGGGCATCGGCATCGGGCGCCCGATGGCGCTCGGAATCCGGCGCGACGGGAAGGACACCGCGATCCGCGTGGTCCCGAAGGAGTTCCGGGACTTCGGCGTGGGGTACGTCGGGATCCTCCCGCTGCGGAACGTCGTGGTCCAGGAGGACCCCGCCCCCGGCACGCCCGCCGCGGCGGCCGGATTCCTCGCCGGCGACACCGTCGTCTCGGTCGCGGGAGTCCGCGTGGCCTCGGCCTCGGGCGTGATCGACCTCGTGGAGAAGTCGCAGGGCGCCGAGCTCGAGGTCGTCGTGCGCCGCGGCGATTCGCTGAAGACCCTGGCCGTCTCCGCGCGGCGGAACGAGGAGCAGAACCGCTGGCTGATCGGCGTCCTGCTGCTGACCGTCGATCCGAACCCGCCGCAGATCGTGAAGCGCGGCCCCGCCGAGGCGCTCGCCAAGGCCTGGGAGAAGGGAATCTCCTACGCCGTCGCGCCGATCCGCTATCTGGCGCGCATGGCCCGCGGGGAGGTGAAGGTCCGCGCGATGTCCGGGCCTGTGGGAATCGTGCAGGTGATCGGGCGCACGTGGCAGGAGGACTTCGCCGCCGCGGCGATGCTCCTTGCGCTGATCTCGATGAACCTCGGCGTGATGAACCTCCTTCCGCTGGCCATCACCGACGGGGGAGTGCTCTGCTTCCTGCTGCTGCAGGGAATCCGCGGCAAGCCGCTTTCGCGCAAGGTGCAGGAGAGGATCCAGACCGGGGCGATGTACTTCTTCCTGGCCTTCTTCCTCTACGTCACGTTCCAGGACATCCTGCGGTTCAAGCTCTTTTTGGATTGATTTTCCCCACCAGATGAGGTCGACATGAAAGTTCTCGTTGTTGGTTCCGGCGGCCGCGAACACGCGATCGCCCGCGAAGTGAAGAAGTCGCCCAAGTGCGAACTGTTGCTCTGCGCGCCGGGCAACCCCGGCATGGCCGAGCTGGGCGAATGCGTCCCCGTCAAGGCGGACGACCTGGACGGCATCGTCGCGCTCGCGAAGGAGCGCGGGATCGACTTCGTCGTCGTCGGCCCCGAGGGGCCGCTGGTGGCCGGGCTGACCGACCGCCTCTCCGAGGCGGGCATTCCCTCCTACGGCCCGTCGGCGCTGGCCGCGCGCCTGGAAGGGAGCAAGGCCTTCTCCAAGGCGGTGATGAAAAAGTACGGCATCCCGACGGCGGCGTTCGAGACGTTTGTCGACCTCGACGCCGCGCTGGCGTTCGTCCGCGAAAAGGGCGCGCCGATCGTCGTGAAGGCCTCGGGCCTGGCCGCGGGCAAGGGCGCCATCGTCTGCGAAACGCTGGCCCAGGCCGAAGAGGCGCTGACCGACATGCTCGGCGAGAAGGCGGTCTTCGGCGAGTCCGGGCGCGAAGTGGTCGTCGAGGAGTTCATGTCCGGCGAAGAGGCGTCGCTCTTCGCGGTCTGCGACGGCAGGGACTACGTGATGCTCTCGAGCGCTCAGGACCACAAGCGCGTCTTCGACGGCGACAAGGGGCCCAACACCGGCGGGATGGGCGCCTACGCCCCCGCGCCCGTGGTCACGCCCGAGGTGCTCGAACAGGTGAAGAAGCGCATCGTGGAGCCGACCCTCGAGGGGATGGTCGCCGAGGGATGCCCCTACCGCGGCACGCTCTACGTCGGCATCATGCAGACCGCCGAAGGGCCGCGCGTGGTGGAATACAACTGCCGCTTCGGCGACCCCGAATGCCAGGTGGTCCTCCCGCTCTACAAGGGCGACGTGCTGGAGCTGCTCCACAAGGCCGCCACCGGGCGCCTCAAGGAGCTGCGCGTGGAGGAAAACGCCGGTTCCGCCGCGATCGTCGTGGTGGCCGCCGAGGGCTATCCGGGCTCCTACCCCAAGGGGATGGAGATCCGCGGCTGCGACGCCATGCCCGAAGGGGCGCACGTCATCCACGCCGGCACCGCCCGCAAGGACGGCAAGCTGGTCAGCGCGGGCGGGCGCGTGCTCGGAATCGTCGGCCGCGGCGACGACCTGAAGCAGGCGCTGGACCGCGCCTACGCCGGCGTCGCGCAGGTCGAGATGGAGAAGTCCTTCTTCCGCAGGGACATCGGGCAGAAGGGGCTGCGCCGGCTGGGAATGAACTAGGGATCAGTGCGTACGATCGCGCTGCGCGCCAGATGAAAAGGAAGAAGGCTCCCTCGCGGGAGCCTTCCTTTGGCGGGAGCGCGTTCGCTGGTTTCGTCATTGTCTGACGGTAAACTTCGGCGAGATCGGTCTTGCCGTTCGCGAAGTTCAGGACGCGGCGCCGCCCGGAACCCAAAAGGTCGGGCAGTGAAACCTCCATGTCAGTCGCGCCAACGAGATTCCCGAAGAAGGCGGAAACGTCCAGCTTTCGATGCTTTGGCGAATTTCGCGGTCAAAGGCGTCGTTTCCCGTTTCGGAAGAACCAATCATAGCGCGCGAAACAATTCCGTCTTCTCCGATCTTCACGTCAATCGACAATTGGCCGTCGAAAAAGGGAACGCCCGGGGGCAACTTCGAAAGATGTCGTTGGTATAACCGGGCTATTTCGGGTTTGCGCGCTTGGGCTGATTGAAAAACGGACCATTCCGCGAGCGCCGAGCCTGGATTTACCGTCAAACCGAGGTCTCCGTGACAGGAGATGATTTCCGCGTTCGGATTGTAGGGCAGGGGAAGATTGTAGGGAAGACGATAGCCATCGACATGCTCCGCGGCGGCGTTGCGGGAAATCCCGCTCCCGGAAACCGGGCCTTGCGGCCCGGAGTCCGTTTGCGTTAACGACAAGACGGCGATGAACGCCAGCGCCAAGACGGCGATGAACGACAGCGCGACGATTGAGAATCGTTTCACCATACAAGTTCTCAGTTGGGACGCTGAAACGCGGAGTACGCGTCAAAAATACTCTTTAGCGCCTTACGCACCTCGAAGTTTCTGCTGATGTAGGCCTTGTTCGTTTCGCTGTCGTAGTAGGTTTTTCGCGGTGCCGGTTTTTCGCGGTCAGCAGCTGCCGCGCGGTGACGAGAAGCTGGTGGGTCATTTCGTGCCTCAAAACGTCCTGAAAATCGGTGTCCATCACCAAATCGGAGATGTAGGTGCGCGATTGAGGTTTCTGGACCGGCTCGTCGGGGCGCCTTTCCGCGTCGCCTTGCGTCTAGATGCCGCTGTAGATTGGCGCGGGGGCGCGCCCGGCTTCCTCTGAACGGAAAAATTCCAACGGGATGATGACGAAGGTCTCTACCATGGAGGACGGGAACGACCAGCTCCGGATGAATTCCGAAACGGCCGCCTTGAACTTTTCCTCGGGTTCGCCGGCGGGGAGGATGGACAATTCCTTGACGTCTCCTTTCGCGCCGATTCGCAGGGAAATCACCAGGCGCCTGTAGTCCGTCTCCATGAACTTCTCGCTGATGTCCGCCAAGCCGCTGCGGTGGGCGAAGACGATGGAGAGAATTTCTCCCGGGAGTCGTGCGTTTTCGGGGCGAATTCCCATGCGCTCCTCCGACGGAAGCCTGACTCGCCATTCGTCCGTGTCCCGTTCCGGCCTCGTCGTCTCGACGGAATCGGACTGTTCGCCGGCTGCCGATTCCCGCGATGCGCCGAAGCCCTCCCGTAGCGCGAACGCCGACAGGAGGAGCACTGGCGCGAGCAGGATCAGAATCGATCGGGGTACTTTTCGTTTTCGAGTTGCCATCGGGAACAGTCTTCCGGAACCTTTCTCAAATCGGAATATACATCGCGATTCCCGTTGACGGCGATTGCTTTAAGGCCTGGAATCCGCGATTTTTCGCGGGTTCGAAAGCGACCGTCCCTTCAGCCCGCCGAGAGGTGCTCGACGAGGATTTTGGCGCCGAGGGCGATCAGGACGAGGCCGCCGGCGATTTCGGCGCGCGAGCCGCCCCGTTCGCCGAGGATTGCGCCGAAGGTCCCGCCGACCCAAGAGAGGACGAACGTGACCATGGCGAGGGCGAGCGCCAGGAGAAGGGTTTCCGCGAGGCCCACGGTCAACGCCCGCTGTCCACGTCCCAGCCGCGCAGTTCGGGTCTGGGGATCGCGCGCTCCCGCAGGACGGAGACCTCGCCGAACCCGAGCGCGGGCTCCAGCGCGGGGTCCGCGCCCTGTTCGGGCACGCGGTACTGCTGCCAGAACCACGGAGCCTCGGGCCCGGCGATCTCCCGGAGTTCGTCCGCCATGCGCAGCAGCGCCTCGCCCGTGACGCCGGGCGCGCACGTCGTGCGCCACTCGCGTTCCGCGCCGGATTCCGCGACGATCCGGTAGCTCTCGCGGATCCTCTCCGCGCTTCCGGGGCGCGCGCCGCAGATCTTCGCGAGCCACGCGTCGTCCAGGGGAGTCTTGAAGTCGAGCGCGACGAAGTCCACCGAACCCGATTCCAGGAGCGGCTTCAGGACCTCGGGGCGCAGCCCGTTGGTGTCGAGCTTGACCAGATAGCCCATCTCCTTCAGACGGGCGGTCTTTTCGGCCAGGTCCGGCTGCAGCGTCGATTCCCCGCCGCTGACCACCACGCCGTCGAGCATGAAACGGCGCCGCTCCAGCTCGGCGAAGACTTCCTCTTCGTCCAGCCAGGGCGCGGCGTCGTGGATCAGCCGCGAGTTGTGGCAGTACCCGCAGGCCAGGTTGCACCCGCCGCAGAAAATCACCGCGGCGAGGCGGCCCGGCCAGTCGGAGGCGCTGAAGGGCTCGAATCCCTTTATGCGCAAACCGCGTCCTTGTCCTTCGGGAGGGCGGACTCGATCTTGAGCATCTGGCGGTCCTTGAACTCTTCCTTCTTGCCGAGGTTGTAGTGCTGCACCGGGCGCAGGTAGCCGGTCACGCGCGTCCAGATCTCGGTGTCGCGGTGGCAGGTCGGGCATTCGTGCTTTTCGCCCTTGATGTAGCCGTGGTCCGGGCAGACGCTGAAGGTCGGCGTGATGCTGATGTAGGGCATCTTGTACTTGGAGAAGAGCCTCTGGATCAGGGCGGCGCACTGCTCGCCCGATTCGGGGGATTCGCCCATGTAGAGATGCTGGACCGTGCCGCCCGTGTAGAGCGACTGGATGTCGTCCTGGTGGTCCATCATCGTCAGGATGTCGCTGGTGTAGCCCACGGGGAGCTGCGCCGAGTTGGTGTAGTAGGGCTCGTCGGTGCCCGAGGTGATGATCTGCGGGTAGCGCTGCTTGTCGATGCGCGCGAGGCGGTAGGAGGTGCCTTCCGCCGGAGTCGCCTCGAGGTTGTAGACGTGGTGCGTCTCGTCCTGGAACTGGCGCAGCGTGTCGCGGATGAAGTTCAGCACGCGGATGGCGAAGGCCTTGCCTTCGGGCGTCTGGATGCCGTTGTCCTTCCCGTAGAGGTTCTGCATCGCCTCGTGCATGCCGACGATGCCGATGGTGTTGAAGTGGTTGTACCAGTACTCGCCGGTGCGCTCCTTCACGTTGCGCAGGTAGTGCGCCGAGTAGGGGTAGAGCCCGCGGTTGGTCTGGTCCTCGATCACCTTGCGCTTCAGCTCGAGGTGCGTGCGGCCGATCTCCAGCTGCTGGAAGAGCCCTTCGAGGAACTCCTTCTCGTTGTTGGCCTTGTAGCCGAGGCGGGGGAGGTTGATGGTGTAGACGCCGATCGAGCCGGTGAGCGGGTTCGAGCCGAAGAGGCCGCCGCCGCGCTTGCGGAGCTCGCGCGTGTCGAGGCGGAGACGGCAGCACATCGAGACCGCGTCCTCGGGGTTGAGGTCGGAGTTGACGTAGTTGGCGAAGTAGGGCGAGCCGTAGCGGCGGGTCAGCTCCATGAACGCCTTGACCGCGGGCGATTCCCAGGGGAAGTCCTTCACGATGTTGAGCGTGGGGACCGGGAACGTGAAGACGCGGCCCTTCGCGTCGCCTTCCATCATCGCGGCGCAGAAGGCCTGGTTGAAGATGTCCATCTCCTCCTGGTATTCGCCGTAGGTGGTCTCCTGCGGCTGGCCGCCGATGATGACCGCGGTGTTCTCGAGGGTCTTCGGGGGGCGGATGTCGAACGTGAGGTTCGAGAAGGGGCACTGGAACCCGACGCGGGTGGGCACGTTCAGGTTGAAGATGAACTCCTGCAGGCACTGCTTCACCTGTTCCAGCGAGAGGTTGTCGTGGCGGATGAAGGGGGCGCAGTAGGTGTCGATGCTGCTCCAGGCCTGCGCGCCGGCGCATTCGCCCTGCGTGGTGAAGGTGGAGTTGACGATCTGGCCGAGGAACGAGCGGAGGTGCTTGGCCGGGCGGGACTCGACCTTGCCGGGCACGCCGCCGAAGCCGTCGGTCAGGAGCTGGCGGAGGTCCCAGCCGGCGCAGTACGGGCCGAGGAAGCCGAGGTCGTGGATGTGGGCGTCGCCGGATTCGTGGGCCTGGCTCACTTCGGTGGGGTAGATGCGCTTCAGCCAGTAGTACTGGGTGAAGTTCTCGCGGACGTAGTTGTTCAGGCCGTTGACCGAACGCTGCTGGTTGGCGTTCTCGTTGATGCGCCAGTCCTTCTCGTTCAGGTAGTTGTCGAACATCTCGATGGTCGCCTCGGCCATCGCGTCCTGGTTGCGCGCGTTCTTCCGGCGTTCGCGGTAGAGGATGTAGGCCTTGGCCGTGCGGACGTGGCTGTTGCGGATCAGGGTCTCTTCGACCAGGTCCTGGAGCTCTTCGACGTCCGGGATGTGGTCGCCGAAGCGGGACTCGGCCTGGAAGACGACCATGCGGGAGAGGCGGGCGGCGCGCTCCATGTCGGTGCCGCCGCAGGCGCGGGCGGCGCGTTCGATGGCGTGGGTGATCTTGGTCTGGTCGAAATCGACGAGCGACCCGTCGCGCTTTCTGATCTGCTGGAACATGTGTCCTCCCGGCTCCCGCCGGCGTTTTTCGCGGTCGTTTCCTTGTTGTCCGCGTGGGTTTGTCTTTCTCTCTGAGGACAATATAATGTATTTCCGCGAACTTGTGGGCACAATATCTTGTGTTTTCCTCTTTTTCTTCTCCAAGAGACGCAAGTCGTTGATTTGCAACGGCTTACGGGGCGGGAGGGGCGGCCGCCGGGCCGAATTTGGGCTATTTTTGCCCCCGAACCCACATACAGGAGGCCCAAGATGACATCCCAGTCCGCGATCCTCGACCGCATTCTCGCCGACGTGAAGGAGGCGATGAAGGCCAAGGACCACCTCAAGCTCGACGCGCTGCGCACGCTGCACTCCGACATCAAGAACATCGCGATCAACGCGCAGACCGACATCACCGACGAGACCTGCATCGACGCCATCTCCCGCTCGCTGAAGCAGAAGGGCGACGCGATCGAGCAGTTCCGCAAGGCCGGACGCGACGACCTGGTGGCCGAGGAGACCGCGAAGGCCGACGCCATGCGCGGCTACCTGCCCGCGGCGCTGAGCGCCGAGGAGCTGGAGAAGATCGTGCGCGACGCGATCGCCGAGGCCGGCGCGACGAGCCGCAAGGACATGGGCGCGGTGATGAAGATCGTCTCGCCGAAGACCAAGGGCCGCGCGGACGGCCGCGCCGTGAGCGGGCTGGTGCAGCAGCTGCTCGGCTAGCGGAAAGGAAGAACGTTCAGGAAAGCCGGAGCGCGGAGACAAGCGCTCTGGCTTTTTTCGTCGTGACGACCTCGGCCCGGAAGTGGCGCGCCTGCGGGCTGGGCTCCACGCGCAGCTCCACCTCGTGCCCGAGCGTCTTCCCCGATTCGGGCCCGATGGACCGCGCCGCCTCGGCGACGGCGCCTTCGAGTCCGGTGAAGAGGACGACGCGCTCGATCTCGCCGAGGTCGGGCGTGCTTTTCGCATGGACGTAAATTGCGCCCGACGCCTCGCGGCGCGCTTCGAGCCAGGGGCCGTTCCCGACCAGCGTGGCCGGGCCCTTGAGGGCGGCGGCGAGCTCCTTCGCGCCGAAGTTCCCGGAGCCGACGGGGACCCACGTGCGCACGGCGCCGAAGAGGTGGTCGCGGTTCGCCCAGAGCGAGACGAGCGGCGTCTTGACGCCGGTGGAGCGGTTGAGGTCGCCGTGCGCGTCGGTGCCGCCGCCCGGGAGCCAGAACTCGCCCTGCATCAGACGCCGGATCCAGAAGGCGCGGCCGTTGAGGAAGTCCTGGCGGGTCGCGCCGTTCCAGAACTGGATTCCCGTCAGCCCGGGGCGCAGGTCCTCGGGGTGCCAGACGCCGCGCCGGAAGACCGCGCGTTCCGCGAGCCCCATCGTCGCGCGGGGATGCGCGGCGTAGCAGGGGAGACCGGCGGCGCGTTCGATCGCCTCGGGGATCGAAAGGTCGGGCCTGTTGTTGAACCAGCGCCGCCCGGAGTCGCCGAGCCCCTCGATGTGCTCCTCGTTCCCGAGCACGAGCATGTGGACGTTCTGCCCGAGGCAGTTCCCGCAGCTGACCTCCTCGCCCGGGAGCGCGACGGGCCCGCCGGGGAGTTCGGAGATCTCCTCGAGCAGCGCCCGGCGCTTGGCCTTCGGGTCGCACGGCTCGCGCGTGTCCGCGCTCGACCAGGAGAAGTCGTAGGAGTGGTCGGTGCAGGCGAACCAGTCCATTCCCATGGCCTTCGCGGCGCGCTGGAGCATGGCCGGGCTCGCGCCGAACTCCACGGGGTCGCTCGTGTAGGCGGTGTGGACGTGGAGGTCGCCGCCGCGCCAGTCCGCGGGGACGGGGGAGCCGTGCCCGAACCGGACGACGCGCAGCGCGAGATGCCCGACTCCCGGCCAGTTGGCGTTGAGCGCGGAGCGGCGCCGTCCCCGGCGGTCGGTCCAGTCGATGCGGACGTTGACCGACCATTCGCCCGGTTCGTCGGGAAGGCCGAGGTCGAACTCGAGGAAGTGGAACGGACAGTCGAGCCGGACTTCGCGCTCGATCGTCTTCCGGAGGATCCGCGGGGCGTCGGCGCCGTCGGCGAACCGGCGGACGTCGCACGAGAGCGAGCGGATCACGACGGGGAAGAGGTCCGCGTGGCGCGCGACCAGGAAGAGCGGGCACGGTTCCCCGGGGGCGACGGTCGAGGGGACGTCGGCGATCAGTTCGGGCTGGCGTCTGTGGAGAGGCGACCAGGGGAGCCGGAACTTGTAGTGCGTTTCGGCGTAGCCCAGGACGGGCAGCGCGGGGAGCGTCCATTCGGGGGAGAGCAGCTGGAGGAGGTCCGGGAACGCCATGCGGAAAAGCTAACAACCGGGCGCCTTGAGGGGCGGGAGGCCGAGCGCGGCGCGGATCTTCTGCGCCGCGGCCCAGGCGAGCTTCTGCGCGCGGAGGTTGCGCAGGTACGAACTCGTGCTGCGCCCGAGGCGCGCGGCCGCGGCGGCGGGCGAGCCGTTTTCCTCCGCGAGGGCGTCGAGCGCGAGCGAGACCCAGAGCGGGGCGAGCGGGTGGTCCGGCGAAATCGCCGACGCGGCCGGCCACGGAAGCGCGGGAAGTTCCTCCGGAAACGGGAAGCGCAGCGCGCACGCGAGGACGAGCCGGAGCTGGCGCGCCGCGGCGAGGAGGTTGCGCCCGCCGTCGCGGCTTTCGCCCGAGACCCCTTCGAAGTCGGGCCAGCGGGGGTGGCGCAGCCGGACGCCGGTCTTCACGCGGTTGCGGTGCTGGCCGCCCGGGCCCCCGAGCTGCATGCGGTCCGTTTCGCACAGCGCCGCGAACTCCGCCTCCGGCAGCGCGAGCAGGGCGCGGAACTCCCGCTCCTCCCCGCGGTCCGCGGAGGGGCCGGAAGGGCGGTTTCTATATTGGTCTCCATGCGTCTCCGCCATCTCCCGAAAATAGCCATCTTCGCGCTTCTGGCCGCGCTCCTCGCCGGCTGCGCCTCCTCCGGAAAGCGCCCCCAGGGCGAAGTCCTCGGCGAGGCGGAGCACCTCGACAACCTGGACGCGCTCTGGAACGCGCTCGACCGCTCGATCCGCGAACGCGACCACGCGCGGTTCGAGCAGCTCGTCACCCAGGAGTCCTACGACTGGCTCGACACGCTGATCCTCTCCATCGAGCGGATGCCCGAGGAGGAGCTCCGCGAACGCCCCTTCGAGGAGATGTTCATCGTCCTCGGCGTCCGCTTCCTCTACCGCAACCACGAGATCGACAGCTACCACCGCGACGACGTGCTCCCCGCCGTGATGTCGCAGCATCCGCTGGACAGGATGTTCGCGCGGAAGGACCTCGGCGAGTTCTGGTACGAGGACGACCGTGCCTGGCGCGGCCTGAAGCGCGCCTCCGGCGTCCCGCTCTTCTGCTTCGCGAAGGAGAACAACGCCTGGAAGCTCGACCTGAGGCAGACGCTCTCCAAGGTCCTGCGCGGGTTCGAGTCGGTCGGCGCGAAGAAGCAGATCGACATGCCCGACGCCATCATCTACATCCTCGACCGCCATCCGCGCTACGAGGCCGACCGGAGCCTGCTGCGGCCCTGACCGCCGTTTTCCGCGCCTCCGTTTCCGGTTCCCGTCGTTTCCATGACGGGAAAAACGGCTAGATTGCCGGAAGGAAAGGAGGAAAAGATGTTCGAGATCAAGGGAGCCCGCGCCGACGCGGTCGTTTTCCAGGACCGGGAGAAGGTCGAGCCCGAGTGCGTCCGGCAGATCGAGGAGGTGCTGGACTCGAAGGCCGCCGAGGGTTCGAAGATCCGCGTCATGCCCGACCTGCACGGCGGCGCCGGGATCTGCATCGGCTTCACGCAGAAGATCGCGGGCCGCGTCGTGCCCAACTTCGTCGGCGTGGACATCGGGTGCGGCATGCTCGTCGCGCGGTTCGACGGGAAGAGGACCCGTGCGATCTTCGGGAACGAGATGGGGCTGAAGCGTCTGGACAGGGTCTGGCGGAACGAGATCCCGATGGGATGGAACCACCGCCGCGGGCCGCACGCCTTCGCCGCGAACGTCCATCTGGAGAACGTCCGGGCGCCGGTCGACCGGAAAAAGCTGCTTCTGTCGGTCGGCACGCTGGGCGGCGGCAACCACTTCGGCGAGCTGGACCGCGACGAGGAGACGGGCGACCACTGGCTCGTGATCCACTCCGGCTCGCGGCACCTGGGGGTCGAGGTCGCGCGGCACTACCAGAAGCTGGCGTGCGAACTCCGCGACGCGCGCGGCGACTCGGACGTCCCGGACCACCTCGCCTGGCTGGAGGGCGAGGCGCTCGACGACTACCTGAACGACATGAAGTGGGCGCAGGAGTTCGCGGCGTGGAACCGCGAGGCGATGCTCGACGAGATCGTCCGGGCGTTCAACCTGAAGAAGTTCCTGGTCGAGAAGTTCTGCACGGTCCACAACTACATCGACCTCGGGAACGGAATCGTCCGGAAGGGCGCGATCTCGCTCGCGGCCGGAGAACGGGCGATCGTCCCGCTGAACATGCGCGACGGAAGCCTGATCGTCCGCGGGAAGGGGAACCCCGACTGGAACTTCTCCGGGCCGCACGGCGCGGGCCGCGTCCTTTCGCGCACGGCCGCCCGCGAGACGCTGCGGATGCAGGACTTCCGGAGCGCCATGGCGGGGATCTACACGACCTCCGTCTCCGCGGCGACGATCGACGAATCGCCCATGGCCTACAAGCCGGCGGAGGAGATCGTCGGGCAGATCGGGGAGACCTGCGACGTCGAGACGCGGATCCGGCCCGTCTGGAACGTCAAGGCCGGCGACGGGGAGTGAGCCGGGCTCCGCGCAGGTCCGTTTTCGGCTATATTTCGCGGCGGAACGGGAAGCGCTTTCTCGCGTTCGGCGAAGGAAGCGACATGAATCAGGACACTTGCAGGAACCGCGGGGCGCGCGTGCGCCGCGCATTGGACGTATTCGCGCTCGGCGCGCTCGCGCTGCTCGCGGGATGCGGAGAGGGGCCGGGAACCGCCGGAGCCTCGGGCGGGGAGGCGCGCCTGGGCGTGCGCGCCGCCGCGCGCGGAACTCTTCTCCCGGACGACACGCTCTCGGTCCGGATCTCGGGTCAGGGAATGGAGCCCGCGCTGAAGCGCGGCCCGGTCGCGGGAACCGTGGAGTTCGAGGGACTCCCGCCCGGGGAGGCGCGCACGGTCGAGGGCTGGGTGACGGACGCCGCCGCCCGGCGGCTCTACTACGGATTCGCGGAACGGGACCTCGCCGCAGGGAGCAACGAGGTCGCCCTCGAGCTGGACCCGCTCTTCGCCGACCTCGTCGCCGCGCTGCCCCTCGGGGCCGGGAACCCGATGGGCGTCGCCGGCGGCGTCCTGGTCCTCGCGCGCCCGGGCGACACGGTCCGCGCGCCGCTGGAGATCGGCGCCGTCCGCGGGACCTTCTCCGCGTCGCGCGTCCTCTTCGCGGACGACTGGACCGTGTCGGTGCGCGTCTGGGGCGCGTCCGGGGACACGCTCTACAGCCTCGACGCCCCGTTCCCCGTCGACCGTTCCGTGCGGGAGATCTCGCTCGACCTCTCCAGCACGCAGGCCGGCGTCTCGCTCGTCGTCGAACTGAAGGAGCCGGGCGAGGTCCGTGCCTCGCTTTCGTTCCCCGGCCGCGCGCGCCGCGCCGTCGAGCTCCCCGGCGAGGTGGTCTTCAGCGAGCTCTTCCCCTTCCCGAAGTCCTCCGGCGACGACTGGGAGTGGATGGAGCTGGCGAACGCGACGCCCGACACGCTCGTGCTCTCCGGCTGCGCCGTCGCCAAGAGCCGGGGCTCCTCCGCGGCCTCGACCCGGCTCGAGCTCCCCGAGCTGGAGATCCTCCCGGGCGACGTCGTCGTGCTCGGGCGCGACAGCGTCGATTTCGCCGACTGGAACTACCAGGCGTTCAACATGGCGAACACGCGCCAGCTGATGCTCCTGCTCTGCGGCCAGACGGCGATCGACTCGGTGGAGTACATGCCCGCGACCGATCCGGCGAACCCCTTCCCGGTGGAGGAGCGCCATTCGCTCGAACTCGACCCGGCGAAGGCCGGCGAGCGGACGCTCGGAAGCTCCTGGTGCCGCGTGGACCGCGCGCTGGAGATGCGCGGCCTGGAGGCCGCGGGAACGCCCGGGCGGTGGGAGGAGTGCGCCCGGGAGTAGCGGCCGCCGGAAAAAGGCATATATGAAAAGACGGCGGCCGCGCGGGCCGCCGTCTCCGTTTCCGGACCTTGGATCAGCCTTTCGCCTGGATCTTCGCCCACTCGTCCTTGAGCGTGACGGTGCGGTTGAATACGGGCGCGCCCGGCTTGGAGAAGCGGACGTCGGCGCAGAAGTAGCCGACGCGCTCGAACTGGACCTTGTCGCCCGGGCGGAGTTCGGCCAGCGAGGGCTCCACCTTGACGTTCTCCAGGACCTTGAGCGAACCGGGGTTCAGGTTGTCGAGGAAGGTGCCGCCCTCGGGCGCGACGTCGGGCGCCTCGACGCGGAAGAGCCGGTCGTAGAGGCGAGCCACGACGGTCTTCGCGTGCTCGGCGCTCACCCAGTGGATCGTCGCCTTCACCTTGCGGCCGTCCGGGGCGTTCCCGCCCGCGGTCGCGGGGTCGTAGGTCGCGTAGACCTTCGTCACGTTCCCTTCCGGGTCGGTTTCGAAGCGGGTCGCCTTCACGAAGTAGGCGCAGCGCAGCCGCACCTCGCGGCCCACGGCCAGACGGAAGTACTTCGGCGGGGGCTCGGGCTTGAAGTCGTCGCGCTCGATGAAGAGACGGCCCGAGAAGGGGACCTTGCGGGAGCCCGCCTCGGGGTTCTCGGGGTTGTTGACCACCTCGACCGTCTCGGTCTTCCCTTCGGGCCAGTTCTCGATCACCAGCTCGATCGGGTCGAGCACGGCCATGCGGCGCGGCGCGATCTTGTTCAGGTGCTCGCGGACGCAGAACTCGAGGAGCGCGGGGTCCACGACGTTGTCGCGGCGCGCCACGCCGATGCGGTCGGCGAAGTCGCGGATCGACTCGGGCGTGTAGCCGCGGCGGCGCAGCCCGCAGACGGTCGGCATGCGCGGGTCGTCCCACCCGTCCACGTGGCCTTCCTCCACCAGCTGCTTCAGCTTGCGCTTGCTCATCACCGTGTAGGCGAGGTTGAGGCGCGCGAACTCGTACTGGTGCGGCTCGCGGCCCGCGGTCGCGAGGCCGTCGGGGTCCACCGCCTGCACGAACCAGTCGTAGAGCTCGCGGTTGTTGTCGAACTCCAGCGTGCAGATCGAGTGGGTGATGTGCTCGATCGCGTCGGAGAGGCCGTGCGCGAAGTCGTACATCGGGTAGATGTTCCAGCCCGCGCCGAGGTGGTGGTGCTCGATCCGGCGGATGCGGTAGATCAGCGGGTCGCGCATCTTCATGTTGGGGCTGGCCATGTCGATCTTGGCGCGGAGGGTGTACTTGCCCTCCTCGAACTCGCCCTTCTTCATCCGCTCGAGCAGGTCGAGGCTCTCCTCGGCGGGGCGGTCGCGGTCGGGGCTGGGGCGGCCGGGCTCGGTGACGGTGCCGCGGTATTCGCGCAGCTGCTCCTCGTTCAGCGAGCAGACGTAGGCCTTGCCGTCGCGGATCAGCTTCTTCGCGAATTCGTAGAGCCGGTCGAAGTACTCGGAGGCGTAGTGGACGTCGCCGTCCCACTGCCAGCCGAGCCACTTCAGGTCTTCCTGGATGCTGTCGACGTATTCCACCCCCTCCTTCTCGGGGTTGGTGTCGTCCATGCGGAGGTTGCACTTGCCGCCGAACTTCTTCGCGAGGCCGAAGTTCAGGCAGATCGACTTCGCGTGCCCGATGTGGAGGTAGCCGTTCGGTTCCGGGGGGAAGCGGGTCCGGATCGACGGGTATTTCCCGGCGGCGAGGTGTTCGGAGATGATCTCTTCGAGGAAGTTCTGGTGCTCTTCGCGGTTTTCGGCCATAGTAGGCCAAATCTAGCAGATTCGCGCCCGGATTCAGCGCCCGGCCAGGGGGTTCCGGGAGGCGGTCAGCCCGGCCCAGGCGATCGCCAGGGCGTCGGAGGCGTCCGCGGGCGAGGGGAGCTCCACGAGCTGGAGGTGGCGCTGCATCATCCAGGCCACGGTCTGCTTGTCGGCCGCCCCCTTCCCGGTCACGGCCTGCTTGACCGAGGCGGGCGAGAGTTCGGAGAAGGGGATCCCCTCCTGCGCGGCAAGGAGCATCACGGCTCCGCGCACGTGCCCCAGGACCAGCGCGGAGCGGACGTTCTTCTGGACGAAGGCGCTCTCCATCACCAGGTGGTCGGGGCGGTACTGCTCGATCCTCTGCTTCAGGGGCGTCGCGATCTGGAGGATGCGGGACTCCAGCGGGTCGCCCTCCTTCGCGCGGAAGACGCCGTACTCGAGGACGCGAACGCGCTGCCCGAGGTCCTCGAGCAGCGCATAGCCCGTCACGCGGGAGCCGGGGTCGATCCCCAGCCAGATCCCGCCCTGGCGAAGATCAGAAGTCTTCGGGGAATTCGGCGTTGTGGTAGACATCCTGGACGTCGTCGTTTTCCTCGAACTTGTCGACCAGATTCTGGATCTTCTGGGCGGTGGCCGCGTCGACGGCGTTGGGGTTCGAGGGCACGTAGCCGGTTTCGGCGGAGAGCATCGGGATCTTGGCCGCGTCGAGGGCGCGGGAGACCGCGTCGAAGTTCTCGAAGGTGGTGGTGATCTCGTAGTTCTCGCCTTCGGAGTCGATGTCGTCGGCGCCGGCTTCCAGCGCGATGTCCATCAGCTTCTCCTCTTCGACGGCGCTCTTCTCGACGACGATCTGGCCGCAGAGCTTGAAGTCCCAGGCCACGGAGTTCGTTTCGCCCAGCGAGCCGCCCGCCTTGGTGAAGATGTTGCGGACCGCGGCGACGGTGCGCGTCTTGTTGTCGGTCAGGGCGGTGACGATGAAGGCGGTGCCGGCGGGGCCGCGGCCTTCGTAGACCATGCTCTCCATGTTGGAGGTGTCGCTGTTGCCCACGCCGATGGCGATGGCGCTTTCGATGTTGCGGTTGGGCATCGAGTTCGAGCGGGCCTTCAGCATCGCGGCGCGGAGACGGGGGTTGCCGTCGGGGTCGCCGCCGCCGAGCTTGGCCGCCACGGTGATTTCCTTGGCGATCTTGCCCCACAGCGACTGCTTCGCCGCGTCGTTTTTCATCTTCTTGTGCTTATTGTTGGCCCACTTGGAATGTCCAGACATAATGTCCCGCTCTGTTTTGGGTTGAGTGAGGCTCTTCGAGAACCGTGCCCCAAATTTAGAAACGGAGAAAAGGAAAGGCGGTCCCGGAGGGCCGCCTTTCTCGATTTCGGTCCGGTCGCCGGAACTAGTCCGATTCGCCGGTGAAGATGACCACGCCGAGCACGAGGGCGTAGGCGAGGGTCACCAGGATCAGTTCGAGCGGGTTCTCGATGACCGATTCCTTCTTGGCGGCCGGGGCGGCCTCGGCCTGCGCGGCCTGGGCGGCGGTGTCGGCCGGG